>NZ_CP070491.1:2445000-2750625 GCF_016925495.1 Methylococcus sp. EFPC2 | reverse complement strand
ATTTATCGCTGCCGCAATGGCCTCACCGACTGCGCCTCGCCTATCGTGGTCGAGGGACGTCATGTCGCCAACCTGTTCATAGGGCAGTTCCTGCTTAACCCGCCCGATCCGGATTATTTCGAAGCGCAGAGGGCCGAATTCGGTTTCGACAAGGCTGACTATTTCAAGGCGCTGGCGGAAGTCCCCATCGTCAGTGAAGAGAAACTGCCGGCCATACTGAGTCTGCTGACCGGTTTGGCGAAACAGCTAGCCGCGCACAGCGTGTCCGAATACCGGGCCAAAGCGGCTTATGCCTCCGTGGAGCGGCAAATTGCCGAGCGTACGGCCGAGTTGCAGGTCAGTTACGATTTGCTGCATAACCTGGCCACGCAGGTGCCCGGCGTCATCTATCAGTACCGCGTGCGTGCCGATGGCAGTGCGCATATGCCTTACGCCAGTGACGCGATGCGCGCAATGTTTCGCCTGGAGCCCGAGGCGGTAAAAGGTACGGCACAGCCGGTGCATGCCTTGCTGCACCCGGATGATTACGCCGCGGTCATGGCCTCCATACAGCAGTCCGCTCTATCCTTGACGGTCTGGAAGCAGCGGTTCCGGATAATGCTCGCCGACGACGATGTCCGTTGGCTGTTGGGGCATGCCACTCCTCAGCGCGAAGCCGACGGCAGCACCCTATGGCACGGGTTCGTCACCGACGTGACCGAAGATGTCTCCGCCGAAGGGCGCTTGCGCCTGGCCGCCAGCGTCTTCGCCAATACCCGGGAGGGCATCCTGATCACCGATCCCAAGGGCCGCATCGTCGATGTGAACCCGGCGTTCACCGACATCACCGGTTACACCCGCGAAGAAGTCTTGGGCCATCTGCCCAAACTGCTATCGGCCGGCCGTCATGGGGCCGTGGTTCCGGAAGCGATGTGGCGATCGCTCAGGGAAACGGGCGCTTGGCGCGGCGAAGTCTGGAATCGCGACAAGAATGGCGAGGCGCATCCCCATCTGATCTCGATCTCGGCGGTGTGCGACGAGGCGGGTAAGGTGAGCCGTTACGTCGGAGTGTTTTCCGATATTACGTACTTGAAGCAACACGAAGCGGAACTGGAACTCACCGCTCATTATGACGCGTTGACCCGGCTTCCCAATCGCTTGCTGCTGGCCGATCGTCTGCGGCAAGCCGTGGTTCTGTGCCACCGGCACGCTCGTTTGCTCGCCGTGGTCTATCTCGATCTGGATGGGTTCAAGGCGGTGAACGATCAGCATTGCCATGATGTCGGCGACGAGCTGTTGATAGCGCTGGCTCAGCGCATGAAAGCCGCCCTGCGCGAAGGGGACACGTTGGCGCGCATCGGTGGCGACGAGTTCGTCGCGGTATTGACCGAACTGGAATCGCCGCATGATTGGCAGCCCGTCGTTAATCGCCTGTTGCACGCCGCAGCCGGTAAGGTGGTGGTACGTGAACTGACGTTGCAGGTTTCCGCCAGTATCGGCGTGACCGTCTATCCGCAGGACCCTACCGATGCCGCGGGTTTGCTGCGCCATGCCGACGAAGCCATGTATGCAGCCAAACAAGCCGGCAGAAATAGCTACCACTTGTACAACGCCGAGCAGCGGGTGGCGGAGAAGGCTTAACGCAAGACGCCCGGAGTTCGCCGCCGCCTAAACGGACGCGTCCGATCCAGCCGAGGCTCATGCCTGGCAGACACGGAACCGGTGAATTTTCGGCGCGGGTTCACGCGTGCTCGGTATCCGCAAGCGCCCAAGCCCGGTATTTTGTGAGGCGGGCTTCTCTTCTGAACGGATCCGAAACGGAATCTCCATGCTGAACTGGTTTGAAAAACGGGTAAATCCTTTCCCCGCCGAGTCTTCTCCGCCCCTGCCGAGCGGATTGTTCCCTTTTCTTTGGGTCTGCACGCAAGGTCTCAGGCGCTGGATCGCCGCCATGACTCTGCTCACCGCCGTCATCGGCGTGTTCGAAGCCATTCTGTTCGGCATGCTGGGGCGTGTCGTCGACTGGCTGGAGCGGGTGGAGCCGGCGCGGCTGTGGATCGACGAGCGCGATAAACTGCTGCTCTTGGCCGGCATACTCCTGGCCAGCCCGCTGGTGATCGCGGGCCAGACCATGATCAAGCACCAGGTCTTGCTGGGCAATTTCCCCATGCGGCTGCGCTGGAACTTTCACCGGCGGATGCTGGGCCAGAGCATGAGCTTCTACCAGGACGAATTCGCCGGCCGGGTCGCCACCAAGGTCATGCAAACCGCGCTGGCGGCGCGCGACACCGTGCTGGTGCTCACCGACATCCTGGTCTTCGTGGTCATCTATTTTGTGACCATGGTGCTGGTGGCCGCCAGTTTCGACACGGTGCTGCTGTTTCCCTTCCTGATCTGGCTGGTGCTGTACGCCGGCACCTTGCGATTCTTCGTGCCGCGCTTGGGGTCGGTGGCGCAGAGCCAGGCCGATGCGCGCTCCCTGATGACCGGACGCATCACCGACGCCTACGCCAACATCGCCACCGTCAAGCTGTTCTCGCACGCCGGGCGCGAGGCGGCCTATGCGCGCCGCGCGATGGAGGAGTTCCTGCGTACCGTGTACCGGCAGGGTCGCTTGGTGACCCGCTTCCAGATCGTGATCCATACCCTGAACATGCTGCTGGTGTCGGGCACCGCGGGTTCCTGCCTGTGGTTGTGGAGCGAAGGCCGGGTGGGCGTGGGCGCGGTGGCTGCCGCCACCGCCATGGCCATGCGCCTCAACGGGATCTCCCATTGGGTAATGTGGGAGGTTTCCGGCCTGTTCGAGCACATTGGCACGGTACAGGACGGCATGAACACGCTCTCCCGGATCCGCGCCGTCACCGACCGGCCCGACTCCCTGGCCTTGCAGGTGAAACAGGGCGAGATTCGCTTCGAGTCGGTGGGCTTCGGATACGGCAAGGATGGCCCGAAACTTTTCGAACGCTTCAACCTCAGCGTCCACCCGGGCGAAAAGATCGGCCTGGTGGGCCGTTCCGGCGCCGGCAAATCGACTCTGGTGAACCTGCTGCTGCGCTTCTACGATCTGGATGCCGGCCGCATCCTCATCGACGGCCAGGATATTTCCCAGGTCACCCAGGAAAGCCTGCGCGCCCAGGTGGGCATGGTGACGCAGGACACGTCTCTCCTGCACCGTTCGGTGCGCGACAATCTCCTCTACGGCCGCCCCGGTGCCGGCGAGATGGAAATGATCGCCGCCGCCCGGCGCGCGGAGGCCCATGATTTCATCTTGGGATTGACCGATCCCAAGGGCCGCATCGGCTACGACGCCCATGTGGGCGAGCGTGGCGTGAAGCTGTCCGGCGGGCAGCGCCAGCGCATCGCCATCGCCCGTGTAATGCTCAAGGACGCGCCCATCTTGCTGCTGGACGAAGCCACCAGCGCGCTGGATTCCGAGGTGGAAGCGGCGATACAGGAAAGCCTGTACCGTTTGATGGAAGGCAAGACCGTGGTTGCCATCGCTCATCGCCTGTCCACCATCGCCGCCATGGACCGCCTCGTCGTGATGGACAAGGGGCGCATCGTCGAAGAGGGCGCCCATGCCCAGTTACTGGCCCGTGGGGGTCTCTATGCCCGCTTATGGGCGCATCAGAGCGGTGGGTTCCTGGGAGAACTCTTGGAAGAAGTAGGGGAGGCCGAGGCGGTGGCCTGATGCGGGCGCTATTTCGGCTTGGCTTAAGGCGCCGACCGGCCGATGCGCCGCCCCGCTGGGCTGATGCCCGTATTTCCCCTTGGTTTTTTTTGCGCCTATTCCCGACAAACATTGTCGGGGTTCTTACATCCCGTGCGCTTTGAGATTCCGTAAGTCGCTGAAATTGATGGCGGTGCGGTCACGGTATGTCTTTTGCCTTCTGGTACTTGTTTACATTGATTCGGTTTTTTAAGCCGCCTCGCGGTCCATTACTGGTGGGACAAGTACTATGAACGAGTTATTTGCGGTTTGCCGTACCGTTGAAATCGACGAAGAGCAGGCACGCGGCTTCTGGCTGGCGATACGGACCGAGAGCGGCGAGGTGAAGCCCTGGCCCATCCTGGTGACCCGCAAGGGCAACCGCTTTTTCGGTTTCGAGAACGTGTGCCCTCATGCGGGCAGCCGCTTGGACACGGTGCCGGGACAGTTTCTGGACGAAGACGGCAACTTCCTGACCTGCGGCAAGCATCGCGCCCAGTTCGACATCGATACCGGCAAGTGTTTCATCGGTCCCTGCCAGGGCAAACAACTCGCGCCCGTGACCCTGGTGATCGACGACGGTGATGTTTGCGTTACCGGAGTGGAACTGGCCGAGGAGGATGGTTTGGACAGGGGCGACTGACCCACGGCAGGCCGCCATGGGTGCCGATTGATCGCCGCTCCGGGGCTGGAAAAGCGGGCTATCTGGGCGGAGCTCGCCCTGTGACGGGATCGTGAATCTCGGGGTTGCCTTCCTGATCGGTCGGCGGTTTTCAGCCTTGCGGTGACCAGCTCCTGGCTCGCCACTTCCGCGCATAGCGCAGGATCCTTGGGCTCGCGGCCCCGCGCCGGTAAAGCTCCCCCAAGGAGTCGGGAGGCCGATCTGAATTCAAGCGGGATTTCGTTCGTCGTCTTCCAACAGATTGAGGTGGTGCTGTACGACGGCCCAGGAACCGCCGATGCCCAGTGCGGTGGCCAGGGCGATCAGCCAGGCGGATTCTTCCAGACTGAGGAAGGCGAGTTCGAAGCCGCCTCCGTAGAGGGTCGACAGTTCGCGCACCGGGCCGTTGAGCAGCAGGAGGGTGAAGCTGACCAGCAGCCAGGCGATGATGCCACCGAGCAGGCCATACCACAGGCCGGTGTAGAGGAAGGGGCGGCGGATGAAGCGGTGGGTGGCGCCCATCAGCCGGGTGACGGCGATTTCCTCGCGGCGGTCCTGTAATTCCAGGCGTATGGTGTTGGCCACGATGAACAGGACCGCCGTGCCCAGCAGGATGCCCAGTACGATGCTGCCGCGTTGGGCGATGGTGATGATGGCGCGCAGCTTGCGTAGCCAGTCCATGTCGATCTGCACGTAATCGGTCTCTGACAAGCCGCGCAGTTCCTCCGCCAGGCGCTCGATCTGTTCCGGCTGGGTCAGCGTTGCCTTGGGCAGTATGCTGACCACGGCCGGCAAGGGATTGAAATCCAGCGCCCGCAGCGCGTCGCCGAATCCGCTGTAGGTCTGGAATTCCTTGAGGCCGGCTTCCTTGGTGATCAGTTCGGCCAGTGCGATATCTGGGTGTTTGCCCAGGCTTTCGGCCAGTTTTTTCCCCGCTTCGTCCGCTAGCTCGGGTTTGAGGAAGAGCGAGATCTGATTGCTGATTTCCAGCGCGCCGCTGGCCTGGCGGGCGTTTTTTACCAGTACGTGGAAACTGGCCGGCAGCGCGAGGGCGATGGCGATGACCAGGATGGTCATGCCGCTGGCGACCGGCGTGCGATACATACGGCCCAGGCTGGCCACGCAGGTGTGTGCGTGCATGAAGCCGTAATTCTGGATGCGCTCCCACAGCGAGACGGAAACCGTTCTGTCCGCCGCCGGATGCTCGCGGGTGGGCGCCTTGCTGCTCATGCCTCGGGTTCCAGCAGTCGGCCTTGCTGCAGGCGCAGCACGCGGCCGCCCAGTCGCGAGATCAGGCTTAGGTCGTGGCTGGCGATCAGCAGGGTTACGCCGACCCGGTTGAATTCCTGGAACAAGGCCATGATCTCCCTGGACAGTTCGGGATCCAGGTTACCGGTGGGCTCGTCGGCCAGGATCACCGGCGGTTTGTGGGCGATGGCGCGGGCGATGCCGACCCTTTGCTGCTCGCCGCCCGATAGGCCTCTAGGGTAACGCTTTTCCTTGTTGAGCAGGCCGACCTTGTCCAGGGCAGCGCGCGTGCGCCGGCTGACCTCATGCTGGCTGTGGCCCGCGATGATGAGGGGCAGGGCGACGTTGTCGAACACCGTGCGGTCGTAAAGCAGGCGGTAGTCCTGGAAGATCAGCCCCAGCTTGCGGCGCAAATGCGGAATGTCGCGCGGCCTGAGCTTGGCCAGGCTCTGGCCGTCCAGCACGATTTGCCCCCGGCTGGGGCGCTCGATGACGGGGATCAGGCGTAGCAAGGTGCTCTTGCCGGCGCCCGAGTGTCCCGTGAGGAAGGCCATTTCGCCCCGATCCAGATTGAAGCTGACGCCATTCAAGGCGTCGCCGCCTTCCGGGTAGCGCTTGCAGACCTTGGTGAATTGCAGCACGGAGTCGAAACGGAGCGCGGAGTTATTCGGCGAACAGCGCGTCTATGAACTGGCGCGCGTCGAAATCCTGCAGGTCGTCGATGCTCTCGCCGACGCCGATATAACGCACCGGGATGCCGAACTGCTTGGCCAGGTTGAAGATCACGCCGCCCTTGGCGGTGCCGTCCAGCTTGGTCAGTACCAGGCCGGTCAGGCCCACCGCCTCGTTGAATTGCTTGGCCTGGTTGATGGCGTTCTGGCCGGTGCCGGCGTCCAGCACCAGCAGCACCTCGTGCGGCGCGGCCGGATCCAGCTTGGCCATGATGCGCTTGATCTTGGCCAGTTCTTCCATCAGGTTGGATTTGGTGTGCAAGCGGCCGGCGGTGTCCGCGATCAGCACGTCCACGCCGCGCGACTGCGCGGCCTGCACGCCGTCGAAGATCACCGAGGCGGAATCGGCCCCGGTGTGCTGGGCGACCACGTGGATGTCGTTGCGTTCGCCCCAGGTCTGCAGCTGCTCCACCGCCGCGGCGCGGAAGGTGTCGCCGGCCGCCAGCATCACGCTATGACCTTGATTCTTCAGCCGCTTGGCCAGCTTGCCTATGGTGGTGGTCTTGCCCACGCCGTTGACGCCGACCACCAGGATGACGAACGGCTTGTGCGCCGCGGTGTCGACCGCCAGGGGATGGCTGACCGGCTCCAGCAACTCGTACAAGTGCTCGCGCAGCCGGCCGGTGAGCGCGGATACGTCGTCGAGCTGATGGCGATCCAGGCTGCTGGTCAGGTCGGCAATGATCTCCTGCGTGGCGCTTACGCCGATGTCCGCCATCAGCAATTGGGCCTCGATGTCTTCCAGCAGGTCGCGGTCTATGGCTTTCTTGCCCAGTGCCAGATTGGCGAGAAAACCGGTCAGCCCGCCGCGAGTCTTGCCCAGGCCGCTCTTGAGGCGTTCGAACAGCGCCGGAGCCGGTTCGAGGGCCGCGGGCGGTATTTCGACCGGCGGCAGGACGACTTCCGCGATGGGGGCGATGGCCTCGCGCCGCACCGGTGCTTCGGCCCCTGCCGCCGCTTCGGCGGGTGCGGGCTTGCGCAGGTAGAACAGGATGTGCAGCAGATTGAGGAGCAGCAGGGCGGCCACGGTGCTGTGGGCCACCGCGATGGGCGCGGGCAGGCGCAACAGTATCGCCCCGATGCCGAGGGAGATTTGTGCGAGCAGCAGGAAGTTCAGCAGCAGTCCCGGCTTGCTCAGGCGCGGAATCTTGGGATTGGAGGTGAGCAGCAAAGCCAGGATGCTGAGTAGCACGAATACGGCGACCGACCCCAATCGATGAGCCCAGTGGATGGCGGCCCGCGCCGAATGGGAGAGCAGGCTGCTCGCCTCGGGTGCCAGGCTGGGCGTGAAACCGCCGGCATAATCCACCGGCGGGTTGAAGGAGCCCAGGCAGGTCGGGAAATCCGGGCAGGCCAAGCCCGCATAATTCGCGCTGGTCCAGCCGCCCAGTGCGATCTGCAGCAGCAGGGCCAGCAGGCTGGCCCGCGCCAGCCAGCGCAAGCCGGGGGTGTCCTGCGTCGGCAATCGATCGGCATCGGGGCGCTGTCCCAGGTAGACCCGGTAAAGCAAGCCCAGGGTCAGCAGACCCAGCGCCAGATGGGCGAGTATGCGTACGGGCGCCGCGAGCCAGGCGGCGGCCCACAGCCCCAGAAACGCCTGTCCGGCGACCGCCGCCAGGGCCAGGAAAGCCAGTAGAACGGTGGCGAGGCGTTGCCGCTGGACCCGAAAAGCAGTGGCAAAGAGCAGCAGCACCGCCAAACCCAGGCCCTCGGCCAGGTGGCGATGGGCGGTCGCGAGCACTGTGCGCACGGTGTCGGCCGTGGCTGGCTGGGGCGTGGCGTCGACGATGATGCGGCCGAAGCAGCCCGGCCAGTCGGTGCAGCCCAGGCCGGCGTCGACGACGCGGACATAAGCGCCCAGCGCGAGGATGCTGAGAGTCAATAGGACGCAGAAGAGGGCGTAAGGTCGGAACATAAGGGGCTCACGTAAGAGTAGGGCGCGATCAACCGATCTGGGAGACGCGGAGCAGGCGTTGCAAATCGCGCTGGGCGCCGTAGGGATCGAAACCGGGTTCGTACCACATCAGCAGGTTGGCGAAGGGGTCGAACAGGAGGATGGTGCCTTCCTTCAACGGCTGGCCGACGGCCGATTTCAGCCTGTTCAGGAGATCGTCGGAAATGCCCGCGACCAGCAGGGTGGGGTCGGCCTGCATCAAGGCCTGCAGGGATTGCGTGTCGGCTTGTCCTGGGACCAGCAACAGCCGCCTGACCCGAGTGATCTCCTTGTTCAGCATCAGGCGCAATTGGGCTGTTTTGGCGGCGGTGGCGCGACAGGCGTCGTCGCAGGCCGGGCCCGGCGCGATCTGGACCAGCAGCCAGTGCCCCTTGGCTTCCGGCAGATGCCCGGCCGGGCTGATCGGTCGGGCGAGCAGTTCCCCGTAATCGATGGGTATGGCCGGATCGATCAGGTGTCCATAGTTGGTCTTCTGCCGCTCGTGCACCAGGTCGGGGTTCTTGGCCATATACCAGGCGATGCCGAAAGGCACCACGCAGATCAGGAGGATGGCCAGGACGATGAGACTGTTGCGTCTCGAAGGGGGGCGTAGGTCTGTCACGGTCGGAAAAGTCGTGGAGTTCGGGTTGGAGTGTGATTACGGGGCGTCGGGCGGGGTGACGCGCTGGGCTTTGAATCCATACCAGAGGTACAAGGCGAACAGGACAGCGGCGAAGGAAAACCACTGCACGGCGTAGCCCTGGCTTTTCTCCGGATGCAAGTCCACCGGGCGCCAATCGCGGACATAACCGGCCGCCTCGGCGGCGGGCAATAATACCTGATAAGGCAGCAACCGATAACCAAGCCGTTCCGCCAGCCGATCCGCATCCAAGATCTGGACGACGGAAGGCCAGCCCGGCGCGGGGACATCCGCGCCTTCGAGCCTGAACCCGACCTGGGGGAAACGGTCCAACAAGCCGGTGAACTGCACTTCGATTTGCGCGATGGGGAGTTCCGGCAGGCGGTGACGGTCGCCCAGCGGTATCCAGCCGCGATTCACCAGGACGGCCAGATCGGAATCCGGCAGACGCAGCGGCGTCAAGACGTGATAGCCGGGTTGGTGGTTGTATATTTGGTTGTCGAGTAGCAGTTGGTGCGTCGCGTCGAACGTGCCCCTGACCGTGACGGGTCGGAAGCGGTGGCCTTCCAGGGGGAAGTCGGCGGTCAGTTGCAGGGGTACTTCGCTTTCATGTCGAATGCGTTCGTCCATCAGGTTTTGTTTTTCGTCGGCGCGCCGCAATTGCCAAAAACCCAGGGATATAAAGAGCGGTAGCAGCAAAGCGACAGAAATGGAAGCCAGCCAGCCGGGTTTAAAGGTATACTTTTTCTTCACGTAATCGTCCGCTCACTCGGAAAGCCGGAAGGCCTCATTGATGGCCCCCGGCTTTGGATTGTCAACCGCATTTCAGCGAGGCAGGCCATGCTACCCAAAATCCTGATTGTTTTCGTGTTGATCATGATAGTTGCCAGTCTGGGCACGGCCTTGGTTTATCTGCTCAAGGACCGCAACCGTTCACCGCGCACGGTCAAGGCGCTGACGGCGCGCATCGGCATGTCGATCGCCCTGTTTTTCCTCCTGCTTATCGGCTTTCAAACCGGGATCTTGCATCCCCATGGTTTGAACCCGGTCAGCGGACAATCCGGGGTGGCCCAGTCCGCACCCTGAGGCTAGTTTCTAGATCACTATGGAATGTCTCTTGCTAAGAGGCTGATGCAGTTTACCCAAGGTGCGGCTTGCCTCGGCAGGTTCGACCGGACTCACAGCAATCACGACGGAAATGACGACAACGCAAGAACAAGCGCTTGAATCCGACGGCACCTTGCCACGCTACCGCGATGTCATGCAGGTTTGCCATGACAACATCGTGGAGCGTTACACCAAGCTTTTCCAGGACTTGTTCGGACACATAGACGATTTCATGCTCGGCATTGCGGAAACTTCCGGAACCAATGCCGAGCGCAATCACTGCTTCGAAATCATGCACGAATTGCTCGTGCGTCAGGCGGATATCGAACGGAAGTTTTCCTCCGAGCTGTCACGCGGTTTCGCCAATTTCGCCCGCGGTGTCGTGGAGCCGCTACGCAGCGGCGAGGTGTCGCGCAAGTCCGATCACCTGAGCCTCATCGACAAGGAAGATTACGAGATCACGCTGGCCTGGAGCGGTGTTTGCCATGCGGCGAACGTGCGTTATGCCTCCGAGTTATTCGCTCTCAACCACCGTCTGGCCATCGTCAACGGAGGCGTCAAGCTGGGTGAGTACAATCCGGCCCTGCCAGGTTCTCCGGCCCAGGTCTGCGACGCTTTTCGCAACGCCCTGGATTTGCTCGACCTCCCCATCGCCCACAAGATCAAGATCGCGCTCATCGCCGAATTCGGCCGAGGGGTGTTGTGCGAGGCCGGGACCCTGTATGCGGATTTCAACGACACACTGATCCGGGCCGGCATATTGCCCCATCTTTCGCTCGAAGCCATCGGTTACAGGCCGCCGTCCGAGGCGGCGGAGCCTGCGGCCGAGCCAGACATCCTGGATGAGGAGCACGCCGCGCCGGAACGGGTGTCCGGCACGCGCGAGCAGGAGGCGAGGCAGGCGCGAAGCGGCGGCGAGGAGAAGGAATCGTCTCTGGACCGGGAGATCTTCAACAGCATCCAAGAAATACTCGCGCGTCGGCATGACGGGGCGGGCGGAGCCGCCAGTGCCGCGCCGGTGCAGACCAATATTCCCGAGTTGCTGAATTCCTTGAACACCCTGCAGCTCAAGGTGCCACCGAGCACGCGCCGGGAGTTGGCGGACCAGAGCCTGGATACGGTCAAGCAGGCCTTTGCCGAGCAACTCGCGCGACTCGCCGATGTCGTCAAAGAGCAACAGGTCAATGCCGCCGATGCCGACATCATCGATCTGGTCGGCATGTTGTTCGAGTTCATCCTCAACGATCAGACCCTGCCCGATTCGGTCAAGGCTCTGCTCAGTCATTTGCACACGCCGATCCTCAAGGTCGCCTTGCTGGACAAGAAGTTCTTCTTCCGCAGCAAGCACCCTGCGCGCCGACTGCTCAACGCGTTGACCCAGGCCGGAGCCTTGTGCAATCCGGATGAAAACGAAGACCAGGGCATGTTCGCCAAGATGCAGAGCGTGGTCGAGCGGATATTGAGCGAGTTCGACGAAAACACGGAACTGTTCAACACCTTGCTGGAGGATTTCACCGACTTCGTCGACCATTTCAACCGCCGTTCCAAAGTAGCGGAAAAACGCACGGTGGAAACCGCCAAAGGGCGCGAGCGGTTGCGGGAGGCGCGACAGGCGGTGTCTCAGGAAATCGTCGACCGCACCTGGAACCGTACCCTGCCCAAGCCGGCCGAGGAACTGCTACTGGGCCCTTGGGCCAACCTCATGGTGCTCACGGCCTTGCGCAACGGGGAGGAAAGCGAGGAATGGAAGCAGGCCCTGGCGGTGGTCGACCGGGTGATACAAAGCGTGGAGCCGCCGGCGGGAGAGGCCGAGCGGCAGAAAGTCAGGGCCAACCTGCCCGATTTGGAGCAGACCATACGATCGGGCTTGACCTTGATCGGCGATCCGGAAGTGAACACCAATGCCTTACTGGAACAACTGCTCCGCTGCCAGCAGGAGGTGCTCGCCCGGGCGGTCGCTCCCCGCCCGCAGGCCGCGGTTAAGCCCGAACCGGATCAGCCTGGCGTGGAGCAGATTGAACTCAGGCCGCCCAAGGCGATCTGGAACGACGTCGAAGTCGAGGGCCCGTCGAATCGGCAGCCCTTGTTCTTGCGCGATGCCAGCCCGGCCTTGCTGGCCATCGTCGAACAGTTGCGCAACGCGCGCCTGGGCATGGCCTTCGAATTCACCGACTCGAACAAGCGCCAAAAATTGCGCGTCAAACTGTCCTGGTACAGCCCCAAGACCTCTTACTACATTTTCGTCAACCAGTCCGGCATCCAGGCCGCGGTGAAGTCCTTGCGCACGCTGGCCAAGGAAATGGAACGGGGCGAGTCCCGCATCCTGCCGCAGGAGCGCAAGCCTTTCATGGAGCGTGCGTTGCAGTCCATCCACACCTTGCTGGAGCGGCCGGAATCCGTGTCATCCAACTCTCCGGCGGGTCTGGCGACGCGATGACGACCTACGGGCCCCCTGGGGTCGGTTTCCACGTTAAACGATGACCTCATGCCGCAGCTTCCCTCCGCCGATCCCGAATTGATCCTGAATGTGCTCGATCAGGCGCCTCTCGGCGTGGTGCTGGTGCGCGCCCGACGCATACTCTGGCTCAACGAGCGCTTGGCTGAAACCTTGCGCGTAGCGCCCGATGCATTGGCCGGCAAGCAGCGGGAGGAACTGCCCGCAGGCCTCGCCAGCTTGTTGGACGAGCAGGCCGAGGAGTTGACCCTGACGCTGGCCGACGGAGCGCGCCGGCACTTGCGCCGCCGGCGGGTGATTTTGCCCGCGTGGGAGGCCGAGGTGTATTACTTCGACGACATCACCGACCTGCGCGCACTGGAGGCCGA
Source organism: Methylococcus sp. EFPC2 (assembly GCF_016925495.1). Lineage (NCBI taxonomy): Bacteria > Pseudomonadati > Pseudomonadota > Gammaproteobacteria > Methylococcales > Methylococcaceae > Methylococcus > Methylococcus sp. EFPC2. The sequence continues at coordinate 2,737,794 of NZ_CP070491.1, read as the reverse complement.
ACGCGAACGCCTGCAGATCCTCGTCGACACGCTGGACAATCGCGACGGGGAAACGGGCCTCAAGAACCGTAACGCTATTCTTCTGGCCCTGGAAAATCAGATCAGCCGCAGCCGTCGGTACGGCAACCCGTTTTCGGTCATCCGCCTGCGCCTCGTGCCGCCTGCGGGTCTCGCCGAACCCGGACAGGCCTTGGGCGAGATCAGTCGGGAGTTCAACAGCCAGTTGCGCTGGGCGGATGATATCGGACGTCTCGACGCGGAAACCTTGCTATTGATACTGCCGGAAACGACGCAGAGGGATGCCGAGGATCTGACCGTTAAATTGGGGCACGAGAGAGTGGCCTTGGCGAGCCGCGCCGAGGGTTGGTTCATCGACTTCGCCGTGACCGATTGGCGCCAGGGCGACGATGCCCGCAAACTGTTGGATCGGGTCTGCGCCTCCGACAAGTGAAGCTAGAGCCCCTGCGTCCCATCGTCTTCGGTCGGCCCGGCGAAGAGATCGGCAAGAAAGACCTTGCGGCCATCGTGCAGCGGTTCAAGAATCTGCACAAACTGCAGTTGCAGCGCATCCAGGCTCAGCTGTCGCAGCGCCAGCGCGATTTCCTGGAACTGTTGCCCTTGTTGCTCCACGTCAATCATCCCCTGCTGCCGGGTTATGTCGACAGCGAAACGCCGGCCGGCATTCCGGACTATCTGCCGTCGAGGCAAACCCTGCTGCGCGCGGCCCGCCTGTCGCGCAGTTTCGAATTCAAGCGTCGCGCCCTGCCGCATCATCCCATCCAGGGTTTGTTTCTGATGGGCAGCGTCGGCAGCATCGCCTATACGCGCAAGAGCGATCTCGACATCTGGCTGTGCCATGGAACCGAGCTCACCGGCGACGAGTTGGATGCCTTGCGCCGCAAGGCCCAGCTGCTGGAGCAGTGGGCCGAGACTTTGCAGCTCGAGGCGCATATATTTTTCATCGACCCGGTCGGCTTCCGTGCCGGCCACGGCGAGCCCATCTCCACCGAAAGCTGTGGCAGCATCCAGCACCACCTTTTGCTCGAAGAGTTCTATCGTACCAGCTTGTATCTGGCCGGCCGGGCTCCCGCCTGGTGGCTGGTTCCCCCCGAACAGGACCCGAGTTATACCGAATATCTGAGCCATTTGCTGGAAAAGCGCTTCGTCGCGGCCGGCGAGCTGATCGACTTCGGCGGACTGGAACACGTGGCGGCCGGTGAGTTTCTCGGCGGAACCTTGTGGCATCTTTACAAAGCCATAGGTTCGCCGCACAAATCCTTGCTCAAATTGCTGCTGATGGAGGTCTATGCCGGCGAATTCCCCCAGCCGGAATGGCTGTGCACCCGTCTGAAGAGCGCCGTGTATTCGGGCAGCGTCGAGCCGGCCGAACTGGATTCCTACATCCTGATGTACCGCAAGGTGGAAGCCTATCTGCGGCAGCGGCGCGAATACGACAGGCTGGAACTGGTGCAGCAATGCTTTTATCTGAAGATCAACGAAGTGCTCAGCGTGCCCGCGGTCAGTTCGGTGGAAAAACGTTATCGCCGCGATGTGCTGCAAGCGCTCATCGGCGCGTGGGGCTGGTCGCCGGCGCGCCTGCGCGAACTGGATGCGCAGCGGCGTTGCCGCATCGCCCAGGCATTGGAGGAGCATCGCCGCATCGGCAAGGAATTGACCCAGGGCTACCGAAACGTGAGCCAGTTCGCCCGCGAACACGGCCGCAGCATGCGTCTGGAAAACGACGAGATCATCCTGCTGGGGCGCCGGCTTTACGCGGCGATCGAACACAAGCCGGGCAAGGTCGAACAAATCAGCCAGGACATGTGGGAAGAACTGCTGCCCGAGGATCTTTGCCTGCAGGCGCATCCCGCGGCCGACGACGGCATAGGCTGGGAGTTGCGCACAGGCGGAAACGAGAACGCCGAACCGCTGGCGCGCGCGCGCAACTTGCTGGAAATCCTCGCCTGGCTGAGTCTGAACGGGTTTTACGGACACCGGAGCCGGCTCAGCCTGGAAAACGCCGCCGCCAGCAGTTTCGGGATGTTCGAATTGAAAAGCTGTATGTATGTCCTGGCGGATTTCCTGCGCCGTTATCTACGCGAGCAGGCAAGCCTGGATGCCTATGCCGCAGCACCCCGCATCGACGCGACGGCCTTGTTCATCAACCTGGAGGGGGGGGGGGATGGCGAGCGCCGGGATGGCCTGGTCATCACCAGCAACCGCTTCGATCCGCTCAGCTTCGGGTCGGGTCGGGTAAGCCTGGTTGCGACGGTCGACCATCTCAAACTGACTTCCTGGCAGGAATTGCTGGTCGAACGGCGCTATGGGCTGGACGGATTGTTCGACTGCTTTTGCGAGATATTGAACAAACGCGGACCGGGTAGCGAAGCGCCGGCCTTCGAATGCCACAGCTTCGGTTCATCTCGCTCGCAAAACATCGTGCTGCGCATCCGCGAACTGTTCGGCGACCTGACCGCCATCTTCATGCGCAAGCCGACGGCGCGCTATGTGGCGCGCGGCGGCGAGGCGTTCTACGTCTTCGAACGGCGCGACGGTTCGGTGCGTTACCGCATCGCCGCCGACCCGGCCGGCTTGATGGCCATGCTGGCCGAGCCGAACCCGGTTTTCGCGCCGGTAGAGTTCGACCGGCTCGCGCTGGAAAACTCCCCTCTGCCGGCCGTGTACGAGCACAACCAGGAAGGCGTTATCCAGATTTTCTGCCGGCCGGAAACCGCCGGCTGCGAGGTCTACATCCTGGACGAGCGCGGCAGCCTGTTTTTCCGCCTCCATCGCGGCGGCTCTCCTCAGCGGCTGTTTGCCGGCTATGCGCTGTTTTTCAGTGCCGTCCAGCGGCACACGGTGACGGCGGCCTGGGGTTTGGAGTTCTTCTTGCTGGAGGGCGGCCGCGGCAGCGAATGGCGGGCTCACGCCCTCGACGAAAGACCGGTATTGAGCGGGCGCCAGCTTCCTCTGCGTATTTTCGGCTCGGAAATAGAGCCGGGGCGTACCGCGTTCACGATACAGTGCGACGACCAGGAGTTTTCCTCCATGGAGTGGGGGGATCAGGTTTTCGCCCGCGCCGCCGAGCATATCCTGACGTTGCGCAAGGGGGGTGAACGCTACCCCATCCATGTGACCGATATCGATGCGCCGCCCGAGGTCCTCGGCGCGCCGGATATCGCCAGCCTGCAATCCGTCCATTTTCTGAACTACAAGCGCAAGGTGGAAGAAAGACTACAGGTCTGAGCTCCGCCGCATTCCATTTCTCCTTCCCCTCCTGTCCACGATGAAACCCAGATTACGCTTAACGTCGCTCGTATTCATGTCCATCCTGCTCGTCGCCTGCCAGCCGAACGGCGGAGAAACCGAACTGGCCGGTTCGGTGCAAGGCACGACCTACCACATCAAGTGGGCGCACGCGAACCCCGACCTCAAGATCGAGGACATCCGCAAAAACGTCGAAGACATCTTCGCCCGCATCGACGTCAAATTGTCCAACTGGCGCCAGGATTCGGAGATCTCCGCTCTGAACCGAGCCAAGACCACAGCCTGGCTGCCGGTTTCCCCGGAGATCGCCGAACTGATCGCCATCGCGCGGGTGGTGCACGAGAAATCCGCGGGTTGTTACGATTTGACCGTCAAGCCGATTTTCGACCTGTGGGGATTTTCGCGCCATGAAAACCGCGTGCCGACGGCGGAAGAAATCGCCGCGGTGTTGCCGCACATCGGTCTGGACAAGCTGGAGCTGGACGCGGAAAACCTGCGTATCCGCAAGCGGGATCCGGAACTGGCCATCGATCTTTCATCCATCGCCCAGGGGTATACGGTGGGCGCCGTCGCCCGTTATCTGGAAGGCTTGGGTATCCAGAATTACCTGGCGGAAATCGGCGGGGAAATGAAGGTGAAGGGCCGCAAGGCCAACGGCGACGAATGGCGGGTGGCCGTGGAAAAACCCACCCCGTTTACCCGCGAGGTGCAGAAGATTCTCTCCATCCACCAGCAAAACGGCGTGGCCATCATGACCTCGGGCACTTACCGCAATTTCTTCGAGCAGCAGGGCCATGTCTACTCCCACATCCTCGATCCCAAGACGGGGAAGCCGGTCACCCATCACCTGCTCTCCGACACCGTGCTACATGAAGACCCTACCTGGGCGGACGCGTGGTCGACCGCCTTGCTGTGCCTGGGGGAAGAGGAGGGCGCCCGGGTGGCGGAAGCGGAGAAATTGCGTGTGCTGTTCATTTCCGGTGAAAACGGCCAGCTCAAGGAGCGGCTCAGCAGCGAGTTGGAAAAGAATCCCGACGGCGCTCCGGCCGCCCCCTGAACGATGAAGTTGAACCTGCTCGACTTGGGACGGCGGGACTACCGGGAAACCTGGGAGGCCATGCGCGCCCATACCGACACGCGTGGCCCAGGCACCGAGGATGCGCTCTGGTTGGTGGAGCACGCGCCGGTGTATACCCTGGGCCGCAACGGCGACCCAGCGCATATCCTGGGGGCGAGCGCTATTCCCGTGGTCGAATCCGACCGGGGCGGTCAGGTGACCTACCATGGCCCCGGGCAGTTGGTGGTTTATACGCTGTTCGACCTGAGCCGGTTGGGCATCGGCGTGCGCACCCTGGTGAGCGGCCTGGAAAACGCCGTTATCCGCACCCTGGCCTGGTACGGCATACAAAGCGAGGCGCGGCGGGACGCCCCGGGCGTCTATGTGGACGGGCGCAAGATCGCCTCATTGGGTCTGCGGGTCCGGCGTGGATGCAGCTACCACGGCCTGGCCCTGAACGTGGATGCCGGTCTGGCCCCGTTCGCCGCCATCAATCCTTGCGGTTATCCGGGCTTGCAGGTCACCAGCCTGGCCGACCTCGCCGTCCCGGTGCGCGTGCACGAGGTCGCCATTCCCCTCATCGGGGCCATCGTGCAAGAATTCGGCTTTACCGGCGTGAGCCGGGCCGCTCCGATCACTCCCTTCGAGCCATCATGACCGACGCCTACATCGCTCCCTCCCGCCTCACGCCCGACAGCCACCAGCGCAAGCAGGACAAGCTGTCGCGCATCCCCATCAAGGTCGAGCAGCCCGCCGAAGCGCTGCGCAAGCCGAACTGGATACGCGTGAAAGCCGGAGCCAGCGAGGAAACCCTGCGCGTCAAACGCCTGCTGCGGGAGAACGGCTTGCACAGCGTCTGCGAAGAAGCGGCCTGCCCGAATCTGGGGGAGTGTTTCAGCCACGGCACGGCGACCTTCATGATCATGGGTGATCTTTGCACCCGGCGCTGTCCCTTCTGCGACGTGGCGCACGGCAGGCCCCAGCCGCTGGATGCGGACGAGCCGGCGCATCTCGCCGACGCCATCGCCCGCATGGGATTGCGCTACGTCGTCATCACCTCGGTCGACCGAGACGATCTGCGCGACGGCGGTGCCGGCCATTTCGCCGCCTGCATCCGCGCCATCCGCGCCGCCAGCCCGGCCACCCGGATCGAGGTCCTCACCCCGGACTTCCGCGGGCGCATGGATCTTGCCCTGGCGGCCCTGGCCGAGGCGCCGCCGGACGTGTTCAACCACAATCTGGAAACCGTACCCCGTTTGTACCGCCAGGCCCGGCCCGGCGCGGATTACCGGGAGTCGCTCGCGCTACTGCAGCGTTTCAGGACGGCCTTGCCCGAGGTGCCGACCAAGTCCGGGCTGATGCTGGGCCTGAGTGAGGAACTGGCGGAAGTGGAGCAGACGCTGCGCGACCTGCGTGAGCACGGCTGCGAGATGCTGACCCTGGGCCAATATCTCCAGCCCAGCCGCGACCACTTGCCGGTGGTCCGATACGTCACGCCGGAGGACTTCGAGCGCCTGGGCGAACTGGCCCGCGGCCTGGGCTTCAGCGCCGTCGCCAGTGGCCCGCTGGTGCGTTCCTCCTATCACGCCGACCTGCAGGCCGCCGAGGTGTTGACGGAGTTCTGACGGCAGCGTCGCGGCAGGCGCTGCGCCCATCGCTCCAGCGTGGCGACCGAACTCAGGCCGCCGTCTGCGGCCGTCCGTCCGGGCCGAAATCCAGCTGCGTGACTTCCCCTTCCGCGTCGGCGATCTCGGCCCACAACAGAGTATCGTCGTCGCGGTATTTATATCGATGCTGCATTTCGACTTCGCCGTAGACCATTTTTTGCAGGCCGGTCAGCCGCGATTTCTCGTCGAAATAGCCGCGGAAATAGGTGTTCCGGTTTTCAATTTGAGCTGGCTCCAGTTCGTTGAGCAGTTTGAGGGGCAGCTTGATACCGGTATAAGAGAGAAAATAACGGAGCAGTCCGGGTAGTTCGGCGGTCATGGAGCCTCCACGCGTCGGGGATCGAGTAGCCCGATGATGACATAAAGTCCATTGAAAATGCAGGGCCAATGGGGCGGGCCGGCTCCGGGATTTGCTGGCGGCGGAACGGGGCGTCGTGGTCGATCAAGGATTGATGCAGCGGTATACGCCGAACGGTTGCTCGCCGTCCACGACTTCGCCCTTCGCCACGATGGAATCGCCGCCCATGGCGCCGGCGTGGTTGCGCGCCAGACGCAGCAGTTCTTCGCGCACGTTGTCGCGCGAGCGGGCGATGAAGCCGACGGTCGCGGCGGTGGCTACGGTCACATTGCCGAGCGCCTTGCAGCGTCCGACTTCCTGTTGCGCGAGTATGCGCACTTTTTCGCCCTGGGGCTTGAGGTCGACGAAGGTGCAGCCGGCGAGGAATGCCGTCGCCACGAGTGCGGCCAACAGGGTAAGGCGGGGACTTGGGATCATCGCGGAGGTCTCCTTAGGATTTCGAAGACGCTTATGTTAGCGCCTGGATATCGGCTGGGGTAATTTGCCGCGGGCAGGAACACGGTGACTTGTACCCCACCCGTCGAGTAAAATGGGCGCGTTATCAGATTCTTGCGGGCCCCCGTTATCGCTCGGCCATGCTTGGGGCGAGGCGCCGGGTGCTCCCCGGTCGCCGGCAGGTTCGGACGACCAAGATGGCTCACTTACGACATCGAGCCAGCATCCCGGACGGGAGAGCCAACGCGTCGATTTAGCCTTTTCCGGATTTTCATGACCAAATACATATTCATCACCGGCGGGGTGGTTTCCTCGTTGGGCAAGGGTATTGCAGCATCGTCCCTGGCGGCCATACTCGAGGCGCGCGGGCTCAAGGTCACCATGACCAAGCTCGATCCTTACATCAACGTCGATCCCGGCACCATGAGCCCGTACCAGCACGGCGAGGTGTTCGTGACGGAGGACGGCGCCGAAACCGATTTGGACCTGGGGCACTACGAGCGCTTCCTGCGCACCACTATGCTCAAGGTGAATAGTTTCACCACCGGGCAGATTTACGAAAACGTCATCCGCAAGGAACGCCGGGGCGAATACCTGGGCGCCACCGTACAGGTGATTCCGCACATCACCGACGAGATCAAGCGGGTCATCAAGCTCGGCGCCGAAGGCTACGACGTGGCCTTGATCGAGATCGGCGGGACGGTCGGCGACATCGAGTCTCTGCCGTTCATGGAGGCGATCCGCCAGATGCGGGTGGACCTGGGCGAGGACAAGTCGCTGTTCATTCATCTTACCCTGGTGCCTTACATCGCCAGCGCCGGTGAACTGAAGACCAAGCCGACCCAGCATTCGGTCAAGGAGTTGCGGACCATAGGCATACAGCCGGACATCCTGATCTGCCGTTCCGAGAAGGCCATCCCGGCCAGCGAGCGGCGCAAGATCGCGCTGTTCACCAATGTACACGAAGACGCGGTCATTTCGGCGGTGGATGCCGATTCCATCTACCGCATTCCGATGTTGTTGCACGAGCAGGGGCTGGACAAGATCGTGGTGCGGAAACTGCGTCTGGACGTGCCGCCCGCCGATCTGCACGAGTGGCAGAGCGTGGTCGAGGCACTGGAGTCCCCCGAAGAGGAAATCACCATCGCCATGGTCGGCAAATACGTCAACCATTCCGATGCCTACAAGTCGTTGACCGAAGCTTTGATACACGCCGGCATCAAGACGCGCACCAAGGTCAAGGTCAAACTGATCGAGGCCGAAGAGGTCGAGGCCAAGGGCGTCGGCGTCTTGCAGGATGTGGATGCGATCCTGGTACCCGGCGGTTTCGGCAAGCGCGGTATCGAAGGCATGATCGCCAGCGTCAAGCATGCGCGCAAACAAAAGATTCCCTATCTCGGCATCTGCCTCGGCATGCAGGTGGCCGTCATCGAATACGCCCGCGACGTGGCGCAATTGGAAGGCGCCAATAGCACCGAGTTTCTGCCGAATACGCCGCACCCGGTCATCGCCTTGATCACCGAATGGCAGGATTCCTCGGGCCAGATCGAGCAGCGCAGCCAGGAGTCCGATCTGGGCGGCACCATGCGGCTGGGCGGGCAGCATTGCAAACTGGTGTCCGGCAGCCTGGCCGAGCAGGTTTACGGCAAGGACGTCATCGGCGAACGTCACCGCCACCGCTACGAGTTCAACAATCGTTATCTCGATGCCTTGCAGGAGGCCGGGCTCAGAGTGTCCGGCAAGACCCTGGATGGGCGCCTGGTCGAAGTGATCGAAATCCCCGACCACCCCTGGTTCCTGGCTTGCCAGTTCCACCCCGAATTCACCTCCACTCCGCGCGACGGCCACCCTCTGTTTACCGGGTTTGTGCGCGCGGCGCGTCAGCATAAGAAGGCAACCTAGTCATGAAGCTTTGCGGATTCGAAACCAGTCTGGAACAACCCTTGTTCCTCATCGCCGGCCCTTGCGTGATCGAAAGCGAGCAACTGGCGCTGGATACCGCCGGCGCGCTCAAGGAAATCACCGCGCGACTGGGCGTCAACTTCATCTACAAGTCGTCCTTCGACAAGGCCAACCGCTCCTCGCTGGACAGCTTTCGTGGACTAGGTCTGGAGGAGGGCTTGCGCATCCTGGAGAAGGTGAAGCAGACCCTAGGCGTGCCGGTGCTGACCGACGTGCACGAATACACGCCCTTGAACGAGGTGGCCGCAGTGGTCGATGTGCTGCAGACCCCGGCCTTTCTCTGTCGCCAGACCGATTTCATCCAGAATGCCGCCGCCACCGGCAAGCCCGTCAACATCAAGAAAGGCCAGTTCATGGCCCCCTGGGATATGAAGAACGTCGTCGCCAAGGCCAGGGCTACCGGTAACGAGCAGATCATGGTGTGCGAACGGGGTGTTTCGTTCGGCTACAACAATCTGGTGTCCGACATGCGTTCGCTGGTCGTGATGCGCGAAACCGGCTGTCCGGTGGTGTTCGACGCCACTCATTCGGTGCAGTTGCCGGGCGGGCAGGGCAACGTTTCCGGTGGACAGCGCGAGTTCGTGCCGACCCTGGCCAAGGCGGCCGTGGCGGTGGGCATCGCCGGCTTGTTCATGGAAACGCATCCCGATCCGGAAAAAGCCCTGAGCGACGGTCCCAACTCCTGGCCGCTGGATCGCCTGGAAGCCTTGCTGGAAACCCTGGTGACCCTGGATCGAACGGTCAAACGCTCCGATTTCCTGTAGGTCGGGTTAGCGTAGCGTAACCCGACGGTTCGGCTGGATAAACGCAGCTACGCAATTCTCGTCCATTCACTTTCATAAGGATGCAGGCATGAGCAAGATCATCGATATCCGGGCGCGCGAAGTCCTCGATTCGCGGGGTAATCCCACGGTCGCCGCTGAAGTCTTATTGGAAAGCGGCGCCACAGGCTCGGCCATGGTGCCGTCGGGCGCCTCCACCGGAACGCGCGAGGCCATCGAGTTGCGCGACGGCGACAAGTCTCGCTACCTCGGCAAGGGCGTGCTCAAGGCGGTCGAAAATGTCAGAAGCGAAATCCGTTCGGCCGTACTCGGTTGGGATGCCGACGATCAGGCCGGCCTGGATGCGCGTCTGATCGCGCTGGACGGCACCGACAACAAGGGCCGCCTCGGTGCCAATGCCTTGCTGGCCGTGTCCCTGGCCAATGCCCATGCGGCCGCGGCCGACGCCAAACAGCCCTTGTATGTCGCGCTCAACCGGGACGGCAGATTCGTCTTGCCGGTGCCAATGATGAACATCATCAACGGTGGCGCCCATGCCGACAACAACGTGGATTTGCAGGAGTTCATGATCCTGCCGGTCGGTGCGCCCAGCTTCCGCGAAGCGCTGCGCTACGGCACGGAAGTGTTCCACAACCTCAAGAAAGTCCTGCAAAGCCGAGGACTGGCCACCACAGTCGGCGACGAGGGCGGCTTCGCCCCCAATCTGTCGTCCAACGAAGAGGCGATAGGCGTCATCCTGGAGGCGATCGAAAAGGCCGGCTACACCCCCGGCAAAGACGTTTATCTGGGGCTGGACGTGGCCAGTTCCGAATTCTACGAGGACGGCGCCTATGTGCTGGCTTCCGAGAACAAGCGTTTCAATGCCGTGGAGTTCGCCGATTATCTGGCCGGCTGGGTGGGCAAATACCCCATCATCACCATCGAAGACGGCTTGGCCGAGGGCGACTGGGACGGCTGGAAATACCTGACCGAGCGGCTGGGCGGCAAGATCCAGCTGGTGGGCGACGACCTGTTCGTCACCAATCCGGCCATACTCAAGCAGGGCATCGACAAAGGCGTCGCCAATTCCATCCTCATCAAGGTGAATCAGATCGGCACGCTGAGCGAGACGCTGGAGGCCATCCGCCTGGCGCAGGCCGCTGGATACACCGCCGTGGTTTCGCACCGCTCGGGAGAGACCGAGGACACCACCATCGCCGATCTGGCCGTGGCTACCGGCGCCGGCCAGATCAAGACCGGCTCGCTCAGCCGTTCCGACCGCGTCGCCAAATACAATCGCCTGCTCAAGATCGAGGACGAGTTGGGCGACAAGGCGGTCTACGCCGGTCGCGACGCGTTCAAGCGGGCGCTGTAAGTTCGGCCGACCGTCATCGTCGGGGTGAATAAACTCACGGCATTTCTCGTGCTTTTGATCGGCCTGTTGCAGTTCAGGCTGTGGTTTGGCGACGGCAATCTCCTGGAGTTTCACCGGCTCAACGAACGCATAGAGGATCTCCGGCAGGAGGGCGACAAACGGCGCGAGCGTAATGCCGCCCTCGAAGCCGAGGTCATGGATCTCAAGCAGGGGCTGGATGCCGTGGAGGAGCGGGCGCGGCAGGATCTGGGGATGATCAAGGAGGGGGAGGTCTTCGTGCAGGTCATTGACGCGCACCATGAGGCCGCCACCCCGCCGCCCGCTCCCCCCGAAGCGGAAGCCAAGCCCGACGAGAACAAACCTAAACGGCAGCGCGCGCGCCGGGCCAGATCGGCCCGCGCCGAGCGGCCGATTCCCGAGGTCGAGCCCAAGCTTGTTGAGCCCGCCGAGGCGCCGGTCGAACAAGCGACAGAACCGTCTGAGTCCACGGAGCCGGTGGAACCGGCCGTGGACAGCGAAACCGAATGAGCAATCCGCATCCCGCCTATTGGGGCGTCGTCCCCGCCGCCGGCGTCGGCAAACGCATGGGCGCCGATTTACCCAAACAATATCTGCAGATAATCGGCAAGCCCGTACTGCAACACACGCTCGAACGCCTGTTGAGCGTGACGGAGTTGAGCGCCGTGGTGGTGGCCTTGGGACGCGAAGACGGCTATTGGCCCGATCTTCCTTTCGGGGAACACCCGCGCATCCTCACCGCCGAAGGCGGCAAGGAGCGGGCCGATTCCGTGCTGTCCGCTCTCGACCGGCTGCACGGCTTGGCCGCGGCCGACGATTGGGTGCTGGTGCATGACGCCGCACGCTTGTGCATCACGCGCGCCGACGTGCGCAAGCTGATCGAGACCTTACGGCACGACCCCGTCGGCGGCATTTTGGCCCTGCCTTCCAGCGATACGCTCAAGGGTGTCGAGAATGGCCTGATCGTCGACACGGTGGACCGCAACCACGTGTGGCGCGCGCTGACCCCGCAGATGTTCCGCTACCAGGCCTTGCGCAGCGCGCTGCGTGAGGCGGCCGAATTGGGCCTGACCGTTACCGACGAGGCCAGCGCGCTGGAGTTGAAGGGCGAGACCCCGCGCATCGTCGAGGGGCGGCCGGACAACATCAAGATCACCCGGCCGGAGGACCTGCCCCTGGCCGCTTTCTACCTGGAGCAGCAATGTTACGAATAGGCCAGGGCTACGATGCCCATAAATTCAAGGAGGGCGATCACATCGTCATCGGCGGCGTCACCATACCGTACGAGAAAGGCATGGCCGCCCACTCCGACGGCGACGTCGCCCTGCATGCGCTCTGTGACGCCTTGTTGGGCGCGGCGGCGCTGGGCGACATCGGCAAGCATTTTCCCGATACCGATGCGGCGTTCAAAGGCATCGACAGCCGCATACTGCTGCGCAGCGTACACGACAAGCTCGCCGGGCTGGGTTATGGCGTCGTCAACGTCGACGTCACCATCGTCGCCCAGGCACCCAAGATGGCGCCGCATATCCCGCAGATGCGGGAGTTCATCGCCGCCGATCTGCACGTCGAGTTGGACGCGGTCAATGTCAAGGCGACCACCACCGAGCGCATGGGCTTCGAAGGACGCGGCGAGGGCATTTCGTCCCTGGCCGTCGCCCTGCTGCAGAAACGATGAGCGACTGGCGCTTCGACTGGCCTTACGCATACGGCGGTCCCGCCGCGCGCGGGGTGATCAAGCAGGTGCCCGAGGATTTCTTCGTCGATGAAATCCTCGGATTCGAGCCTTGCGGCGAGGGCGAGCATGTCTTCCTGAAGATCGAAAAGCGCGGCGAAAACACGGACTACCTGGCCCGCCAGTTGGCCAAATATGCTGGATTGCCCGCCCGGGACGTGAGCTATGCCGGCCTGAAGGACCGCCACAGCCGCACCGTGCAATGGTTCAGCGCGCACATACCCGGCAAACGGGAAGTGGACTGGACGGGCTTCAATTCGGATACGGTGTCGGTGCTCGCGGCGGTGCGCCACAACCGCAAGCTGAAAAAGGGCGCGCTGAAGGGCAACCGCTTCGAGATCACGGTGCGCGAACTGGCTGGCGATACGGATTTGCTGGAGGAACGGCTGGCGCGGATCAAGGACTGCGGTCTTCCCAATTATTTCGGCCCGCAGCGTTTCGGCCACGAGGGCCGCAATATAGAAAAGGCCACCGCCCTTTTTGCGGGCGAGCTCAAGCTCCGCGATCGCCAACTGGAAGGCATTTATTTGTCGGCTGCGCGTTCCTATCTGTTCAATGCAGTACTTGCCCGACGGGTGGATGAGGGAACGTGGAACCGCGCCATCTCGGGCGACGTCTTCATGTTTTCCGATTCGCACAGCTTCTTCAAGGACGAGGTGACGGCGGAAATCGTGGCTCGTGTCGAGTCGCTGGCGCTTCATCCTTCCGGTCCGCTTGCCGGACGCGGCGAATCACCCGCCGACGCGGATGCCCTGACCATCGAACAAGCGGTTGCCGAGCGCTATCGGAGCCTGAGCGAAGGCTTGGCCCGTATCGGCATGGAGGTCTCGCGACGCCCCTTGCGCCTCACGGTGGACGATTTCGAATGGGCTCTGCTTCCCGAAAATGCCCTCCGCGTGGCCTTCATCTTGCCGGCCGGCGCCTATGCCACGGCCGTGCTGCGCGAGGCGATCGATTTCGGACCGGCCCTCGACTGATGGAAGACGAGCAACTGCTGCGCTACAGTCGCCAAATCATGCTGCCCCAGGTCGATATCGAGGGGCAGGAAAAGCTGTTGGCTGCGCATGCGTTGATCATCGGTTTGGGAGGACTGGGCTCGCCGGCGGCGATGTATCTGGCGGCGGCGGGGGTGGGGCATTTGGTGTTGAACGATTTCGATGCCGTCGATCTGTCCAATCTCCAGCGCCAGATCATCCACGACACGGGCAGCCTGGGGATCGGCAAGGCGGAGTCGGCACGCCGCAGCCTGGCGCGCATCAATCCCGAAATCCGCATCGACACGATAGTTCATGCCCTCGAGGGCAGGGGCTTGGAGGAGGCGGTCGCGGCCGCCGATGTGGTGCTCGACTGCTCCGACAACTTCGCCACGCGCTTCGCCGTCAATGCCGCTTGCGTGGCCACTTCCACGCCTCTGGTATCCGGTGCGGTCATCCGCTTCGAAGGGCAGCTTACCGTCTTTACTCCGGGACGGGACGAAAGCCCCTGCTATAACTGCCTCTATCCCGATCAGGGTGAGCTGGCTGAGAGCTGCGTGCGCAACGGCGTGATCGCGCCGCTGCCGGGCATCGTCGGTTCCATGCAGGCGTTGGAAGCCATCAAACTATTGTTGGGTATCGGCGAGACCTTGACTGGTCGCTTGCTTCTGCTCGATGCGCTCTCCATGGAATGGCGGAGCATGAAACTTCGTCGCAATCCGAGTTGTCCTACGTGCGGTCGTGAAATATCGAGCGGCGAGCGGGGAAAAATTCCTCTTTAGCGGGTTGGCGCTCGGCTATGTCGCAAGCGTCTCTTCAAGGTGTCATGTTTTGCCCGGAAAGCCCGGTTTTCGCGGGGTGCGGCGAGTCGTTCCCATTGGCGGGCGGGTTGTTGCGCCCTAAAAGACCCCGACGTATACTCTGCCGTGAGCTATCACTAGCGACCAAAAAAGCTTAACAACATTTTTACTGGAGGTAGACGATATGAAATGGGAAACTCCTAGCTACAACGACCTGCGTTTCGGCTTCGAAGTAACGATGTACATCTACAACCGTTAATTCGGGACCAGGTACGGAAACGGGGCTCACACCCAAGGGTGTGGCCCCGTTTTTCGTTAGGGCGGCGGGCAAACACTGACGGGTACAGATGAAGATTCGGGTATTGGGTGCGGGTGCGGGCGGCGGTTTCCCCCAGTGGAACTGCAACTGTCATAACTGTAAACGCCTGCGCGCCGGCGAGCTGCGCGGGACGCGCAGGACGCAGTCTTCCATCGCGGTGAGCAGCGATGGCCGCAACTGGCTGCTGTTCAACGCTTCACCGGATATACGCGCACAACTGGAAGCGTTTCCCGAGAGTCATCCGCGTACGGGTGTGCGTGACACCGGCATCAAGGCCATCCTGCTGATCGACAGCCAGATCGACCACACCACCGGCCTCCTGATGCTGCGCGAATCCACCAGCCCGCTGGAAATCTATTGCAGCGAAATGGTGAAGCAGGATCTGACCACCGGCTTTCCTCTGTTCACTATGCTGGAGCATTACTGCAAGGTGAGCCATCATCCGGTTCCGCTGAACGGCGAAGCTTTCACCATTCCCTCGATAGACGACCTGCGGATATATACCCATGCCTTGAAGAGCAAGGCGCCGCCGTATTCGCCCCATCGGCACGACCCGCATCCCGGCGACAATATCGGTGTGATCGTCGAGCAGATTTCTACCGGCCGTAAACTCTATTACGCGCCAGGTCTGGGTGAGATAGAGCCGCATGTATACGGGGCCATGCAGGCCGCTGACTGCGTACTGGTGGACGGAACCTTCTGGCAGCACGACGAGATGTCGCGCGCCGGCATTTGCGAGAAGCGGGCGCTGGAAATGGGCCACCTGCCGCAATCCGGCGAGGGCGGCATGATAGAAACCCTGAGTACCGTACCGGCAGGCCGAAAAATCCTGATCCACATCAATAACACCAACCCGATCCTGGATGAAGATACGCCGGAGCGGAAAACGCTGGAACAGGCCGGTATCGAAGTCGCCTTCGACGGCATGGAAATCACTCTGTAGGGGAGCGCCATGAGCACCGAACAACAGCCTTGGAGCCGGGACGAATTCGAAGCCCGACTGCGCGCCAAGGAAAAGTTTTATCACATTCAGCATCCTTATCATGTGCAGATGGCCGAGGGAAAACTTGACCGGGCCCAGATACAGGGCTGGGTGGCCAACCGTTTCTATTACCAGATCAAGATACCGGTGAAGGACGCCAACATCCTGGCCAATTGTCCGGACCGCGAAACTCGCCGCCAGTGGATACAGCGCATCCACGATCACGACGGTTGGGGCGAGGATGCCGGTGGTATCGAGGCCTGGACGCGGCTGGGCGAGGCGGTCGGGATACCGCGCGAGGAGCTCTGGTCGTTGCAGCACGTGCTGCCCGGCGTGAGATTCGCCGTCGATGCCTACGTCAATTTCGCCCGCAACGCGACCTGGCAGGAGGCGGCCTGCTCCTCGCTCACCGAAATGTTCGCACCCACCATCCACAAGCAGCGCTTGGCCGGCTGGCCGGACAAATATCCCTGGATCGAGGCGGAAGGCCTGGCTTATTTCCGCAAGCGCGTCAGTCAGGCGAGCCGCGATGTCGAGCATGGTCTGGCGATCACCCTGGATCATTTCAAGACCCGCGAGCAGCAGGAACGCGCCCTGGACATCCTGCAATTCAAGCTGGATATCCTGTGGACCCTGCTGGACGCGATGTGGTTGGCTTACGTCGACAAAAAGCCGCCTTATTTCAATGTCGCCGGATGATGCGATGAGCCTGGACCCTCTGAAAACCCTGGCTTTTTCGCCTTTGCACCGCTTGCAGTGGGAGGACGCCCAGCAAAAGCACGTGATCCTCTACCCGGAGGGCATGGTCGAGTTGAATCTGCCGTCCGCCGAAATCCTGAAGCTGTGCGATGGCGCGCACACGGCGGACGGCATCGTCGAGGAGCTGGAACGAAAATTCGAACAGTCGGGTCTGAAGAACGATATTTACGGCTTTCTGGAGGTTGCGCTTGGAAACGGCTGGATCAGGCAGTATTAGAATTACGCCCCCGCGCTGGTTGCTGGCGGAGCTGACCTACAGTTGCCCGCTCCAGTGCCCCTATTGTTCCAATCCCATCGATTTCGCCCGTCACAAGGACGAGTTGAGCACCGACGACTGGTTGCGGGTATTGTCTCAAGCCCGCGCCATGGGGGCCGTGCAACTGGGCTTTTCGGGCGGCGAACCGCTGACCCGGCCGGATCTGCCCGTCCTGGTCAGACACGCCCGCCAGCTCGGTTACTACAGCAACCTGATCTCGTCCGGCTACGGTATGACCGAGGACAAGATCGTCGAGTTGAAGGAAGCCGGCCTCGATCATATCCAGATCAGCATCCAGTCGCCGGACAAGGCGCTCAACGATCAGCTCGCCGGCACCGTCTCCTACGAGCACAAAAAGGAAGTCGCCCATTTGATCAAGAAGCACGGCTATCCCATGGTGCTGTGCGTGGTCATACACCGCCAAAACATCCACCAGATGCGCGACATTCTGGAAATGGCGATCGAGTTGGAGGCCGACTATCTGGAGTTGGCCAACACGCAATACTACGGCTGGGCTCATCTCAATCGCGACCGACTCATGCCGACCAAGGAGCAGTTCGAAACGGCTGAGGCCATCGCCCAGGAGTACAAGGAAAAGCTGCAAGGCAGGATGAAGATTTACTACGTGGTACCAGATTTCTTCGAGGATCGCCCGAAGGCCTGCATGAACGGCTGGGGCACCACCTTCCTGACCATCGCCCCGGACGGTACCGCCTTACCCTGCCATTCGGCCCGCGAATTACCGGGCTTGAACTGCCCCAACGTGCGAGAGTTCAGCGTCAGCGACATTTGGTTGCACTCGGAAGCTTTCAACAAGTTCCGCGGCTACGACTGGATGAAGGAGCCGTGCCGCTCCTGTCCCGAGAAGGTCAAGGACTTCGGCGGGTGCCGCTGCCAGGCTTATTTGCTGACCGGGGACATGACAAATACCGATCCGGTCTGTAGTCTTTCACCGCAGCGCGACCGGGTGTTGGAGGCCATCGCCTCGGCCCGCGCAGCGGCGGAGGATAACTCCGCCGAGCCGGTGCCTTTGGTTTTCCGCAACCCGAAGAATTCCAAGGCATTGAGTTCTTAGCCCCCCAGTGGTGTGACGGCCGTATTCGCGTTCGGCAGGGGGTATCACTCGAACCAACGGTTGCTTCATTTCGCTTGCGAGGGCAAGCTCCGTATCATGAATCCCTTATATTTCGGCTGGTCCGCCGTAGTGGCTTATATCGCCGCGACGTTTGTTCTGGTGCGTTCCTCGCGTACCGACTTCATCCTGATGCCCTCATCCCTGGGCAAGCGCTTGCCCCTGCTGGCTTTGGGGTGGGTGGCGGCCGGTCTGCATCTGTCCAGTCTGCTCGGAATGTGCGACCGGGCAGGTGCGGTCAATTTCAGTTTTATGAGCGCGTCGTCGCTCGCGGCCCTCGGCATCGTCCTGCTGTTTCTGCTGACGGCCTTGGTTCGGCCGGTAGACAAACTGGGTGTGATTATTTTTCCGCTGGCCAGCGCGATTGCGCTGCTCAAAATCGTCTTGCCGGAAGAAGCGCACACGCTCAAGGTCCACGCCTGGCAGATGAACGTACATATCTTGGCATCGATGCTGGCCTACAGTTTCTTGAATATCGCCGCGCTCCAGGCCTTGCTGGTGGCATTCCAGGATTGGAACTTGCATCGGCATCACGCCACAGGTTTCGTCAAATCGCTCCCGCCCTTGCAGACCATGGAAAAGTTGCTGTTCCAACTGATCGGAGCGGGGTTTCTGTTGCTCAGCTTGTCATTGCTGAGTGGCTTCGTCTTTCTGGAAGATCTGTTCGCTCAGCATCTGGTGCACAAGACCGTGCTTTCCATTACCGCATGGCTGATATTTGCCGTCGTCTTGTGGGGGAGATTCCAGCGGGGCTGGCGCGGGCAGACCGCGATCCGTTGGACCTTGGGGGGGTTTGCGGCTCTGATGCTGGCTTATTTCGGCACCAAGATGGTTTTGGAGTGGATACTGCACAAGGCGTAAAGGGAACTCTGTCGCCTGCTCGTCCGGCCGCGGGACTAGATGCGGATCATTCTTCCCCGGAAATAGTGGAATAGGCGGATTGCGCTTTTTGTGCTTTCCTGAATGAGGACAGCTCTTTGGCGATCAGGTTGCGGTGCTGAATACTCAGATTCAATAAACGGTTATTACCCGCCTGAATTTCCCGCAGAATATCAATCCATTCGGCAGTAATAGTTGAAGTATCCTCCAATCCCGAAAAGAGCGCGACGATCATAGCGTCACGCTCCTGGAGTTTGCCTTGGAGGACGTCCCACTCGCCTCGTGCGGCCAGGTCCAGCAGCTCTTTGCCGAGCGCCAGCGCACGTTCGGCGAGCGCTGTTCTGTCAGGTGTCATGCTCGCAGGCCCATGGTCGCAGGCGCTTCATGCTTATTGGCCACTTCGCGTATGGCCGCCCAAGCTTGTTCGATTTCCCTGACCAAACCGCTGACTTCGTCGATAGATTCCGGCATGTTTTGGGTGCTGGCTGCCAGCAGACACTTGACGATATAGTCGTATAGGGCGTCCAGGTTTTCCGCAAGTTCGCCGCCTTTTTCCTTATCGAGACAGGCTTGCAGGTAAGCCACTATGTCTATGGCTTTGCCGATAGCCTCGCCTTTTTTTCCCCAGTCTTGTCTCAGCATGGCGCCTTTGGCGATGGCCAATCTTTCCTGCAGACCGCCAAATAGCATCGTAATCAGGGTATGGGGATCGGCATAAGCCGCACCGGCGTCGATGGTGGTTTGTCTGTATTCATTCAGTGCATGGCGCGACGGACTCATGATCGTTCTCCGGGTTCTGTGTTCCTTCCAGTCATCTTAGCGGCGTTGGGCTTAGTTACTTGAGTTGCTGTTGGGCAGGTTACTCAGTTGTTGCGCAAGATAACTCCCCGTGGACTGAAGCTGTCCGACCAGCGAATCCATGGCGGTGAATTGCTTGATCAAACGCCTCTGCAACTGGCTCATCCGTTCCGCCAGTTTGTCCCGGTCGCTCTGGATGCGGTCCAGATCCTTCTGCAAGCCGTTGAGACGTGCGCTCACCGAGCCGTTCGTATTCAAAATACTGCCCAAGGCTTTGTCCAGCCGCTCGGTGAGCCCCCTGGAGAAACTCACGGCTCCTTTATCGCCGGCCGTATTGTCGCCGATAAGCAGTTTGAGACCGCTCGCGTCGCCACTGATGGCGGATAATTGCTGACCCTTGCCTTCCGCCTCGAGTCCGCCGATTGTCCCGGCGATGTCGCTTCCCGCTGTACTGCCCGAACCTACGGTGAGCCCTAGGGCCGAATTAGCCTGGGTAACCGACACATTCGAACTCGACCCGAAGCTTTTGGAAGTGATGACCAAATGGTTGCCAGCGTCCAAGGCGACGCTGACCGATACGTTCGCGGTTCGTAGCTTGCTGTCGCCATTGATGCGGGCTTGGATTTCCGTCGCCAGGGCGTCACCATTCGCATAAGTGTTTGGCGTTAAGGCGATGGGGTCGGAATTCACGCCATCGACGCTGATGCTGAAAGTGTTATCGTTGCCGGCACCCGTAAGCACCAAGGGAAATGGCGCGGCCAGGGCATTTCCGGTTAAAAAGCCTTGTGTCGCGGCATGGGTCACATTGACGGCATAGCTTCCGGTTTTGGTGGCGCTGGTGGCGTCGGTGTATTGAACGCCGGTATTGCCGGGCCTGCCGAGCACCGCGAAGACTGCCGCCACACTATCCCGATCGGTCGAGACGGCCTGCTTCAGCTTTGTGGTGTCCAGGCTCAAGGTACCGTCGGCCTGAGTGCGCAGGCCGATATCGACCAGGCTCCTGATGGATCCTGTCAAGCCGGAGACCGGCTGGGTCAACTGCGAGCGCACCATGGCCATGGCACCTTGCACCACGGAATCACCGAGCAGGGGGCCGGCCGTTTTGGTCGCCGCGTTGTAGCTCGCGACACTCTTCACCGCGGCGTACAAGTCGTTGTAGCTTTTGACAAAGTCTTGCAATGGCTTGGTGAAGCTATCGGCGCTCCCCTGGCTTATATCGACATTGACCAGGGTTTGGGTGTTGGGAGCCTCGGCCTTCAGCAAATTCAGAGTCACGCCTTTCAGTGCATTGCTCACCGTATTGCTGGTGCTGTGCACATCCAATCCGTTGATGCTGACGATGGCATCCTTAGCCGCCTGGGTTTGCGTCATCGTGTCTCCGGCAACTGTGCCGGAAGTGTATTGAAGACCCGCAATGCCCGTGATCTGCATGGCGTTCTTGACGCCGCCGTCCTCCGAGTTAAGCACCAACTGATAGCCGGAGCCGTTATAGACGATGGCGGCGCTAATGCCCGCATCGGCCTTGTTGATCGCATCCCTGATTCCGCTCAAGGTGTTATTCGAGCTGTCGATCGTGAGCGACAGGGTTCCCTTGTCGGGGTTCTGGACGAAGGTGGGGGACGGTTCGGTCTGATAGGTGCCTAACTTGATGGTCAGGGTCCCCGTGCCCACCGGCGCATTAACGGTAGCGAACGGGGTGCTGGCAACGGCATGGCCTTGCGCCAACTGCTTGACTTCGAGCCGGTAATTGCCGAGATCGGCATTGCTGTCGGCCGTTACCGTCACGGAGCTGGTATCGCTGGACGTCGCGGTGCGCTGATTGGTATTGCCGAGTTTGGAGAGCCCCGCCAGGCTGCTGCGAAAGTCCGCAAGCGCACCCTTGATGGTGCCGAACGCAGTGAGTTTTGCCTGGTCGGCGGCCTCCCTTTTGTTCAACTTTTGGGTAACGGGCGCCTGTTCGGCATTCACCAGGTTGGTGACCAGGCTATTGATGTCGATGCCCGATCCCAAGCCCATCGATGATATGACGCTGGCCATGACGCACCTCGTTCATTTGCTGTTAAAACCGCTAGGGAGAAAGGCTGGGGCTAGGCTTTCTCCTCGAATAAAAGTCCCTTGAATTTATCAATCTGCTTGGCAATCGTCAGCATGTTTTCCGGGGGAATCTGCCTTATTACCTGGTCGGTGTCTGCGTCCTTGATCTGTACCACCGTGCGTCCGCTGTCCTCGTCCACGGTGAAGACCAGCGTCCTGCGCACCATCTGCAGGAATTTGTTCATGTCCTTGACCGCATCGGCCACCTGTTGCTGATCCGGCTTTCCACCAAGCTGAGCAGGGTCGGATGATTCGGCATTCGTTGCGGCTGATGCGGCAGCTTGTCCAGCGGCGTTGATAACAGTGCCGCCGGTTTCAAGTCCGGGCTGAGGAACTGCGGTCCGCTGCAAGAAAGTCGTATTGGGCGGCAGATTACCGTTAATCACATTCGCGGTAGTCATAAAACCCTCCTAATCACAGAGACGCGGCGGCGAAAAGCTCGCCGCCGCAAGGGGGTTTATGTATTAGCGCAGGAGCGTCAATACATTCTGGGTCGCCGCATTGGCCTGGGATAGCATGGCGGTGCCGGCCTGCTGCAATATCTGCGTGCGGCTCAGTTCCGCCGTTTCCGCCGCGAAGTCGGTATCCTGGATACGGCTGCGCGCCGCGCTGACGTTTTCCGAGGTGGTCTGCATGCTGCTGATCGCCGAACCGAAGCGGTTGGTGATGGCACCCAGGGTGGCGCGCAGGTCGTCGATGAATTGCAGCGCGCCGTCGATCACCTTCAAGGCGGTATTGGCGCCCGATTGGGTGCCCACCGAGATGGAGCTCACCGAGGACAGCGTACTCGGCACGCTGGCTGCGCCCAGCACCGTGTTGGTGGCGTCGTCACTCGTTACGGTGAATCCACTCGGTGCGCTGAATTCGACCTTGCCGCCCACCACTATGCTATCGGTATTTACGCCGCCGCCGCCGGTGAGTGTAGTGCCAGCCACGCTCACCGTTTTGGTCGCGCCGGTGTTATCAAAGTCCTGAATCTTGATGTCGTAACCGGAGGACTGGGTGAGGGTGATGGACGCCTTGTCGGCGCTCAGTGCGGCGGTGATGCCGGTCGCTCCGGTCTTGTCGTTGATGGCGCTCGCGAGGCTGCCCAGATCGGTAGTGCTGGCCACCGCGACGCTGATGCTGGCGTTGCTTTCACCGGACAGGGTGAAGCTGACCGTTCCGGCACTACCCAGCGAGGCTATGGTGGCTGTGGTGGTGGCGCTGGCGGTGACGCCGGTGGTCGTCGAGACATTGTTGACCGCATCGGCGATGCCCTTGGCGGTGGAACCGGCGGTGATGGTGGTGTTGGGTATGGTCGCGCTGCCCGAGGGGCCGCTGACGGTCAGGGCCTGGGCCGCAACACCGTTGCCTCCGGCGATGGTTGTCGCGGCTGTCAAGGCGGTGCCCACATTGGTTTTGGACGCCGCCGCGTTGGAGCCGATCTGCGTGCCCTTGGCGCTGGCGATGGACACGCTGATGGTCTGGTTGGCGTAAGCGCCCACCTGGAACTGCTGGTTGGTGAAGGTGCCGTCGATGACGTTCTTGCCGTTGAACTGGGTTTGTTCGACGACGCGGTTGATTTCCGCCTGCAGCTGGGAGACTTCCTTCTGGATGGAGGCGCGGTCGCTGGCGGTGTTGGTGTCGTTGGCCGCCTGCACGGAAAGCTCGCGCATGCGTTGCAGGCTGCTGGTGATTTCGCCCAGCGCGCCTTCGGCCGTCTGCGCGACGGAAATGCCGTCGTTGGCGTTGCGGGTCGCCTGGGTGAGGCCCTTGATCTGAGAGGTCATGCGGTCCGCGATGGCGAGGCCGGCTGCGTCGTCCTTGGCGCTGTTGATGCGCAAGCCCGAGGAAAGCCGCTGCATTGCCGTTTGCTGAGCCATGCCCGATTTGAATAACTGGCGTTGCGCGTTAAGGGAGGAAACATTGGTGTTGATGACTTGTGCCATGACACATCTCCTTGGATAGCTACAGGTTTAAGGTTTACGAACCGGTGATTCCGCATCACTCGATTTGGTCTCGAACCCTGTATCGGTACGGCGACGTGGAACTTTAGCGGCATCCGGCCCCGCAGTCCCATCGGTCTTGCAGCCTCCTAGGTAGGCGCGAGTGGAAACAGGCCATGGCGCGATCGCCATGACCTGTTATGAGTCCCGGCTCCTGCCTTTATTACTTCAACAGCGAGAGTACATTCTGGAGAGACGCGTTTGCCTGGGACAGCATGGCGGTGCCGGCTTGCTGCAATATCTGCGTGCGGCTCAGTTCCGCCGTTTCCGCAGCGAAATCGGCGTCCTGGATGCGGCTGCGCGCCGCGCTGACGTTCTCCGAGGTCGACTGCAAACTGCTGATGGCCGAACTAAAGCGGTTGGTGACCGCGCCCAGGGTGGCGCGCAGGTCGTCGATGAATTGCAGCGCGCCGTCGATGATCTTCAGGGCCGAGTTGGCGCCCGACTGGGTGCCCACCGAGATGGAACTCACCGAGGACAACGAACTCGACACGCTGGCCGCGCCCAGCACCGTGTTGGTGGCGTCGTCACTCGTCACGGAAAAGGCACTCGGTCCACTGAATTCGACCTGGCCGCCCACCACCAGGCTGTCGGTGCCTGCGCCGCCGGTGAGTGTAGTGCCAGCCACGCTCACCGTTTTGGTCGCGCCGGTGTTATTGAAGTCCTGAATCTTGATGTCGTAACCGGAGGACTGGGTGAGAGTGATCGACGCCTTGTCGGCGCTCAGCGCGGCGGTGATGCCGGTCGCTCCGGTCTTGTCGTTGATGGCGCTCGCGAGGCTGCCCAGGTCGGTATTGCTGGCCACCGCGACGCTGATTGCAGCGCTGCTTTCACCGTACAGGGTGAAGCTGACCGTTCCGGCACTACCCAGCGAGGCTATGGTGGCCGTGGTGGTGGCGCTGGCGGTGACGCCGGTGCTCGGGGAGACGTTGTTGACCGCATCGGCGATGCCCTTGGCGGTGGAACCGGCGGTGATGGTGGTGTTGGGTATGGTCGCGCTGCCCGAGGGGCCGCTGACGGTCAGGGCCTGGGCCACCACATTATTGCCTCCGCTGACGTCGGCCGCGGCCGTCAAGAGGCCGCCCACATGAGCGGTCGAGTTCGCCGTATTGGAGCCGATCTGCGTGCCCTTGGCGCTGCCGATGGAGACGCTGATGGTCTGGTTGGCATAAGCGCCCACCTGGAACTGCTGGTTGGTGAAGGTGCCGTCGATGACGTTCTTGCCGTTGAACTGGGTTTGTTCGACGACGCGGTTGATTTCCGCCTGCAGCTGGGAGACTTCCTTCTGGATGGAGGCGCGGTCGCTGGCGGTGTTGGTGTCGTTGGCCGCCTGCACGGAGAGTTCGCGCATGCGTTGCAGCGAGTTGGTGATTTCGCCCAGCGCGCCTTCTGCCACCTGCGAGACGGAAATGCCGTCGTTGGCGTTACGAGCGGCCTGGGTCACGCCTCTGATCTGAGAGGTCATGCGATCGGCGATGGCTAAACCGGCCGCGTCGTCCTTGGCACTGTTGATGCGCAAGCCCGAAGAAAGCCGTTGCATGGCCGTTTGCTGACCCATGCTCGACTTGTACAAATTCCGTTGCGCGTTGATCGACGCGATATTGGTATTGATGACTTGCGCCATGACACATCTCCTAACAGTGGATTTGATTTCTTTGTGCCGGAGACGCGCTCAACACCCGATCGCCTCATAGGCGGAACTGGAGCATCGGGGTGACCACGGGATACTCATCGCCCGGCAGTCTCGCTGACCATCCATCCAACAAGCGTGCCATTTTGCGAAAGTCAAGAGCCGCGCGGCTTGCAGCGATTCGGCGCCTTCAACAGGGCCGGAATGCAGCCCTTTCGACGGCAAAATATTGCCGCCCCTGACTGCAAGAGCGGGAAAACCGACGGCAAGGGGCAGGTTGGGCAGGCTACGGTCGACGGAGAACACTCAGCCGAGCGATCGCACCTTCAAAGGCTTTGCGGACTCGTGCGGGGAGTTTGATAGGGCTCATTGCATTCCAGCTTCTTCCGGCGTCTTAATGGTTCGGGCTTGAGCCATTCCAGCGGAGGGCGCTAAGCCGATAAGCTTTGTCGAGCCGGTCGAAAGGCGGAGTGGGTGAGATCCTCGGCGTCGGCGCCCGTTTCACGTCGCGTAGACGATTGGCCGTGGATGGCGCGCGGTGTAGCCGTCAATTTATTGGCGATCTCGCCTGATGTGCGATCAGCCTTGCATTCGGTAAGCAAACTCGTGGAATCCGGCCCGGATTGCGGAATTCTCAGCTAGGGAAGCGGCACAGGATGTGCTGATAAAAATTTGTATACAAATTTTCCCGGCATAAGGGCTTAACACCCGCGTGCCGCTCACCCTTACCGGAGGATCGTGCCATGTCGTCTCAAGTCGAATCGGACCGCGCTTCATCCACCGCTCTGCAGGCCGCGCGCGATGTGCGGGATTATTTTAAGCAAACCGTTACGCATGCCATCGTTCATCAACGGGTCGAGGCGTCGGAAGAAGCGGCGTTTTATCTGGTCGAGTTACTCGCCCAGTTCACGCGCTCCGATGCACTATTCGAGTGCACCGCCGATGGCGTGGGCATCAAACCCTTGGCCTTGTGCTATGCCGATGCGGTTCAGGCGGAAAGTCGCAGCGTACGCCATCAGGCACTGAAGCGCCTGGGCGACGTAGCCCTGATGGTCGCGGGCATGTTTTCCGCCAGCCTCACCCGCAAGGTGGTGGGCATGGACTATTACATCGCCATGGGCGGCAGCGCTTATGCCTTCCTCTCGGAAAGCCTGGGCGGCGCGCCCGCGCGGGTGTTCGGCGAGTTGGCGGCGAAGTTTCAGCCCTTCGTCGACGTGTTGGGCGAAGTGAGCGATCAGACCAGTCTGCGCGCGCCGCAAGACGTGCTACGGATCTACGATAACTGGACTCGCACCGGCAGTCGGCGCGCCGCGGCGCAACTGCGCCGGCTGGGCATAGAACCGGCCATCGGCTCCATCCGGCCGATGTGATTCCAGCCTATTTCTGCTGGCGCCAGCGGTGATGGACCTTCCCGTCGTCGCAGCGCCAGCCTCCCCGGTTGCTGCCGGATTCTACGCCCACGTCGATGCAATGGTGGGCGGCTTTGAACGCCTCCCAATCCTCGTCGGCCTCATGTACGCCGAGCAATAGATAAGCGACGACGGCCGCGGCCGCGATCAACGAGGCCGCGACGGCTTTTTCCATGATCGAGAATGTCGGCAACATGAGCGCACTCCAAACTGACGGGCGCTACAATCGTCGCGCCGGTTTTAGCGGTTTGTCGAGAAAAAATCAGCGGGGAAAGGCTGGAATGAACAGAACTTGGGTGGCCTTGTTTTTCGGCGTATTGCTGTGGTCGGGGCTGAGTCCTCACGACTACCTGACCTGGTTTCTGGAAGTGTTGCCGGCGCTGATCGGCTTCGTACTATTGGCTGCGACCCGGCGGAGTTTTCCGCTGACTCCTCTGGCCTACTGGCTGATTCTGTTCGAATGCCTGGTCCTCATGGTCGGCGGGCATTACACCTATGCCCACGTTCCGGTCTTCGAGTGGATCAACGGCTATTTCGACCATGGCCGCAACAACTTCGACAAATTCGCGCATTTCTTCCAGGGATTCGTGCCCGCGATCGCGGTGCGTGAGGTGCTGCTGCGTTTTTCGGCGGTGAATGGCCGGGGCTGGTTGTTCTTTCTGGTGAGTTGCGTGTGCCTGGCGGTCAGCGCTTTCTACGAAATGATCGAATGGTGGGTGGCCGTCGTCGCAGGCGGCAGTTCGGAGGCCTTTCTCGGCACCCAGGGTTATGCCTGGGATACCCAGAGCGACATGGCGCTGGCTCTGTTGGGATCCATGCTGGCCCAGTTGGGCTTGAGGCGGTTGCACGACGCGCAACTCGCTCGATTGTAAGCCTGAGAGGTTGTCAGGTCTTTGAAAGGTGGCGGTAGTAAGATCGGGCTCCTATATAACATTTGAATCGCTTAAATCCTATAATCAAGAATGGTTGGGAATATCTAATGAAGGAACTCGCGGGAAAACCGTCCCGTACTCTCAGGCATCGAATATCAGTTTTTTGCCTGTCCCTGGTTTTGTCGGGATGGGGAGTGGTCAGGGCCGAGCCTCTGACCCTCGTTCAGACCCTGGGCTTGCTGGAAGGCAAGAACCCGGCGTTGGCCGGAGCGGAGGCCCGGCGGGAGTCGGCACAGGCCGCCCTGGTCACCGCCAAGGCTTATCCGAATCCGGAAATCGAGGTCGGCGGCGGTTCGTCGACCGGCATAGGGCAGGGCGCCCTGAACGGCGACAACGAATTGCTCTATCTGTCCCAGCCCCTGGATCTTCCCTTCGTGCGCGAGGCCCGGCGCAAGGTCGCCGACGCCGGCATCGTCTCGGCCGATGAGGCCAACCGCGCAGTCTGGCTGGCGGTTCGCGCCCAGGCCCGGCTGGCGTTCTACGACATACTCCGGCGCCAGGCGGAACTGGCGCTGGCCGAGGACAACGAACGCCTGCTGGGTGCGATCCGCGACAAGGTCAAACTCAAGGTGGAGATCGGCGAGGCCGCCCGCTACGAGACGGTGAAGGCCGATGCGGAATGGTTGAACGCGGTGAAGCTGCGAGAAAGCGCAGGCGTGCGGGTGGATGATGCGAAATCGGCCTTGCGCGCCCTGTTCGGTTCCGCGCTGCCGGCGCAGTTCGACGCCGTCGGCGAGTTGCCCGAAGCGCCCGTCAGCCTGCCCGGCCTCGAAACCCTGCGCGAGACGGTGCTGAGCACCCAGCCGGCCCTGCATTACGCCCGCGCCGAGGTGGAAAAAGCCCAAGCCAAACTGCGCCTGGAAGAAAAGCTGCGCTACCCGCAACTGACTTTGAGGGCGGGCGCGGAGCGCGATCCTGGCCTGGAACAATACCGTATCGGCTTCTCCCTGCCTTTGCCTCTGTGGAACCAGCGCCAGGGGCCCATAGGAGAAGCCCAGGCCGATCTGAAGCAGTCCGAAGCTCAGGCCAGCCAGCAGGAGCTGACGGTCTTGCGCGAACTGGAAAATGCCTACAACCGTTACCGCATCGCCCATCGCCAGGTGGAAACCTTCGAATCCGGCCTGATGAAACAGGCGGAGAATGCCTTGAAGGTGGCCGAAGCGGCTTACCGTCTGGGGGAGCGGGGCATACTCGATTATTTGGACGCCCAGCGCACCTACCGTTCGGTGCGCAACGACTATCTCAACGCCCGTTTCGACCGCCAGGGCGCCTTGATCGACCTGGAGCGGCTCACCGCCGCGGATTTGAAGGATAAACAACCATGACGGTGTTCCGTATTACGCGTTTGGCCGCCGTGTTGGTCGGCATTTCGCTCTTAAACCTGCCTGATGCTGTCGCTGAAACGCCCCGCACGGTCGATGCGACGCCAGCCTTGTCGGGCTTGATCAAGATACAGGCCATAGGCCAGGCCGAGGTGCGCGATTCGCTGCGCCTGCCCGCCCGCGTGGAACTGGACCAAAAACGGGTGGCGCGCATCGGCGCCACGGTCAGCGGGCGCCTCACCGACATCCGGGCCTTTCTCGGCCAGCCCGTACGCAAGGGCGACGTGTTGGCCATGCTCAACAGCACCGAGCTGGGTATGGCGCAATCGGACTATCTGAAGGCGTGTTCCCAGGTGAATCTGCGCCGCCTGGCGGTGCAGCGTGCCCGCCGCCTGCTGGAGAGCGACGTGATCGCCGCCGCCGAATTGCAGGAGCGCGAGGGTGTGTTGAACGAAGCCGAGGTGGATATGCACGCGGCGGAGGATCGGCTCCGCGTGCTGGGCATGTCGGAAGGCGACCTGAAGCGGCTGGCCCGGGAGCGCACCCTGCGCTCCTACTCGCCCGTGACGGCCAGCATCGACGGAGTGGTCATCGAACGCAACGTCAACCTGGGCCAGGTGACCCAGCCGTCGGACGCGCTCTACACCGTCGCCGATCTTTCCCATGTCTGGCTGGTGGCCGAGGTGCCCGAACAGCAGGCGCAATGGGCCCACACCGGCGACGAGGCGGAAGCCGAGATCCCGGCCCTGCCGGGGCAGAATGTGCGCGGCAAGCTGATCTACGTGGCCGACATCGTCGATCCCGAGACGCGGACCGTCACCGTGCGCATGGACATACCCAACCCGGTGCGCTCACTCAAGCCGCAAATGCTGGCGACCTTGTTGATTCAAAAGCAGGGCGCCCAGACCCTGGTCGTGCCGGACGGCGCGGTGGTGCGGGAAGAAGACAAGGACTACGTCTTCGTGGAAATCGCGCCGCAAAAATTCGCCCTGCGCGCGGTTCGCTTGGGCGAGGCGGAAGGCTCGCAGCGCCCCGTGCTGGATGGCCTCAAGGCCGGCGAGCGGGTGGTGGTGGCGGGCGCCTTTCATTTGAACAATGAAAGGCTGCGCAAGGAGCTGGAGTAGACCATGATCGAAGGATTGATACGCGGGGCGATGCAGCAGCGCATCGTCGTCGTGGTACTCGCGCTGGGTTTGATTGCATTCGGCATACGCGCGCTCGGCCACTTGTCGGTCGACGCCTTCCCCGACGTGACCAACGTGCAGGTACAGATCGCCGCCGAAGCGACCGGCCGTTCGCCCGACGAAGTCGAACGCCTGATAACGGTGCCGCTGGAAATCGCCATGACCGGCTTGCCGGGCTTGACCGAGATGCGCTCGCTGAACAAGAACGGGCTGTCCATCATCACCCTGGTGTTCACCGACGAAACGGACGTTTATTTCGCCCGCCAACTGGTCATGGAGCGCCTGCTGGAAGTCCAGCAGCGCATGCCGGAAGGCGTGACCCCCATCCTGGGGCCGGTATCCACCGGATTGGGCGAGGTGTATCAGTACACGCTGGACCGGGACGACGACGGCCAGCGCGCGCTGACGCCGGAAGAATTGCAGAAGCGGCGCGAGGTGCAGGACTGGGTGGTGCGTCCTCTGCTGCGCGGCATATCCGGCGTGGCGGAAATCAACTCCCAGGGCGGTTACGTCAAGCAATACCAGGTGCTGGTCAATCCGGACCGGCTGCATCATTACCGCATCGCCCTGGCCGACGTCTTTAACGCGCTGGCCCGCAACAACGCCAACAGCGGCGGCGGTGTGCTACCGCATTATGCCGAACAATACCTCATCCGCGGGGTCGGCCTGATCCGCGACCTGGAAGACATCGGCAACATCGTGCTCAAGGAGGAGGAAAGCGTGCCGGTTCACATCCACGATGTGGCCGAGGTCAAGATCGGTCACGAGGTAAGGGTCGGCGCGGTGATCAAGAACGGCTATACGGAATCGGTCGGCGGCATCGTGATGATGCTGCGCGGCGGCAACGCCAAGGAAGTGGTCAGCCGCATCAAGGCCCGCGTGGCCGAGATCAACGACAAGGGCATGCTGCCAGACGACCTCAAGATCGTGCCCTACTACGACCGCAGCGAACTGGTGGATGCCGCCTTGCACACCGTCACCAAGGTGCTGATCGAAGGTATCGTGCTGGTGGTGGTCGTCCTGTTCCTGTTCCTGGGCGACGTGCGCTCCAGCCTGATCGTCGTCGGCACTCTGATCGTCACGCCCCTGGTCACCTTCATCGTGATGAACCAGTTGGGCATTTCGGCCAACCTCATGTCGCTGGGCGGCCTGGCCATCGCCATCGGCCTGATGGTGGACGGTTCGGTCGTGGTGGTGGAAAACGCCTTCCGCCTGCTGGGCGAGCGCCGGGGGCGGGCGACCAGCCGGCTGCGCGTGGTGATGGCGGCGGCCGAGGAAGTCGCCACGCCCGTATTGTTCGGCGTCGGCATCATCATCCTGGTCTTCCTGCCGCTGATGACCCTGCAAGGCATGGAAGGCAAGATGTTCGCCCCGCTGGCCTACACCATCGCTATCGCCCTGCTGGTCTCGCTGATTTTGTCGCTGACCTTGTCGCCGGTGTTGTGCTCCTACCTGCTGGTGGGGCAGAGCGGGGAGCACGACACCCGCATCATCGCCGCCCTCAAGCGGCCGTATCTGGCCTTGCTGGACTGGGCCATGGGCAACGGTATCAAGGTGGTGGGCGGCGCGGTAGGCCTGTTCGTCGGCGCCGCGGTTCTGCTGCCCTTCCTCGGCAGCTCCTTCATCCCGGAAATGAAGGAAGGCTCGGTCGTCCCCGCCATCAACCGCATGCCCAACATCTCCCTGGAGGAGGGAATCAAGATGGAAATGGACGCCATGAAGATGGTGATGGACATTCCCGGTGTGCGCATGGCCGTCACCAACATAGGCCGCGGCGAAAGCCCGGCCGACACCCAGGGCCAGAACGAGTCCACGCCCATCGTGACCTTGAAGCCGCGCGAGGAATGGCCGGCCGGCTGGAACCAGGACACCATCGCCGATGCCATGCGCGACAAGCTGGTGGCCGGATTGCCCGGCGTGCAGCTGGTCATGGCTCAGCCCATCTCCGACCGGGTCGACGAACTGGTGACCGGCGTGCGCTCCGACGTGGCGGTCAAGGTGTTCGGCGACGATCTGGAAGAGCTCAAGCGCTCCGCCAACGAAATCGCCAAGGTCGCCGGCGGTGTGCGGGGCGCGCAGGACATCCGCGTGGAGCGGGTGACCGGCCAGCAATATCTGAACATCACCATCGATCGCCAGGCCATCGCCCGCCACGGTTTCAACGCCGCGGACGTGCACGAGGTCATCGAAACCGCCATAGGCGGCAAGCAAGCCACGGAAATCTATGAAGGCGAGCGGCGCTTTTCGGCGGCGGTGAGGCTGCCGGAGGGATTCCGCGACAGCATCGAAAAGATCGACGGTATCATGCTCACCTCGCCCAACGGCGCCCGCGTGCCGCTGGGCGATCTGGCCAAGATCACCCTCAACGACGGTCCCGCGCAGGTCAGCCGGGAAATGGCCAAGCGCCGCATCGTGGTCGGCATCAACGTGCGCGACCGCGACCTGGGCGGATTCGTCGCCGAGTTGCAAGAAGTCGTGGCCGGCAAGGTCGAACTGCCGGACGGCTACTACCTGGAATGGGGCGGGCAGTTCCAGAACATGGAGCGCGCCCTGGGCCATTTGCAGATCATCATCCCCATCACCATAGGCGCGATCTTCTTCCTGCTGTTCATGCTGTTCAACTCGCTGCGTTTCGCCGGCCTCATCATCCTGGTGCTGCCTTTCGCCTCCATCGGCGGGGTGGTGGCCTTGTTCGTCACCGGCGAATATCTGTCGGTGCCGGCATCGGTCGGATTCATCGCCTTGTGGGGCATCGCGGTGCTCAACGGCGTGGTGCTGGTGTCCTATATCCGCACGCTGCGGGACGATGGCATGGGCCAGGCCGAAGCCGTGCGCCGAGGCTGCGAGCAGCGTTTCCGCCCGGTGATGATGACCGCCACGGTGGCCCTGCTGGGCCTGGTGCCCTTTTTGTTCGCCACCGGCCCCGGCTCCGAGGTGCAGCGGCCCTTGGCCATCGTGGTCATCGGCGGCCTGATCACCTCCACCCTGCTGACCCTGGTCGTGTTGCCGACCTTGTACGGTTGGTTCGAGGAAAAGCGGGTGGAAGCTTGAGTTCAAAATATGCAGGTCGGGTTAGCCGTGTTTCGCGGCGTAACCCGACCAGCCTGATGCCATCGGATGAGCACCTGTCATGAAAGTAATCAAAGCCGTCATACAACCCCATAAGCTGGAACTGGTCCGCGAGGCCTTGACCGCCGTGCCGGAGTTTCCGGGCATGACCATCAGCCGTGTCGATGGCTGCGGTCCGGCGCTGGACAAGGAAGGGCACGATCAGGACGTGCGCGAACAGCTCACCGATTTTTCCCATAAGGTCCGGCTGGAGATACTCGCGCCGGACGAAATAGCCGGCAAACTGGCCGAACTGATCCATAGGGTCGCGCATACCGGACAAACCGGCGACGGTATCGTCTGGATCACGGCGGTGGAAAGTTTTGAGCGTATACGCTTCCCGGTGGCCGGTTCGTGATGAGATGATCGGTATACACCGATAACCATTATGGTTGGAACTGCATGCCAGAACCGCTTTTTCCCCGTACGCCCCGGCTGGCCGGGTGTGAAGCTGAAACGCTCCGCCGCACGCTCAGAAACTACTTCCACGCCACCTTCGATCGTTACGAGCAATTGTTCGACAGCTTGCAGGGGGATGAGGCCTATTACCGCAAGCCCATCCCGTTACGGCACCCGCTGATTTTTTATTTCGGCCACACGGCCACCTTTTTCGTCAACAAGTTCATGCTCGCCGGCTTGACCGGTAGTCGCATCGACCCGCGACTGGAATCCCTGTTCGCCGTCGGCGTCGACGAGATGAGTTGGGACGATTTGAACGAAGCCCATTACGACTGGCCGGCGGTCGAAGCGGTGCGCGACTATCGCCGCCAGGTGCGCGCCATGGTGGACGAAGTCATCGCCACGGCACCGCTGGAACTGCCGCTGGACTGGAACAACCCCTGGTGGGCCGTGCTCATGGGCATCGAACACGAGCGCATCCACCTGGAGACGTCCTCGGTCCTGATACGCCAGCACGAACTCCGCCATGTTCGCCCGCACCCCGCCTGGGAGCCTTGCCGCGAGAGCGGAGCGGCGCCGCAAAACACTTGGGCCGAGATTCCGGCCGGCACGGTGAAGCCGGGTAAGGAGCGGGGTGATCCCCGCTACGGCTGGGACAACGAATACGGCCGGCATGAGACCGAGCTGCCGGCTTTCCGTGTGTCCCGATACCTCGTCTCCAATCGCGAGTTCGAAGGCTTCGTGGAAGCCGGCGGCTATGCCGACGACGGTTGGTGGGATGAGGAGGGCTGGGCCTGGCGCCGCTACACCCAGGCCGAACATCCCACGTTCTGGATACCGGCCGTCGGCGGCTGGAAGCTGCGCCTGATGCTGGAAGAGGTCGACATGCCCTGGGACTGGCCGGTGGAGGTCAATTACCACGAGGCCAAGGCGTTCTGTAACTGGAAGCAGGCGCAGACCGGCCTGCCGGTCCGTCTGCCGACGGAAGACGAGTGGTACCGCTTGTACGATTTCGCCGGTTTGCAGGAAGTGCCCGAAGATCAGGCCGCTCCGGCCAACCTCCATCTGGACCACTGGGCATCCTCCTGTCCCGTGACGCGTTTTCCGCAGGGCGAGCTTTACGATGTGGTCGGCAACGTATGGCAATGGACGGAAACGCCCATTTATCCGTTCGAGGGCTTCGAAGTCCATCCGCTCTACGACGATTTCACCGCGCCCACTTACGACGGACGGCATAACCTGTTCAAAGGCGGCTCCTGGATCTCGTCCGGCAACGAGGCCTTGCGCGCCGCGCGCTATGCCTTCCGCCGGCATTTCTTCCAGCATGCCGGCTTTCGCTATGTCGAAGCCGAAGCGCCGGCGGAACGGCCGTCCTCGCATTACGAAACGGACAAGCTGCTGTCGGAATACGCCGAATTCCATTACGGCGACGAGTATTTCGGCGTGGCCAATTTTTGCCAGACTCTGGCCGAACTGGCCATCGCCGCGATGGGCGACAGGCCCGCACGCAAGGCCCTGGATCTGGGCTGCGCGGCGGGACGGGCGAGTTTCGAACTGGCCCGGCATTTCGCTCATGTCACCGGCATCGACTTCTCCGCCCGCTTCATCGGTTTGGGGGTACACATCGCCGAGCAAGGCAGGCTGCGCTACACCCTGGCCAACGAAGGCGAACTGGTGTCCTACAAGGAGCGCAGCCTGGCCGATCTGGGATTGGAAGATGTGCGCCACAAGGTCGAGTTCTGGCAGGGCGACGCCTGCAACCTCAAGCCGATCTTCACCGGTTACGATTTGATACTCGCGGCCAACCTGATAGACCGGTTGTACAGCCCGCGGAAATTCCTCGCCGCCGTGCACGAGCGCCTCAATCCCGGCGGTTTGCTGCTCATCGCCTCGCCCTACACCTGGCTGGAAGAGCACACGGTCCGCGAGGAATGGCTGGGTGGCTACAAGAAGGACGGCGAGAGCTACACCACCCTCGACGGCCTGAAGGAAGTGCTAAGCGAGCATTTCAATCTGGTTCGCGGGCCGCTGGAAGTCCCCTTCGTCATCCGCGAGACCCGGCACAAGTTCCAGCATTCTCTATCCGAAGTGACCATTTGGGAAAAACGACCATGAGTTTCGATTTCGACACGCCTATCCCCCGCGAGGGCACCGATACTTCCAAATACGGCGCCCGCCAGGCGATCTTCGGCACCGAAGACGTGATTCCGCTCTGGGTAGCCGACATGGATTTCGCCGCGCCGGGTTATGTCACCGCCGCGGTCAAGGCCAGGGCCGAACATCCGATCTACGGCTACACCGAATATCCGCCCCGCCTGGCCGACAGCCTGATCGCCTGGCTGCGCGGGCGGCACGGCTGGGTCGTCGAGCGCGAATGGATCGTCTACACGCCGGGCGTGGTGACGGGACTCTTCGCCGCGGCCACGGCTTATGCCCAGGCGGGGGAGGGCGTCATCGTCCAGTCGCCGGTCTACCATCCCTTCTTCTCGGCGGTGACAGTGACCGGGCGCAAACTGTTGCTCAATCCGCTGATACGTGTAGGCGAGCGCTACCGCTTCGACCTGGAAAGCTTGGAACAACTGGCCGCGCAAGGCGCGCGCGTGCTGTTCCTGTGTTCGCCGCACAATCCGGTCGGGCGGGTATGGACGCGCGACGAGCTGAGCGAAGTGCTGGCCATCGCCCGCCGCTACGGGCTCACGGTGCTGTCGGACGAAATCTGGGCCGACCTGGTTTACCCAGGCCACAAGCACACTCCGCTTGGCCTGCTGGCCGGGGAAAACGATGCCGTCATCACAGCCGTCGCCCCCAGCAAGACCTTCAACATCCCGGGCCTGGGTCTGTCCGCCTTCATCGTCCCCGATGCCGGGCGACGCGCCGCCTTCGTCCACACACTGGAAAGTTTGCATGTCGAGGCGAGAAATCCGTTCGGCATCGCGGCCTTCGAGGCGGCCTACAGCGGCGGCACGGACTGGCTGGACGCCTTGCTGGCTTACCTGGCCGGCAACCGCGATTTCGTCGTCGACTATCTGGCCCGCCATGTGCCGGCCATCAAGGTGGTCCCGCCGGAAGGCACTTATTTGCTGTGGCTGGATTGCCGCGAACTGGGCATGAACGATGCCTCGCTCAAGCGCTTCTTCATAGAACAAGCCAGGGTCGGCCTCAGTCCCGGCGTACTGTTCGGCGCGGCCGGCAGCGGCTACATGCGCCTCAACATCGGCGCTCCGCGCGCGACCATCGCCGAGGCGCTGGAACGCATCGCCCGCGCGCTGCACGGGCGATGACGGGTATCGTCCATCTCGGTATCGTCGCCCATCTTCGTGGCGATCCGTTTCGTTCCGCATCGGCGCTGGAGATCATCGAAGACGGCGCGCTTTGGGTGGACGGAACGGGGCGCATCGTCAAAACGGGGCCGCGTGCGGCCATCCTGGCCGAGGCCGATGCTATTGAACGCGTCAATCACGGCTCGGCCTGGCTGTTGCCGGGGCTGGTCGATGCCCATGTGCATTTCCCCCAGTTTTATGCGACGGCGTCTTACGGCCGGGATCTGCTGGACTGGCTGGAGCGGTCGATCTTCCCGGCCGAAATAGCTCTGGCCGACGAAGTTTTGGCGACCGAGGTTGCGGAGCGCTTCGTTGCCCGGCTACTGGCCGCCGGCACCGCCACGGCCATGGTGTTCGGCTCGCAATTCCTGCCGGCCAATCTGGCCCTGTTCGAAGCCGCCGAATCGGCCGGCCTGCGCCTGATCGCCGGCATGACGATGATGGATCGAGGCGGGCCGGAGGCCCTGCTCAAATCGCCGGGCGAGGCGCGCGAGCAGTGCCTAGCCCTGCTCGACTACTGCCGCGGCCGTCCGCGCCTGCACTACGCCATCACGCCGCGTTTTGCGCTGTCGTGCAGCGAAGCCATGCTGGAGCTCTGCGGCGACTTGCTGCGGGAATACCCCGAGGCTTATCTTCAGACCCACATCAACGAGAGTCAGGGCGAGCTGGACGCCGTGGCCCGGCTGTTCCCGCAGGAGGCGGACTATCTGGCGGTGTACGAGCGCTTCGGGCTGGTCACGCCGCGCACGGTGCTGGCTCACGACATACACGTGAGCGACGGGCAACTCGCCCGCATGGCCCATGCCGGCTGCGCCGTCTGCCATTGTCCTTCCAGCAATTTTTATCTTGGCAGCGGGCTGTTCCCGCTCGCGCGCCATTTGCGGCATCGCATACCGGTCGCGCTCGGCACCGATATCGGTGCCGGTACCCATGGCTCGATCTGGCGGGAAGCCGGTGAAAGTTACAAGGTCCAGCAGCTTCAGGGCTTAACGCTCGACGCCGCGCAACTGCTGTATTTGGCCACCCTGGGTGGCGCTGCGGCGCTGCGGCTGGATCATGAGACCGGAAACTTCGCTCCGGGGAAGAGTGCCGACTTGTTCGTGCTGGATCCCGGGGCCAGTCCGTATCTCAGCGAGCGGCTGCGCCGCTGCGAGTGCTTGGAGGACCAGCTTTTTTGCCTGCTGCATCTGGCCGGCGAGGCGGAAGTCGCGGCGAGCTGGGTTGGGGGCGTAAGGGCTTGCGGCCGCGTATGAGCGGCGCTGTCAAGACAAAAGGCAGGCCCTGACGGGCCCGCCCCTTGCCTGATCCTGGGGGGATGGGGATTACAGCGCGACGCAGACTCCGCTGGCGCCGGGGATGTCGAGGCAGGCCTTAAACTGATCGGCCGCGGCGATCACCCGGCCGCTCACGCCGGCGCTGACCGGCCGGCCGTTGACCGTGAAGGTGTAGTTGCCCGAGATCGTCCCGCTGAGGCCGTCATTGTTGATGGTCACCGTGGTCGAACCGCTGAAGTCGCCGAGCTTGGGCAGGGCGTTGACCACCGCTTGGGCGGTTCTGAGCGTTTCCTGGGCGATCTTCAGCGAGCCGATCAGACCGGCGACGCGCGGGTCGGCATCGATGGGCGTGGACAAGACCACGGTGTTGATCCCCGCCAGGCTTAGCTGCGCGCCGCGCAAGGTGCCGAGCGCAGTGGCCTTGGACGCTTCCAATCCGCCGATGTAGGTGTACAGCCCGCCGATGGCCGTGCCGCGCCAGCCGACCTCATAACCCAGCTTGGTCCAGGCCCAGCTCTTGTTGTACCAGGGCTGTCTGTCATACCAGCGCTGCCAGCTGGCAATCTCGGAGCGATAGCGGCGGATGGTCCCGTAGGCCGCGTTGATCTGGGCCTGTAGTATATTGACCGAGGTTTGTGCGGTGTTGACCGCCCGCTGGGCGTTTTGCAGTTGCGCCGCGACACGGTCGTGCTCTGCCTTCACGATCTGGCGCTGCTGGTCGATCTGGCTGTTCAGGCGGTCGACGGCGTCGAGGGCGTTTTGCAGGTCGCCGTTCGCTCGTTTGATCTGCGGTCCCAGCACGTCGGCGAACTTGGACAGCGGGATGTAGACGCCGGTGCTGCCGCTCAGATTGACCGACGAGCGGGTAACGGAGCCGGACATGTCGATCTTGCCGAGCACCGCGTCGATCTGGCCGCGGATGGCCGCTCCCCGGGAATCGACCTTCAGCGAACTCTTGCCCAAAGGCACGCCGGCGACATTCAGATCGCCCTGCAGGCTCAGCGCGGAGGCGTTGATGTCGTCGGCGGGAATGTCCAGATTCACGTGTACGTTGCCGGAGAATCCGACATGGGGTATCGGTAGGCGCGAGGTGGTTTGTCCGGCGAGTGCGAAGCCATGCTTGTCCAGGGTGAGTTGGGCGCTGGCCACCGCCAGATTGCCCAGATCCACGCCGGCCAAGGCCCCCAGATTGCTGGCGTCGTAGCCGAAGTTGCCGCTGGCGACCAAATAGCCTTCCTTCATGCTTTCCAGCGCCTGCTGACGGCCTTCGGGCGTGGCGAAATTGGTGGTGTCTATCAGGAAATGGCCGGTCACGTTCAACACCGTTTCCTGGGTCAGGGGCAGGTATTTCGGGATGATGGGCAGGGTCGCGCTGCCCACGTCCTGGATGCCGTTGAAGTAAACGCTTTTTTCGAACTTGGAGTTGTTGACCAGCACCGTGCCTTCGGCGAGCTGGATGCCGGTCTCGAACACCTTCAGAAACGGGATGGAAACATCCAGGGTGCCCTTGGCCGCCAGCTTGGTGTCGATGCCCAGCGCATTGGTCGGTATGCCGCCCGCGCCCAGCGGCGAGTCGAAGAAGGTGACGCCGTCCTTGTCCGTGTCGATGTTTACCACCGCTGTGCCACTGATCGACAGCGGCAGGTCGCCGAGTGGTATGGTGCCGTCGAGTACCAGATGGCCTTTCATGTCCGCCAACTCATCGGCAAACGGCAAGGCCGGGTCGGCCTCGAAGGGGATCAAGCCGTTCAGCGAGATGCCGAAGCCGTAGTCTTCGCCGGTTTTCGCGCAGTCTTCCTCGGTCTCGCAGAATTCGACGCCGAAGGTGCCTTCCCCGGCGAAACCGCTGCCGCCGATGTAGAAATAAGGGTCGCTCGGGTCCAGCACGAAGGTGGCGCTATGCCCGCCCGGTGCGGTGATCTTCATCGGGCCGACCGTGCCGCTCAGCCCCTGGTCGAAGTGGAACAAGAGATAGTTCCGGTCCGGATTGAGATGGGCGCCCAAGTTCGCCAGGTTGGCCCCGCTGTCCATGCCGATGAGGGCGGTGGCGTTTTGCGTGATGCCGGCGTTTTTCAGAAAGCCCAGCTTGGGAAAGGGCAGGGTGGCGGTGCCCTGGATACTGGCGATGCCGGCGGCCGACGAGCTGTCCAGCGTCACCAGCAGGTCCACATTGGTCAGCGGAATATCGCCTTGCGGGCTCTTGATCGTGACATCCCCGCTCAGATGGTAGCCCGTCGAGCTGGAAGTGATGGCCGACGCCGCGACGGACAACTCGATGGCCGGCTCGAACGGCGAGGTTCCCGGCAATCTCAGCGACAGGGTACAGGTGGCATCCTGGGAAGCGTTGGCGCATTCGAGGACGGGCGCGGCCGCCGCCGCCACGCTTGCGGGATTGAGCGGCGCGGACGAGGTCGCCGTGAGGACCGGGTCCGTCGAGGCCTGGGCCGTGAGCGGCGACAAAGCCGCGGTGGAGCCGAGCAATAGGGTGCCGGAGGCGATCAGGGCGGCCTGCTTGGAACGGGAAGGCAGTTTGCTGGTTTTCATGAGTAGCTCCTGTCGAGACGATGGATTAAGGGTGTGGTTACGCGGTCTGCGTGTCGCGCTCGCTGCGCCCCTTTCCTGTCCCAATTCCCGGGCCAGTCTCGGTCAGGTGCCGTAAAGACGAGATAAAAGTTAATTCAAACAAGCATTTGCCCCATGCTTATCGCGCGCCCATGGGGTGTCGTCGATCAGGGTGTATTTTAGGTTTGTACGAAATGTCGACATATAAGCGAAATATGGGCATTTGCGCTTGCCTTGGGAGGTGTCTCGCGCTCGCGGGTATCGGTCCGCCTACGTTGGGCGGGGTAGGGCCGGCCTATGGCATTCCATGAACCGTGACGATGGGCGATGCAGGACAAGCATGGAGGGCTGAATGAGTCACACCACTTCCGGCCGAGGCGCAGGGGATTGCCGGGCTGACGGCACGCACGCGATACCCGGCCTACGGCACCGATACGCGGCATCGCGGGAAGATCATCGGGGGCGTTTGAATGCAGCCATCGGGCGGATGGCGTATCGAGAAGGAGTTCGTTGACTGATCCGCGGCTCCGCATGTGAAGGCGGCCCTAGGAAGGCGAGATTGCCGAGCTATGGGCGAGGGCCGCGATGGCTGGCGGAGGCTTGGTTCCTGAATCATGCGGCCACCGGGTCGGCGGGCTCTAGCCCGGCGCTTGTTTCAGCCGGGGTTTGGTTTGCACGGTGGTGCCGCAGGGCTTAGGGCGAGCGGGATAGGAGGGCCGGGTCTTGCCTATGGGATTTTCAGGCTAGCCCCGGCCGCGGAGTTTTCGATCCTGACGATATGGTCCGGTCTTTTGCCCAAGACCGGGTTTTCGTGTGTTCGGTCATCAAACCCAGGATGTGGCCAAGAGCATCAGTAAGCAAATTGCATGTTCTGGACACCCACCGAGTCGATGGTAAAAACAATCTTGCTGTGCGCTTGATGGTGTATGCCGTTGGTTTCGCTGGCGAAATCGAAGGTTTCCTTGCGGCCGTCTTCCAGCACCGTGACCGGCGCGGTTCTCGCGTGCACACGGTTGCGCAGCCCGCGTAGGCGGTAAAGTTCTTTCTGAAAAAGTGCGGCAAACGATCCCGCACCGACGTCCTGCGCACTTTTCGTTCCCCGTTCATTCCCGGAAATGTTGGAGTTTCGCCCCAAATTGCATCCGGTGATGTTTATTCTGCAGCTTGCCTGCAGGCCGAGTTCGATCAGCGAGCGCGCCAATACCTCGGCGGACACTCTGGATACACGGTTGTTATTGACGTCGCCATGCCCTCGGATTATCAGTTCAGAATGGTCGGTAAGTCCTTTCAGGCGCATGGACAGACCGGCCTTCTTGTAGATGATCTGGCTATTGTTCAGGAAAAACCAGGTGGTATCGATATAGTCGGAGGGTAATACTATGTTATCCGTGGGTATGGACGCCAAATTGTATTTTTTAAGATATCCCCCGATTAATCGATCGGTATTTTTGTAGATGGTTTCGTCTCCGGCATCCGTTTCCTTCACGATTTGCAGGATGTAGTATTTGTCGGCGTTCTTCATTTCTCTCACCTTAGGGTTTAAAGGTATTCGGGTTGGTTCATGACGCTATGGATTCAACGACAGGCCTTCCACGGTCAGGACCAGGACT
Organism: Methylococcus sp. EFPC2; assembly: GCF_016925495.1. Taxonomy (NCBI): domain Bacteria; kingdom Pseudomonadati; phylum Pseudomonadota; class Gammaproteobacteria; order Methylococcales; family Methylococcaceae; genus Methylococcus; species Methylococcus sp. EFPC2. The sequence goes on along the minus strand of NZ_CP070491.1, from coordinate 2,695,428 downwards.
TCCTGCAGGGGATTTTCGTGGCTGACGGATAAGGAGGACGGCCAAGCGCTTTCGATATTCCATTGCGCGAGTTCGCCCCGTTCGGCACTGACCAGGGTGATGCTGGCATTGAGTCTGGCTTTGTCCGCTCCCCCTTTTTCGACTTCCCGCCGCCACGACCAGATCGACGAGGCTTTTTGCGGCTGGATGTCGCGCACGCACACGATATCGTTGAACTTCAGCCGGCCCGGGATTTTACGCACGATCTCGGTTCTTCCCCTGTCCACCAGCATCTTGTGTTCCACCACCTCGTTAGATGAGCCGATGCCGGAGCAGCGGGCGAAATATTCCTCGCTGCCCTTGCCGAAGCTCAGCCTGAACTGGTAATCGGCGCTGTTGCCGTAAGAACTTTCCGCGGCGAGAGCCGTGTCTTGCAGCGCGAGGGACAGGGCGAAAAAGGCCGTGAGGCGGATGGCGGATTTCATGGCAGGACTCCTTGGGTACTTGAGATTTACGGCTTCGTTGAGCTTGCGCCGCCGCGATGGGCGATGCGCATGCTTCCTGGGTCACAAGTACCGGGCCAAGCCGTCGGAATCCGCCAAAGGTATCCGCAAGTCCCTGTTTTTAAATTGATTTGAATTTCAGCCCGATTCGTCGCGCGATGCCGTATGCCGGCAAGAGTTGTCGATATCTCGTATGGAGGACGAAATATCGTAAGCGCGAGCGGCGCCGTCGAGGGGGCATCCTGTCGCACGGCCGCCGATACTTGGACGGCCGGTTCGATCCGGCGGCATTGGTTCAAATCGTGGTTGTTTCCCACCATACGCCGGGAGTTCCGGCGATTTTTGTTCGTACGTAGTTGATTTAATGGATATTCGCCGTTGGCATCATGAGTGCTATGGAGGATCGTGTCTAAGAACCGCCGGTACCCCCTCATGAAGCTGTTGAGCATATTGTTTGGACGCCCGCAGGCGACCCCTTCCCTGGAGTCCGACCAGGACGGCCTGGAGGATCAGATCGCCCCTCTGCTGGTTTGGCTGATGATCGCCATCGTGTTCATCGCACTGTTTTGATGGCTCGCCGCCCGGTGCGGGCCGATGCCCCACTCAGGCATGAGCCCTCGGCTATGAACGCTCAATTGTAAAAAAAGGCATGGACCTTGATGATGCAGTGGAGATTCTTCAATCGGTCTCGCTTTTCAGTGAGAGGAAGCGGGCCGGCAAGGATCGGAACGGGCGGCTCCCCGCTGACGCCGCCCATCACTGACTCGAAGCGTTCGATGGAGAACCGATGGACCACCCCGTTAATTTGAATTCCCTGCCCGCAACCGGGCTGACAGGCCTGAAGGCCCACTGGCGCAAGGATATTGCCGCCGGTTTCCTGGTGTTTCTGATCGCCTTACCCCTGTGTCTGGGGGTGGCCGTGGCCTCGGGCTTCCCGCCCATGGCCGGGATATTGACCGCCGCCGTCGGCGGACTGCTGGTGTCCCGGATCAACGGCTCCCATGTCACCATCACGGGGCCTGCCGCCGGCCTGATCGTGGTGATCCTGGCGGCGGTGCAGTCGCTCGGGCAGGGCGATGCCATGGCCGGCTACCGCTACACCCTGGCGGCCATCGTCATATCCGGCGTGCTGCAGATAGCCCTGGGCTATTACAAGGCGGGCCGGTTGTCCGCATTTTTCCCCGCCTCGGTGGTACACGGCATGCTGGCCGCGATCGGCATCATCATCATGGCCAAGCAGATACCGGTGATGGCGGGCGTGAAGACCGTCAGCGGCGGCCTCTTGTCGAGCATCGCCGACATCCCGCGCGGCCTTTCGTTTTTCATACCGGAAGTCGCCTTCGTCGCCCTGGTGGGCCTGGGCGTGCTGGTCGCCTGGCCGAAAGTCCAACAGCCCTGGCTCAGGAAGATACCGGCACCGCTGCTGGTCGTCGCGTCCGGCATGTTCCTCGGGCAGGTTTTCGGCCTGGACCACCTGCGGCCGGGCGAATCGTTCATGGTGCCCAAGGACTTGATCGTCGGCCCGGATTTTCTGGTCACCATTCCCGACAGCATTGCGGCCAGTTTCTATTTCCCGGACTTCTCCAAGATCTTCACCCTGGCCTTCTGGGAAAGCGTGCTGGCGATCACCCTGGTGGGTAGCCTGGAAAGCCTGCTGAGCACGGCGGCGGTGGACAAACTCGATCCCTACCAGCGCTATTCCGACCTGAACCGCGACCTGACCGCGGTGGGGGTGGGCAATACCCTAGCCGGGCTGATCGGCGGTTTGCCGATGATCGCCGAAATCGTGCGCAGTTCCGCCAACGTCGATGCCGGCGCCAGGACCGGCTGGGCCAATTTCTTCCACGGGGCCTTCCTGCTGATCTTCGTGATCGCCCTGCCGCATGTGATCGACACGATACCGCTGGCCTCGCTGGCCGCGCTGCTGGTCTATACCGGGTTTCGCCTCGCCTCGCCGCAGGCTTTCGAGCGGACGATGGATCTCGGCAAGGAACAGCTCGTCCTGTTCGTCCTCACCATCGTCGGTGTGCTGGCCACCAATCTGCTGGCCGGGGTGCTGATCGGCATCGCCGCCAAGCTGGTGATCCACGTGGCGCGAGGCGTTCCATTGCGCAATTTGTTGACCATTTCCTACCACCTTGAGCGCCGGGACGCGAACACCTGTGTCATCCGTGTGAGTGGCTCGGCCATTTTTTCCAATTTTCTCGCGCTCAAGAGTCAACTGGCCGAATTCCCGGCCGCCAAGACGGTGGTTTTCGATTTGTCCGACGCCTATCTGATCGACCACACGGTCATGGAATTCATCGAGCATTACCGGCAGGACCGGATCGCCCGCGGCGGACATTGCGAAATTCACGGCCTGGGCGAACACGAAGCCTACGCGGACCACGTCCTGGCGGCCCGCATCAACAAGCAGCAAGCCTAAGCCGGAAGCCGAGATGTCCTTGTTTTTCGCCTATCTGTCCGTGCTGGCCGCTTTGTCGTCGGGTCTGCTGGCGCTCGCCGTGCATGGGCGCGCGGAGTTGGAGCGGCTCGTCGGCCGGTGCTGGCCGGGCGGTCCTGGCCGGTCGGCCCCTTGGGCCGGTGTGTTCGCGGAGCCGGGCTATGCCGGCCGGCTCCGGCGGGGCGTGTTCGCCCTGCTGGGCCTCGCCGGTACCAGCGCCTTGCTGGCCGGCCTGGGCGCGTTGCTGAGCGACGGGATACTCTCCGACACCCTGCCTTTAGGCTTGCCGTGGCTGAGCTGGCATGTCCGCCTCGACGCCTTGTCGGGCTTTTTCTTTTGCGTGCTGGGTCTGCCGCTGATCGCCGTCAGTCTTTACGGACCGGGCTATGTGGAGGAGTTCGAGCACGGCAAACACGCCTTCGCCGTGCTGGGGTTGTTCACCGGTCTGTTCGTCGCCGGCATGGAACTGGTGCTGCTGGCGGACGATGCGTTTTTCTTTATGATCGCCTGGGAGCTGATGTCGGTCGCCAGCTACTTCCTGGTCGCCTACCAGCACGAGCATGCCGCCAACCGGCGGGCCGCATTCCTCTATCTGCTGATGGCCGAGATCGGTGCCATCGCCATCATTTTGGGTTTCGGTGTCGTCGCCGGATTCGCCGGCGGATTGAGCTTCGATGCCTTGCGCGGGGCCCGTTTGAGTCCGCTGTGGGCCAGCGCGGCCTTCGTGCTGGGCCTGCTCGGCTTCGGCATGAAGGCCGGGCTGGTGCCCATCCACGCCTGGCTGCCGGAAGCCCACCCGGTCGCGCCCTCGCATATCTCCGCGCTGATGAGCGGGGTGATGCTGAAGATCGCGGTTTACGGCTTCATTCGCTTTACCTTCGATCTCCTGGACCAGATCCTCTGGCAATGGGGCGTGCTGGTGCTGGTGATCGGTTCGGCCTCGGCCGTGCTGGGCATTTTGTATGCCTTGCAGCAGCAGAACCTGAAGCGTCTGTTGGCCTATTCCTCGGTGGAGAACCTCGGCATCGTGTTCGTGGCCCTGGGACTGTCCCTGATTTTCCTCAGCAACGGCCAAAACGAACTGGGCGCCCTGGCCCTGGTGGCGGCGCTGTTGCATGCCTTCAACCATGCCTTGTTCAAGAGCCTGTTGTTCCTGGGGGCGGGCGCCATCCTGCATCAAACCCACGAGCACAGCCTGGAGGCCATGGGTGGGCTGATCCATCGCATGCCCAAGCTGGCGGGCATCTTCCTGGTCGGCACCCTCAGCATCGCCGCCTTGCCGCCCCTGAACGGCTTCGTTTCGGAATGGCTGATCTTCCAGACCGCGCTGCAGGCCGGCACGCTGCAGAGCGGGGTGCTGCGCAGCCTGATACCCGCCGCCAGCGCCGTGCTGGCCCTGACCTCGGCGCTGGCTGCCACCTGTTTCGTCAAGGTCTACGGCGTGGCCTTTCTGGGGCTGCCCCGTTCGCACCATGTCGCTCATGCCCACGAGGTGAGCCATCGCGGCATGCTGGCAGGGCCCGCCCTGCTCGCCATGGCCTGCGTGCTGTTCGGCGTGCTGCCCGGGCCACTCATCAACGGTGTCGGTGCGGTGACCGGGCAGTTGACCGGATTCACCCTGCCCAGCCTGTCCGCGCTGGGCTGGCTATGGTTGACGCCCGTGTCGCCCGAAGTGGCGTCCTACGCGCCGGCCCTGGTTCTACTCGGGATCCTGGCGGTGGGCTGGGTCTGCTACCACGTCCTGTATCGCCGCAGCGGCCTGGAGCCGCGCCAGGCCGAGCCCTGGGATTGCGGTTTCGGCGGCCTGACGCCGCGCATGCAATACACCTCGGGCGCTTTCAGTATGCCCATTCGGCGCATTTTCAATCCGGTGTTCGATGTGCGCGAAAACCTCGAAGAGATCCGGGGAGGGGCGGGCGACACGCGGGTGTTGTCCCAGCGCTATCACTTCCAGGTGCTCGACCGCTTCTGGCGCTGGCTGTACGAACCGGTGGGGCATGCCGTCAACCGCCTGGCCCGCGAAGTGGGGCGGCTGCAAACCGGGAATATTCGCACCTATCTGGCTTATTCCTTTTTTACCCTGGTCTTTCTCCTTTGGGTGATCAGCTGATGCCCTGGCTGCTTGCGTTCCTGCAAACCCTGCTCTTCGTCGCCGCCGCTCCGCTGCTGGCCGGCTGGATCAAGCGCGTCAAATGCCGCTTGCAGAACCGCAAGCCGCCTTCTCTGTTCCAGCCTTACCGGGACCTGCTCAAGCTGTACCGCAAGCAGCCCATCGTTCCGCATCCGGCTTCCTGGATATTCCGCGCCGCGCCCTACATCGTGTTCGCGTCCACCGTGTTGGCGGCGGCCATCGTCCCGCTGGTGGCGGTCGATCTGCCGACCGCGCGTATCGCCGACGTCATCGTGCTGGTGGGCTTCTTCGCGCTCGGACGGACCTTCCAGGTGCTGGCGGGCATGGACATCGGCACGGCCTTCGGCGGCATGGGCTCCTCGCGCGAGATGACCATCTCTTCGCTGGCCGAACCGGCCATGCTGATGGCGGTGTTCACCCTGGCGATGAGCGCACATACCACCAATCTGTCCCAGGCCATGAACTATGTGCTGGACACCGGGCTGGTGCTGCGGCCTTCATTCGTCTTCGCCATCGCGGGCCTGATGCTGGTGGCCATCGCCGAAACCGGGCGCATTCCCGTGGACAACCCGGCCACCCATCTCGAACTGACCATGATCCACGAGGCCATGATCCTGGAATACAGCGGCCGCTGGCTGGCGCTCATCGAATGGGCCAGCCAGATCAAGCTCATGCTCTACGGCGTGCTCATCGCCAACATCTTCTTCCCTTGGGGCATCGCCCAGGACTTTTCCCCGCAGGCGCTGGGGCTGGGAGTGGCCGTGGTGCTGGGCAAGCTGGCCGCATTGGCCGTGGTCCTGGCCTTGTCCGAAACGGTATTCGCCAAGATGCGCATCTTCCGGGTGCAGGAATATCTCAGCTTCGCCTATCTCCTCAGCGTGCTGGGCATGCTGAGCCACATCATCCTGGAGGCGGCCCGTGTCCATCATTGATCTCGATCTTTACGGCCAGGCCATATTGCTGCTGGCCGGACTGATCGCCCTGACCTCCTTTTTGATGCTGGGCCAATCGCGCCTGGTGCGGCTGGTCTTGGTATTCGCCGTGCAGGGCTGGTTGCTCGCGGCGGCCACGGCCTTGGCTGCCGGCGTGCTGAATTATCCCCATCTCTATGTGTCGGCGCTGTTGAGCCTGGTGCTGAAAGGGATCATCCTGCCGCTGCTGCTGTATCGGCTGATCCACCGGCTGGGCTTGCACCGGGTGATGGACACCATCGCCCATCCGGCCCGGGTGATGTTGGGCGGCGCCTCGCTGGTGGTGTTCAGCTACTACGTGTCCCTGCCGGTGGTCGCCCATTCGCCCCTGGTGACGCTCAACGCCATCGCCGTGAGTCTGGCGGTGGTCCTGCTGGGCATGCTGCTGATGATCACCCGGCGGCAGGCGGTCGCCCACGTGGTGGGCTTCATGTCCATCGAGAACGGTCTGTTCTTCGCCGCCGTCGTGTCCACCTACGGCATGCCCATGGTGGTCGAGCTGGGCGTGGCCTTCGACGTGCTGGTCGCCGCGGTGGTGTTCGGCGTGTTCTTCTTCCAGATCAGCGCCAGCATCGACTCGCTGAACGTGGACCAGCTCAGCAAGCTCAGCGAGGTGGAGCGATGACGGGCGTCTATCTGCTGCTCGCCGTGCCCATCGCCGGCATGGCCCTGCTGGCCTTCCGCGGCGGCAATCTGCAGGCGGGGGTTTTCAATATCCGCTGCAACGCGCTGGCCCTGGCGGCCTCGGTCTGGCTCGCGGTCGACGTGCTGCTGCATGGTCCCGTGCTGTCGACGGGGCACATGCTTTACGTCGACAGCTTCAACGTCTATCTGGTGGTCCTGACGGCTTTCGTCGGCCTGACCACGTCCGTCTTTTCCGGCCCCTACATGGCGCACGAGCAGGCGATCGGCCGGGTCAGTCCGGCGCGCCTGAAGCTTTACTACACCATGTACCAGGGCTTCATGCTGGCCATGTATCTGGTGCTGACCACCAATAACATGGGCGTGATGTGGGTGGCGATGGAGGGCGCGACGCTGGCGACGGTGCTGCTGGTGAGCCTTTACCGCACGCCGGAATCGATAGAAGCGGCCTGGAAATATTTCATCCTGTGCGGCGTGGGCATCGCCCAGGCCTTGTTCGGCACAGTGCTGCTTTATTTCGCCGCCGAGCAAAAACTGGGCGTGGGCGGGGAAGGGCTGCTGTGGACGGTGTTGCACGATCATGCGGCCGAACTCGATCCCGCCATCCTCAGCCTGGCCTTCGTCTTCTTGTTGGTGGGCTACGGCACCAAGATCGGCCTGGTTCCGCTGCATCAATGGCTGCCGGACGCCCATTCCGAAGGCCCCACCCCGATGTCCGCCATCCTGTCCGGTTTACTGCTCAACGACGCGCTCTACGCGGTGGTGCGCAGCAAGATGCTGGTCGACGGCTCCCTAGGCACGCATCTGGCGGGCAACCTGATGATGGGCTTCGGCCTGCTGTCCTTCCTGGTGGCGGCGCTGTTTCTGCACCGCCAGACCGACATCAAGCGGCTGTTCAGCTATTCGTCCATCGAGCACATGGGGCTGATGACCTTCGCCTTCGGCGTCGGTGGCCCCTGGGCGACTTTCGCCGCGCTGTTCCACATGACCACCCATGCGCTGACCAAGTCGGCCATCTTCGTCACCGTCGGGCATGCCGCCCAACTGGCCGGGACCCAGCGCATGGAAAAGATCCGCGGCCTGATCCTGACCCAGCCGGCCATAGGCTGGGGCTTGCTTGTAGGCACCGTGGCCATCGCCGGCTTTCCGCCCTTCGGCGTGTTCGCCAGCGAATTCCTGGTGCTGGTCGCCACCATGCATGACTATCCCTGGCTGACGCCTCTGTTGCTGCTGGGCATAGGCCTGGCTTTCGCCGGCCTGTTCCGCCACATCCAGCCCATGGTCTACGGCGACGTGCCCGAAGGCCAGAAAGCCATCAAGGCCAACCTCAAGCCGGTCGCCCTGCACCTGGTCTTGGTGCTTTGGCTGGGCCTGGCCATTCCTTCCTTCCTGGGCAATTGGTTCAACCAGGCGACCCAGCTGATCTCCGGGAGTTTGCCGCAATGAACGAGACCGGCGACCAGACGCTTGAGACTTTGGCACGCTTCGCCGAACGGGGCCTCGAACTACGGTCGGTCGAACCCAGCCAGCTGCCGCCGGCCGAAGTTGCCCATATCGCCGCGGCCGATTGGCGACGGGCGGCGCAGATCGCCAAGGCCGAAGGCTGGCGCTGGGCAGGCGTGTGGGCGGAGGACTTGGGTCCCGAATTGCGGGTCAGCGCCTGCCTGCAGAAAGATGGCGGTTATCTGATAGTTCGCACCGTGCTCGATCCGGCCCACGCGAGCCTGCCTTCCCAGGCCTCTTATTTCTGGGCGGCCGACCGTCCCGAGCGGGCTATCCGTGATCTCTACGGCATCCGTTTCGAAGGACATCACGACGAGCGCCGCTGGGTGCGCCACCAGGCCTGGGACGAACGCAGCTTTCCCCTGCGCAAAAGTTTTCCGGCCGTGGGCCGCCCGCCCGAGAGCACGCCAGCGGACAAGGATTACCCCTTTCTCCAGGCGCAAGGCCCCAGCGTCTACGAGATCCCCGTGGGGCCGGTGCACGCCGGCATCATAGAACCCGGCCATTTCCGCTTCCAGGCGGTGGGCGAGACCGTGCTGAATCTCGAAGAGCGGCTGGGCTACGTGCACAAGGGCGTGGAAAAAATCGCCGAAGGCCGCGATGCGGCGGGCCTGGCCCGGCTGGCGGGACGGGTGTCGGGCGATACCACGGTCGGACATGCCTACGCCGCCTGTTTGGCGATGGAGTGCGCGGCAGGGATGGCCATTCCCGAGCGGGCAACCTGGTTGCGCGCCCTCCTGGCCGAGCGCGAACGGGTTGTCAATCACTTGTGGGATCTGGGCGCTCTCTGCAACGACGTCGGCTTCGCTTTCGGCTACTACCAGCTCGGCCGTCTCCGGGAACTGTGGTTGAGGGAAAACCAGCAATGGTTCGGCCATCGCCTGCTGATGGATCGCATCGTGCCGGGCGGCGTGACCGTCGACGTCCTGCCGGATGTGGCGACGAGCATGCGTTATTCCATCGTCGCCCTGCGGGCCGAACTGGACGAGTTGCTGACCCTGCTCGACGGCAACTCCTCGCTGGAAGACCGTTTCCTCGGCGCCGGCGCGTTCAGCGTCGAACTGGCCGCAGAACTGGGCGCATTGGGTTTCGTCGGGCGCGCCAGCGGACAGACTTTCGACGTGCGCAAGGATGCCCCCTATGCACCCTACGACCGATTGAACCTGCGGGTTCCGGTCGAAGTGCAGGGCGATGTCGCCTCGCGTTTCTGGGTGCGCTACAAGGAATTGCGCGTCGCCTTGCGCCTGCTGGAACAGTTGCTCGAAAGCTTGCCCGCGGGCGCGATTGCCGCGCCCTGGCTGGCGCCGCCGGAGGGAGCGGAAGGCTTTGCCGCCGTCGAAGGCTGGCGCGGCGAAATCCTCTGCTACGTCCGTTTCGGCGGGGAAGGCCGGATAGACCGCTACTGGCCGCGCGATCCCAGCGTCGTCAACTGGCCGGCCCTGGAAAAGCTGGTGCTGGGCAACATCGTGCCCGACTTCCCGGTGTGCAACAAATCGGTCAACGGCTCCTATTCCGGCCACGACCTCTGAGAGGAATGCCTTTGAGCATCTACGGCAAGATATTCAGAACCGGCGTACTCACCGAAAAGCTGCCGCCGCGTGCGCGCGACGAGGCGGTCGAGCAGGTCGGGGCGCAACTCAAAACCGTCGTCGACAAGCGCTTCCGCGGCAGCCTGGCGATACGGCAGGTCGACGCCGGCTCCTGCAATGGCTGCGAGCTGGAGATCCACGCGCTCAACAACGTTTATTACGACATCGAGCGTTTCGGCGTGCATTTCGTCGCCTCGCCCCGCCATGCCGACATCCTGATGGTCACCGGCCCGGTCTCGCGGCACATGGAGACGGCCCTGAAGCGTACCTACGAGGCCACGCCCGATCCCAAGTGGGTCATCGCGGTGGGCGACTGCGGCGCCTGCGGCGGCGAATTCGGCGTGTCCTACGCCAGTTGCGGCGCGGTCGGCAACGTCATTCCGGTGGATCTGACCATCCCGGGTTGCCCACCGACGCCGCTGGCGTTGTTGCAGGGGGTGTTGAGCTTGTGCGCTCGCCGGTGATTCCATGATTCCGCAATGCATCAAGCTGCGCGAGTTTGCCGACCCGCGCTCGGCGAGCCTGGATGATGCCCAGTTGGCCGTCCGCATAGTACAGGCCCTGGAACCCGAGTCGCAGTGCTGGGTGGAACTGGATTTTTCCGGCGTGTGCGGGGTGAGCGAAACGTTCGCACGGGCATTTCTTCGGCGGCTGGAAAGCAAGCTGCCCGGACTCTGGCTGGTGCCCACGCATTACGGCCCGCACGCGAACGAACTGGTCGTTCCGTTGATCGAGCGTCTCGAGCGGCTGCGTCAAAAAGTCTGGCTCGCCGGGTGTGAGCGATTTAGCACCGGCTTCGATCAACTCCCCTAGGACGATCCGCCGACTCCCATCCTCGGCCTATTCGTGGGCCAAGAATCTCCTTATTTCGCTGACGGAAGTTCTCTCCGCCAAGGTGTGCTGGGCGCTGGATCGATCAGATACGTGGTTTGCGATGGTTCCGTGATTCCCGCCGGGCAGTTCGATTTCGTCAGAATCATGCGTCTCGACGTCGGGTTCGAGGACCTCGACTCCTTGAGGGTCAGTCGCTACCTCAATGGAAAACTTGCGGGGTGGCAGGCCGGTCGCCCGGACGACTGAGTTTGGGGGAGCGAGCCGATTCCACAGCCGGGAGAGGCCCTCGACAGAAATAGTCACCGGCCTGATTTGTACCGTCACCAGATCGGACGGGCCTCGTTGCTGTCGGTTTTTCTTACACCTGCCCGCCGCTTGATCTCAACTCGGGGGAAGGACCGATAAGTCCTTGATACTGGGTTATGCGATTGCCCCCTATGCGTCGTCTTCGGAGAGGGGGCTGGGTGTTATGCCGCGGCTTTTATGTTTCCGCTATACGCTTTTTTATTAGTTAAACCAGGGTATCAAACAAATACGGGCTTATAGCGGCGACGTGCCGTTCTTAAGTAACTGGTTGAAAGATAAACCTTTGCCCCTCGTATAATTAACATTTACGAAATAGTCTTATATGTCCCGGTGTCGGCCGATTTTACAGTGTAGATACTTAGGCATAAGCGGGATGTGGTCGATACCAAGTTTTTCAAGTACTTGCTCTTGCTGGTCCGGCTTTTGCTAAAACGTTTCTTGGCAATATCATAGCCGTTGGGGAAGTCCGTTTCCGGCGGCCGTCCGTTTTCAGGATGGTAAGGAATTATTTCGAACTATAAGGAAACTAAATAGGAGTATCGGGTATGAATTTGAGTCGCAGATTCCGGATTTTCTGTGCCGTCACGTTCTTGCTGGGCGGAATTGCCGCGATGCCTGCCGCGCAGGCCGCCGTAATCGAGTTGGAGTTACCAGACGCGGCGAAACCCGGTGAAGGGTTGGCAGTTGGAGAAGTATTTACAGCCACTTTAGTTGGGCGCGGTTTTGACCGTTCGACGATAGGCGGCGGGGTCAATTTGTTTTTCGACCCGGCCATACTCCGGCTGGATTCGGTGAGTTTCCAGCATAGCGCCTTCGACTTCCAGAAGCAGGTCAATGCCGTCGACAACCGTCGCGGTGTGGTCGACAGCGTACTGGTATCTTCGATATTGACCGAGCATAACGGGCGCTTCGCCATCGCGGAATTGGCGTTTACCGCGATCGGTGCGGGCATTAGCCCGCTAAGTCTCGCGCCTTCCGATTTCGCCGCGCCGTGGCTGACCTCGCTGGGGGACGAAATCGATACAATCTATGCCGCCAGCTCGGTGCAGGTCGTTCCCCTGCCGCCGGGTTTGACCTTGTTGGCGTCCGGGGTCGGCATGACGTTCTTCAAAATGCGACGTAAATCCTGATCGCGGCGATGGATAGCCGCAGGCATACCTATTTGCCCGGCAAATGGGTATGCCCGGCAGCCCATCGTTAACCCATTTTCAGACGTGGACAGTTTCGATATCCGAATATAAGGCCTCGGAGGGTCTTGGCATGGTTGCGTATCTAATTCGGTTGTTGGGTGTCGTAGTGTTGCTGGCCATACAGTCGTCTGCTTACGCGGCGACGGGCGACCTGGATAACGACGGGGTGGCCGATACGGCCGACAACTGTACGCTGGTCGCGAATCCCGACCAGCGGGACACCGACTGCGACGGTTACGGCAACCTTTGCGACGGCGACCTGGACAACAATGGCGTCGTCAGCACGCCTGATCTTGCGCTGTTCCGTAAGGTTTTGTTCACCAAAAACAGCGCGGATGCCGATTTCGACGGTGATGGGGCGGTCAGCACGCCGGACCTCGCGCGCTTCCGCCAACTCTTGTTCAAGCCTCTGGGACCCAGTGGCCTGACACCCAAACTGAAAAACCACTGCCCCGTCGCCCACGCCGGTCCGGACCAGGTGCTGACGCAATTGGGCGACGTCGCCCTGAGTGGTGTCGGCTCCACGGACGCGGACGGCGATCCGCTCCGTTATTCCTGGACCCTGCTGGACAAACCAGCCGGTAGCGGCGCGGCTTTGGCTGCCCCGACGGCGCCGCGGCCCAAGTTGAGCACCGACCTGCCAGGAGACTACACCGTAAAACTTACGGTCAGCGACGGCACTGCCCGCCGCGACGATACCGTGTTGCTCAGCACGGGTAACGTCCCGCCGGTGGCCTCGGCGGGTGACGATCAAACGGTGGTTCTGGACGGACTGGTGCACCTCGACGGCAGCTCTTCCAGCGACGCCAACGGCGATTTGCTCGTTTATGCCTGGACCCTGGCTGCCAAGCCGCAGGGCAGCGCGGCGACATTGGCCGGCGCTAACCAAGTCAATCCGAGCTTTACCGTTGATAAGGCCGGCGAATACCGGGCGTCGCTGGTTGTGTCGGACGGGCAGAAGAACAGTGCGGCCGACAGCGTCACGATACGGACAGACAATTCCCGCCCGGTGGCCGACCCGCGCGGCCCTCAGTCCGCTGTTCCGGGGCAGGCGCTCAGTTTCAGCGGGGCCGCCTCGCGCGATGCCGACAACGATGCGCTGAGCCATCAATGGAGCCTGCTGTACCAGCCTCCGGGCAGCGCAGTCCAGCTGACCGGGGGCAGCACGGTTTCCGCCGGATTGGTGCCCGACGTCGTCGGCGACTACATCGCCCAGTTGATCGTCAAGGACGGCCAATCCAGTGCCCCGGCGACCGTCGTAGTGCGGGCCGCCGATAACACGGCACCGCAAATCGCCACGCAGCCGACGGTCAACGCATTCGTCGGGCAGGTCTATGCCTATGACGTCGACGCAGTCGACGGCGACGGCGACGTTCTGACGTATGCCCTGACCGCAGCGCCGAACGGTATGGCCATCAATGCCAGTAGCGGACTCATAAGCTGGACGCCGGGCGAGGCACAGGCCGCCGATCAAGCCGTCAGTGTGAAGGTCAGCGACGGTAAGGGCGGCACCGCGGTGCAAAGTTTTTCGGTCGCCGTCAGCACTGTTTCCACGGTCAGCACGGTACCGGCTGTGGTCGGCAAGAGCCGCGACCAGGCGGAGGCGGTGATAATACAGGCGAAGCTGCGACTCGGCGCGCTGAGCTTCCAGCACAGCACCACGGTTGCGGAGGGCGTGGTCATCAGCCAGACGCCGTCGGCCAGCGCGACCGCCGAGCTCGGGGCGGCGATCGATCTCAAGCTTTCGCTCGGACCGGAAAACGGCCTGCCGCCCAAACCGGAAACGGTCGCGACGGTCATCGCCAATCCGGAAGCCATCTCCACCCATCAGGCGACGGAGTTTCTATATAAAGGCGCGGTGCCCATACAGACCGGGGTCGCGGAGGGCACCATAGAACCCAAACGGGCAGCGGTCATACGCGGCCGGGTTTTGAACAAGGCCAACGGTCCGTTGGCCGGTGTGGTCATCACCGTCAAGGATCATCCCGAGTTCGGCCAGACCAAGACGCGCGCTGACGGCCAGTTTGATCTTGCGGTCAACGGCGGCGGCTATGTTGCGGTTAATTTCAACCTGACCGGTTACCTTCCTGCACAGAGGATGATCGATGTGCCCTGGCAGGATTTCGCCTTGAGCGAGGATGTCGTCCTGCTGCCCGTCGACAGCAAGGTGACGACCGTCAGTTTGGCAGCCAATCAGCCGATGCAAGTGGCCCAAGGCAACTCCGTCAGCGACAGCGACGGCACCCGGCGCACCACGGCATTGTTCCCGACGGGCACTCAGGCGACCGTTACTTTGCAGGACGGGTCGGAACAGCCGCTGTCCGGCCTGCACGTCCGCTCGACCGAGTACACCGTGGGCAGCAATGGGCCTGCGACGATGCCGGGCGCCTTGCCGCCGACCAGCGGCTACACCTATGCCATGGAGCTGAGCGTCGACGAAGCCCAGCAGGTCGGCGCCAAAACGGTCGATTTCAACCAGCCGGTGCCTTTCTACGTCGACAACTTCCTGGGCTTTCCGGTCGGGCTGGACGTGCCGGTGGGGTACTTCGACAAGGACAAGGCGGCCTGGATACCGTCAGACAACGGTCGCATCGTCAAGATCGTCAGCATCCAGGCGGGTAAGGCAGAACTGGATACCGACGGCGATGGGAATGCCGACAACAACCCGGCCCTGGGTATCACCGACGCCGAGCGGGTTAAGCTCGCCGGACTTTATCCGGCCGGCAAGAGCCTCTGGCGCGTGCAGGTCAAGCATTTCACGCCGTGGGACTGCAACTGGCCCTACGGCCCGCCGGGCGATGCCGCGCCTCCGGGCGACACGTCCGGTGGCAACGGCAATCCGGGTGATGATGGTCCGCCTCCGGACTGCTCCAGTGGTTCCATCGTCGAATGCCAGACGCAGGTCTTGGGCGAAACCTTGCCCTTGACTGGAACGCCCTATGCTCTGAGTTACCGCAGCAGCCGCGTACCGGGGCGGACCGGTGGCAAATCGCTGGTGGTTTCGGTCAACGACAAAGTCCTGCCGCCCAGCCTCAAACGCATCGAATACCAGGTCACCGTGGCGGGCCGACAACTCACGCAAAGCGTGTTGCCCACCGGTAACAAGAAGGTGAAGTTTGATTGGGATGGCCTGAATGCTTACGGCCAGGAACTGCAAGGGAGTCACAACGCGCAAATACGCGTAGGCTACGTCTACGACGCCGTCTATTACGCGGCTGCTGGCGGCTTCCAGCAATCCTTCGGTCGTTTGTCCGGCGTTCCTATCGAAGGCAGCCGAGCCCGCCAAGAAGTCACGCTCTGGAAGGAGAGCGAAACCAAGCTCAATACCTGGGATGCTTCCAAGCAAACCATGGGCGGCTGGACGCTGAGCGTGCACCATTCGTACGACCCAGCCGGCAAGAAGCTGTACCTGGGCGATGGCTCGATCCGCGCCGAAGATTACAAGGCCCCGGTGGTCGAAATCGCCGCAGGTTCCGGCGCCAAGGGCTATTCCGGGGACAACGGAGTCGCGACTGCGGCCACCTTCAATTTCCCGCGCGAAGTGGCCGCAGGTCCGGACGGCAGCCTTTATATCAGTGATAGCGGCAACAACCGCATTCGCAAGATTGGCCCGGACGGCAAGATCGCCACGATAGCCGGCGACGGCGTGTTCGGTTTCGGCGGCGACGGCGGCCAGGCGAAGAACGCCCGATTCCGCTTCCCGCGCGGGCTGACGATAGGAACCGACGGATCCATCTACATTGCCGATTTCCTCAACTACCGGGTGCGGAAGATCGGCCCCGATGGCGTGATCAAGACGGTGGCCGGCAACGGCGTCAAAGGCTATGCCGGCGACGGCGGACCGGCGACTTCGGCCAGCTTCGACGGTGTGGAAAATCTCGCCGTGGCGCCCGACGGCACGCTTTACATCAGCGATACCGGCAACCACCGCATCCGCGTGGTCGGCACCGACGGCATCGTCACGACGCTGGCCGGCGACGGCACGGCGGGTTTCAGTGGCGACGGCGCCTTCGCCGGCAATGCCCGGGTCAGTGCGCCGCGCGGCATCGCGCTCGACGAGAAAGGCGTGGTGTATTTCGCCGACAGCGGCAATGCCCGCATCCGCCGCATCGGCAATGACGGGCGCATCTCGACCTTCGCAGGCAACGGCACCATCGGCTATGCCGGTGACGGTGGTCCCGCGCTCGGTGCTAGCCTGGGTGTGCTGCGCGGCCTGACCATCACCCGCGGCGGCGCGGTGTGTGTGTCGGACTTCTCCAACCATCGCGTGCGTTGCGTGGGTTCGGAAGGCCGCATCACCACCGCGGCCGGCAACGGCAGCAGCAACGCCGCCAAGAAAGGCGCGTTCGCCACCCAGTCGCCGGTGGAATATCCGCGCTCCATCACCTTCGCGCCGGATGGCGGCCTATACATCGCTCGCGAGAACGCCAACCAGATTCTCCACGTCACCAAGGCTTTACCGGGCTTCGACGGCGGCGATCTGGCCATCGCCTCGGAAGACGGCGGCTTGCTCTACCGTTTCGATCAGAACGGCCGACATCTGTCCACGCTGAATACCTTGACCGGAGCCACGCTGTTGAGCTTCGGCTACGACGGCGAAGGGCGGCTGACCCAGGTGAGCGATGCTAACGGCAACGTCACCACCCTGGAGCGGTCGGCCACGGGCGTGTTGCAGGGCATCGTCGGACCCTACGGCCAGCGGACTGATGTGACTTTTGACGCCCACGGCTATTTGGCTAGCGCCAGGAACCCGCTGGGTGAGACCTTCAACATGGCGTACACGGAGTCCGGTCTGCTGACCGAGTTCCGCAATCCGCGGGGCAACGCCTCGACTTTTACCTACGACGCCAACGGCCGTCTGCTGAAGGACCAGAATGCCGCCGGCGGTTACCAGACTCTGGCCTTGACGGAGTTCAGCGGCGGTTTCGACGTGAGGCGCACTACCGCGCTGGGCCGCAGCACGCTTTATCACACGGAGACGCAGCCCAACGGCGGGCAAAAGCGCATGCGCACCTACCCCGACGGCACCTGGGAAAAGCGCGACATTGCCGCCGACGGCGCTACCACCGTGGAGCAGCCGGACGGCAGCAGGGTGAGTACCGTCGAAGCCACCGATCCGCGCTTCGAATCCGCCCGTTATCCGGGCAGCGTGCAGCTCACGACCGGCGGCCTGACGCTGAGTTCCACCACGCAGCAGACGGCGACCCTGAGCGATCCTGCCGACCCGTTCAGCCTGACCAGCCTGACGCAGACCACCACGCTCAACGGTCGTAGCTATTCCAGCGCCTACGCCGCGGCGACCAAGACCCTCACCACGACCTCGCCGGTCGGACGGCAAAGCAAGACGGTGCTGGACGCGCTCGGTCGGACGACGCAGACGCAGGTGACCGGCATTTTGCCGGTGGCCAACAATTATGACGCGCGTGGCCGGCTCGCGTCCGTAAGCCAGGGCACGGGGACCGACCAACGCACGCTGGGTTATGCCTACAACGCCCTCGGTTATCTGGAATCGGCCACCGACCCGCTGGGGCGCAAAGTCAGTTTCGAATACGACCTGTCCGGCCGGGTGACCAAGCAGATCTTGCCCGATCTGCGCGAGATCGTCTTCAGCTACGACCAAAACGGCAACCTAAAATCGCTGACCCCGCCCGGTCGGCCGGCGCACGAGTTCCGCTACACGGCCGTCGATCTCAACGACGAATACACGCCGCCGGACGTTGGCGCGGGCACCAACCACACGGTCTACGACTACAACCTCGATCAGCAACTCACCCGCATCACCCGTCCGGACGGCCATACGCTGGACTACGGCTACGACGGCGGCGGCCGGCTCAACCGGCTGACGATACCCGACGGCCATTTCGATTTCGCTTACGACGGTGCGACCGGCAAGCTGGCGAGCATTACCGCGCCCGATGCTGGCCGGCTGGACTACGCCTACACCGGCTCCTTGCTGAGCAAGACGACGTGGTCGGGCAGCGTGTCCGGTTCGGTCGAATACAGCTACGACAACGATTTGCGCCTGGCTTCGGTGGGTTTGAATGGCGGCGACGTCATCAACTACCAGTACGACGGCGACGGATTGCTGACCAAGGCCGGCGCGCTTAGCCTCAGCCGCAATGCACAAAACGGCTTGCTGACCGGCACCGCACTGGGCACGGTGACCGACAGCTTCGCCTACAACAGCTTCGGCGAGGTGACGACCTACGATGCCAAGTACGGTGCGACCGGTTTGCTCAAGGAGGAATATACCCGCGACAAGCTGGGGCGTATTACCCAGAAGAAAGAAACGGTCGGCTTGGTCAGCCATACCTATGGATACGACTACGACACGGCCGGCCGTCTGATCGAGGTCAAGAAAGATGGAGCCGTGATATCCAGCTACGCCTACGACAGCAACGGCAACCGCCTGAGCCGCACCACGCCGACCGGTACCGAAAGCGGCACTTACGACGACCAGGACCGTTTGCTCTCCTACGCTGGCGCGACCTATGCCTATACCGCCAACGGCGAACTGGCCGCCAAGACGGTCGGCACGGCAGTAACCAAATACCAATACGACGTGCTGGGCAATCTGAAACACGTCGACCTGCCCGGTGGTGCCAAGATCGACTACGTCACGGACGCGCAGAACCGCCGCGTCGGCAAGGAAGTCAACGGTGTGTCGGTGCAGGGCTTCCTCTGGCAGGATTCCCTAAAGCCCATAGCCGAGCTGGACGGCAGCGGCAACGTCGTCTCCCGCTTCGTCTACGCCACCGGTGTCAACGTACCGGACTACATCGTCAAGGGCGGGGTGGCCTACCGCGTCGTGACCGACCACCTGGGTAGCCCGCGCCTCATCGTCGACGTCGCTACGAATACCGTCGCCCAGGAACTGGATTACGACGAATTCGGTAAGGTGATACTGGATACCAATCCTGGGTTTCAGCCGTTCGGGTTTGCTGGGGGTATCTATGACAGGGATACGGGGTTGGTTAGGTTTGGGGCTAGGGACTATGATGCGCGGCTAGGACGTTGGATAGCCCAAGATCCAATATTGTTCTTAGGTAATGCATCAAACCTATATGGATATGTCCAAAACGATCCGATAAATAATTTTGATGCTTTTGGGCTTGTAGATGCTCCTGGCTTTGGTGAAAGCCTTATTCCAATATGGGGCTCAGGAAAACAGGCTATTCATGATTTTGAATGTGGAAATTGGGGGTGGGGTCTTGTCAACACAGCAATGGCAGTTTCTGATGTGTTTTTAGTTAAATCACTCGCAACCGCCTTGGGTAAAGGGATCATCAAAACTGGTAGTCACAGTTGGAGCGCTACTAGTAAATGGCTGACAAAAACGGGGTGGCGAGAATTTAAGGGCCAGGAAATGCATCATTGGCTTATACCGCAAAACGGATGGGGCAAAAACGTCCCGAATGCCATAAAGAATCAGCCTTGGAATTTGATGCCCATGCCCAGTAGAGAGTTTCATGAAGGTCTTCATGGCTGGGGCGAAATGAATGCTGCTGAACGACTTTGGAATGGTACACCGACTGGGGCCAAGGCGCTTGCCGGTTCTACTGCTGGACGGGGCGCTAACGCTGCCAGAGGGGGCGGTAATTGTGAATGCGATTAAATTTCCAGTTCTTCTATTCGACCGAAAAATAATTAGGGTTAGAGATA
The DNA here is from genome assembly GCF_016925495.1 of Methylococcus sp. EFPC2. Classification (NCBI taxonomy): domain Bacteria; kingdom Pseudomonadati; phylum Pseudomonadota; class Gammaproteobacteria; order Methylococcales; family Methylococcaceae; genus Methylococcus; species Methylococcus sp. EFPC2. The sequence continues at coordinate 2,675,675 of NZ_CP070491.1, read as the reverse complement.
GTATGGATATGCTCACAACTACCACAACCGCTGGCTTAAAGAATGGACTATTCGACAATATACTCTTAGTTGATAGCAATGGTGTTTCGTATCATATTGTCGGAGCGAAAAAATTGCATGGTGTCGGCCCGTTTTGGGGGTTTAATATTTTTTTAAATCAAAGAATTAGGGTCGAGCCGGTGTTTGATGGGGAGCCAGCAGAAATGTCACTTGATGAAGTTAGGAAACGTATATTTTCCTCGTTTAAGTCCAAGCATGGCTGGGAAACTAGAGGTGATATTGTCGAGCTAAAAAAGGCTATAAATTCGGCTGCCAACTTTTCTGAACTCATTGAAGCGTTGAGAGATCCCGGTGTTGGGAAAGCTGCGCTAGCCACGTAAGGCGGAAGCGCATTTTGGGTTTCACCGTTTCGGAATGGACACGACGCGGAGTTTCTGCAGCCCGCGTAGGGCGGAACCGTCTCTTCGGGTTCCGCCATTTTGGAACGGACACGAGTCGGAGTTTCTGCGGGTTTGGTGCGAAGGTTTGAGCTTATGGCTCTTGGTGGCGGTGGATGGATGGGTCGCCTGGCGGCATCCACCCTACGCTAACTCTCGTATTCCGCGTAAGGCGTAATCGGTTTACTGGGTGAAACCAGCCCTGACACCGGTTGGCGTCTATTGACTTCACGCGACGGACGGATATGCGGCCTACCGCTAATGCTGAGGATAGATGTGATTGGCGGCTGCCTGATGTCATTCTTTTTTGATGGAATACCTTTGAGTTTCCACCCCGAGAGGGTAAGTGTATGCGCAAAGCTCGGGACTGGATGAATATTCCTCCGACCAGGGAGTTTGACCGAAAATCCGGTAGAGGCGAATTCATTCGCCCAGGGCGATTAATATCGCTCCTATTTGAATTCAAAAACCCGGTCCGGCTTTGGGCAAGTGTTCGGCCGCCGGGCTCATAGGTCCAGCAATCATAGAAATGGCAGCGCTGCACTTCGTTTAACCCGGAAAAGTTTCAAGCCCTATCTTGGAGAATGGCGATGGAGAATACACTGAGCACCTGGATCAAACTGCCTTTGGTAATTTCGGCTACTGTGGTGCCGGTGCAATACGGCGAGGCCGCGGCGCTGACTTGGCAGAGCAAGGTGAACGGGTTTTGGGACGTGGCAGGCAATTGGAGCTCGAATCCTGCACTTCCCGCGGGTGCCGATACGTTGACGCTGAACCAGCCGGGCTTGCTCAGCATCACTCATCGCTCCGGCACGGATGCCGTCACCACCATTAATAGTCAGGAAGTGCTGTCTTTTACCGGAGGCACGCTAACCGTTTCCGGCAGCTATACGAATTCGGCCAATACCCAAATTGCAGGGGGGCGGCTGAACCTGAACGGGGCGTCGACCTTGCAAAGCGTCGATCAAACCGGAGGCACACTGGGGGGTAGCGGCGCCGTCACCGTCAGTGGCGCAAGCACGCTGAGTGGCGGTTTGCTCACGGGCAGCGGCAATCTGCTGGCGAATGGCGGTTTGGCCGTCACAGGCAGCTTCGGCTTGGATGCGGGGCGGATCTTAACCAACCTAGGTACCGCCAGTTGGACCGGCGGGTCGATCAACCTGAATGCGGATGCCTTCGCCGGCAGCGGCAGCCTGGTCAATGCGGCCGGGGCGACCTGGCGGATAGAAGGCAACAACCCAGCGACCGTATATGCCAATAACTACGGTGCCGCCGACAGCGGTGCGTCGGCAGCGTTCAGCAATGCCGGCACGCTGATCAAGGCGGACAGCACCGTGTCCGACGTGACCACGATATCCACGCAGTTCAACAATACCGGCACGGTGGACGTGCAGTCCGGCATCCTGCAGCTTTCCGGTAACAGCAACCAAGCCGGTGTGGTTACCGTCGCTTCCGGAGCGGAGCTGGGGCTGAACGGGGGCACGCATACGCTGAGTAATACCAGTACGACGGTGGACGGTTTTCTCCGCGTCAATGGCGGAACCGTTAACTTGACGACCGCGCAGACTGTAAGCGGAGCCGGTACTTTCGTGCAAAGCGGTGGTACGGTGAAAGGCGCGGCCTTGACCATCTCCGGTGGTGCGGAGCTCGGCGGCGGTATCCAATCGGGTGCTTCCACGACCAGCTTGAAAGGCAACTCGCTCGTCAACGGCAGCTTCGGCCTGGATGCCGGCCGCGTGCTGCGCAACGAAGGCACGCTGACCTGGACAGCTGGCACCTTCAACCTGAACGGCGATGCCTTCGCCGGCAGCGGCAGTCTGGTCAACACCGCGGGTGCTTCCTTGTTGATACAGGGCAATAACCCGAACTCCCTGGTTTCGACCAATCGGGGTACCGCCGACAACGGGGCATCCGCAGTCCTGACCAATGCCGGTTTGATACGCAAGTTGGACAGCGTGGCGACCGACGACACGACGATTTCGGTCAAGCTGGAGAATACCGGAACCTTGGACGTCGCTTCCGGCCGCTTGCGGCTGGATTCGTCGTCCACGCATACCGGCGCCACGCTTACGGGTGCCGGTATCCTGGCCTTCGGCGGGTCGGGCGCGGCGCATAGCCTGGACGCGACGACGCAGTTGAGTAGCGCGAATCTGGAAATCTACGGGGGCAAGACGACGGCAGCCGGAGCCGTCGAGGTGTCCGGCGGCACGACCGTGAGCGGCGGAAGCCTGCATCTAACCGGGGCTGTGACCAGTTTGGGCGAGTCGGTTTCGGTCGCATCCAACGGGCTGTTGGATTCGGGCAGCCAGTCCGTCGGCGTCGGTTTCTATAACCAGACCTCCGGCACGCTGTTGAACAACGGCGAGTTGGTGGTCGCCGGCTCGGCACTGCTCAGCGGCGGCACCGTGACCGGTAGCGGATCCATCCAGGCGTACGGCACGGTAACCGTGCGGTCCGCCGGATTCGACGGCGGGCAAGTGGTGCGCGGTCGCGACTTGTTGCTTTGGGACAGCGGATCCATAGACCTGAATGCGAGCTACTACGACCCGGACACTGCTCAAACGAAGAACCGCTTGGGTGCGGCACGGATACAGAACGATGCCGGGGCCTTGTTCGAGGCTCAGGGGTACCAGTTGTATTCCAGCAACCGAAATTCTGCGCTGGCCGGAGACGATGGCCTCAACGCGCGCATCGACAATGCGGGTTTGTTCCGCAAGACGGGTTCCGGAGCCACTTATGTCGATGTGGTGGTGAACAACACCGGGACGCTGGATGCGGCGGAAGGAACGTTTTACCTGCGCAATGGCAGCAATCAGACCGGGGTGTTGCAGGTCCAGGCCGGCGGTAACCTCGAGTTGGCCGGCGGAACCCATAACCTCAACAGCACGGCCAATACCGTGGAAGGCAATTTGCGGCTGAGCAGCGGGACCTTGAACGTGGTGGCCGAGCAGACGATAGGCGGCACCGGCAGCTTTAACCAGACAGGTGGTTTGATCAAAGGCGCGAATCTCACGGTGGCGGGAATTGCCAACTTGAGCGGTGGCAGCCAAAGTGGCGCGTCGACGACGACGCTGAAAGGCGCGACCACCATCGCTGGCAGCATCGGCCTGGACGCCGGCCGTACCCTGAAGAACGAAGGCACGCTGAGCTGGACGTCGGGCTATATCAACCTCAACGACAGCGGCACCACGGGCAGCGGCACGCTGGTCAATGCGGCGGGGGCGAGCTTCGAGATCCAGGGCAACAATGCCTATCAGGTGTATGCCAGCAACAACGGCACGGCGGACAACGGCAGCGGCGCCAGCTTCAGCAACGCCGGCACGCTGCGCAAGAGCGGCAGCACCACCAACGACAACACCAACATCGCCACCAGCTTCACGAACACCGGCACGGTGGACGTACAGACCGGTGTGTTGCAGTTCTCCGGCAACAGCACCCTGGGCGGTAGTCTCACGATTGCCGACGGCGCGGAACTGTTGCTGAACGGCGGTACGCACACGGTCGGCGGCAGCGTCGCCCTGGCCAGCGGCGGCAGCTTGCGTATCAACGGCGGTACGGTGAGCCTGGCCAATGCGGGCAACAGTCTGGCCGGTGAAGTTGGGCTCAGCGGCGGCACCCTGGACCTGGGGGCGGCGCAGACGCTTGCGGCCAGCGGTAGCTACACGCAAAGCAGCGGCACGCTGAAAGGCGCGAATCTCACGGTCAGCGGTGCAGCGGCGCTCAGCGGTGGCAGCCAAAGTGGCGCGTCGACGACCGCGCTGAAAGGCACGACCACGATTACCGGCAGCATCGGCCTGGACGCTGGCCGTACCCTGAAGAACGAAGGCACGCTGAGCTGGACGTCGGGCTATATCAACCTCAACGACAGCGGCACCACGGGCAGCGGCACGCTGGTCAATGCGGCGGGGGCGAGCTTCGAGATCCAGGGCAACAATGCCTATCAGGTGTATGCCAGCAACAACGGCACGGCGGACAACGGCAGCGGCGCCAGCTTCAGCAACGCCGGCACGCTGCGCAAGAGCGGCAGCACCACCAACGACAACACCAACATCGCCACCAGCTTCACGAACACCGGCACGGTGGACGTACAGACCGGTGTGTTGCAGTTCTCCGGCAACAGCACCCTGGGCGGTAGTCTCACGATTGCCGACGGCGCGGAACTGCTGCTGAACGGCGGCACGCATACACTGGGCGGTAGTCTGAGTGTCAGCAACGGAGGCACGCTGCACCTGGCCGGCGGGACCCTGGATTTAGCGGCGGCGCAGACCTTGGGCGGCACTGGCAGCTTTAGCCAGACAGGTGGTTTGATCAAAGGCGCGAATCTCACGGTGGCGGGAACTGCCAACTTGAGCGGTGGCAGCCAAAGTGGCGCGTCGACGACGACGCTGAAAGGCGCGACCACCATCGCTGGCAGCATCGGCCTGGACGCCGGCCGTACCCTGAAGAACGAAGGCACGCTGAGCTGGACGTCGGGCTATATCAACCTCAACGACAGCGGCGCCACGGGCAGCGGCACGCTGGTCAATGCGGCGGGGGCGAGCTTCGAGATCCAGGGCAACAACGCCTATCAGGTGTACGCCAGCAACAACGGTACGGCGGACAACGGCAGCGGCGCCAGCTTCAGCAACGCCGGCACGCTGCGCAAGAGCGGCAGCACCACCAACGACAACACCAACATCGCCACCAGCTTCACGAACACCGGCACGGTGGATGTACAGACCGGCGTGTTGCAGTTCTCCGGCAACAGCACCCTGGGCGGCAGCCTCACGATTGCCGACGGTGCGGAACTGCTGCTGAACGGCGGTACGCACACGGTCGGCGGCAGCGTCGCCCTGGCCAGCGGCGGTAGCCTGCGCGTCACCGGTGGCACGGTGAGCCTGGCCAATGCGGGCAACAGCTTGGCCGGTGAAGTTGCGCTCAGCGGCGGCACCCTGGATCTGGGGGCGGCCCAGACGCTTGCAGTCAGCGGTAGCTACACGCAAAGCAGCGGCACGCTGAAAGGCGCCAACCTCACGGTCAGCGGTGCAGCGGCGCTCAGCGGTGGCAGCCAGAGCGGGGCTGCGACGACCGCGCTGAAAGGCGCGACCACCATCGCTGGCAGCATCGGCCTGGACGCCGGCCGTACCCTGAAGAACGAAGGCACGCTGAGCTGGACGTCGGGCTATATCAACCTCAACGACAGCGGCACCACGGGCAGCGGCACGCTGGTCAATGCGGCGGGGGCGAGCTTCGAGATCCAGGGCAACAATGCCTATCAGGTGTATGCCAGCAACAACGGCACGGCGGACAACGGCAGCGGCGCCAGCTTCAGCAACGCCGGCACGCTGCGCAAGAGCGGCAGCACCACCAACGACAACACCAACATCGCCACCAGCTTCACGAACACCGGCACGGTGGACGTACAGACCGGTGTGTTGCAGTTCTCCGGCAACAGCACCCTGGGCGGTAGTCTCACGATTGCCGACGGCGCGGAACTGTTGCTGAACGGCGGTACGCACACGGTCGGCGGCAGCGTCGCCCTGGCCAGCGGCGGCAGCTTGCGTATCAACGGCGGTACGGTGAGCCTGGCCAATGCGGGCAACAGTCTGGCCGGTGAAGTTGGGCTCAGCGGCGGCACCCTGGACCTGGGGGCGGCGCAGACGCTTGCGGCCAGCGGTAGCTACACGCAAAGCAGCGGCACGCTGAAAGGCGCGAATCTCACGGTCAGCGGTGCAGCGGCGCTCAGCGGTGGCAGCCAAAGTGGCGCGTCGACGACCGCGCTGAAAGGCACGACCACGATTACCGGCAGCATCGGCCTGGACGCTGGCCGTACCCTGAAGAACGAAGGCACGCTGAGCTGGACGTCGGGCTATATCAACCTCAACGACAGCGGCACCACGGGCAGCGGCACGCTGGTCAATGCGGCGGGGGCGAGCTTCGAGATCCAGGGCAACAATGCCTATCAGGTGTATGCCAGCAACAACGGCACGGCGGACAACGGCAGCGGCGCCAGCTTCAGCAACGCCGGCACGCTGCGCAAGAGCGGCAGCACCACCAACGACAACACCAACATCGCCACCAGCTTCACGAACACCGGCACGGTGGACGTACAGACCGGTGTGTTGCAGTTCTCCGGCCAACTGACCAACGCCGGGTCGATAAAAGTCTCGGGCGGTCAATTCATCACGACTGCCGCCTTCCAGCAAAATGGCGAATTGGCCCTGGAATCCGGCAGCGTTCAAGTCGGCTCCGTCACGGTCGGCGGGTCAGGCTATATCGCCGCCGCTGCAAACACGCGGATCGTGGTCCAGGACGACTTCAATGTGCAGAGTACGCAAAAACTGGCTTGGAATACCTTGGACGGCATTCTCGAGTTTTCGGCATACGGCAATCACGATTTTCTGTTGGCCGGGGTAGACCTGGGGGCGGTGGAAAGCGGCTACACCGACAATTTTGCCTGGGGAGGCCTGAAGCTGGACACCGGCGCCGTACTCAATCTGAAGGACGGCAATGCAGTCAACGGCGCGGCTTTGTACGTGGGCGCGTTGGAGTTAGGTGGGGGCATCAGCCAATTGGCCAACATCAATTCCGCCTTCGACATTTACTACGACGTCAACAACGCGCTCAATGCCTATCTGGGTGGAAGCGCCTACGCCTTGACCGGCGGCGGACAATTGACCGCAGTCTCCACGCTGGCCTTGTTCGCGTTGTCGGCGCCGAGTCCCGTCGCCGCGGCCTTGATTGGCGAAGACGGGGTTTTCAATCGGGCTTCCGCCGATGCCATCCCGACGCCCTTGGCGCCGTCCGTCTGGCTGTTCGCTAGTGGCATCCTGCCCATGCTGCGGCTATATCGGCGTAGGGGCGGCCAATAGGCGCCAGCTCGGCTTGGCCCCCGGAGGGGAGCGGCCGCCGCGCTCAGCGTTCGCGCCCTTCGACCGGTATGCCGTATTTGCGGATACGGTAGCGCAGGGTTTCGCGCGTGGTGCCCAGCGCCCGGGCGGTGGCGACGATGTTGTAGTTCATGCGTTGCAGCGCGGTTTCGATGATGTAACGGTCCATGTCGTCGAGGTTCATGCTGCCGTCCAGGGGTATGAGCAGGCTGTCTTCCGAAACGGTTTGTGGCTGGGCAGGGGATTTGCCCGGAAGTTGCAGCCACGCGGCGGGAAGATCCGGTCCGTCGGAAAACAGCACGCAGCGCTCGATGACGTTGCGCAGTTCCCGCACGTTGCCCGGCCAGTCGTGGGCGCGCAGTTGTGCCCAGGCGTCCGCCGGTATGGTCCGGACGCGTTTGCCGGATTTGGCGTTGAATTCGGCCACGAACAAGGGCACCAGTTCGTCCAGATCTTCCCGCGATTCGCGCAGCGGTGGCAGGGTGAGGCGGAATACGCTGAGGCGGTGGAAAAGATCGCCGCGGAACTCCCCCTCGCGCACCATTTGTTCGAGGTTGCGGTGGCTGGCGGCGACGATTTGCACGTCCACCGCGATCTCGCGCTCGCCGCCCAGCCGGCGGAATTTGCGGTCTTCGATGGCCTTAAGCAGTTTGGCCTGCAGGTCCGGCGACATCTCGCCGATTTCGTCCAGAAACAGCGTGCCGCCGTCGGCCTGCTCGATCAGGCCGCGGTGGCGCCCGCTGGCGCCGGTGAAGGCGCCGGCTTCGTGGCCGAACAACTCCGATTCCAGCAGTTCGCGCGGCAGCGCGGCGCAATTTAGTTCGATCAGGGGATTTTGCGCGCGCGCGCCGGCATAGTGGAGGATGCGGGTGACCAGTCCCTTGCCGGTGCCGGTTTCCCCGCCGATGACCAAGGCGCTGAACGGAACCTGGGTCAGCTTCTCCAGCATGTTGCGCACGTTTTGCGCGGCGGCGCTGCTGCCCACATAGGCATCCGGCAGGTAGCGCCGGTGGCGCTGCTGGGTCTGCTCGATCAGCCGGCGCTGGGCCATGGCACCGCGCGTGGCGCTGGCGACGGCCAGATCGAGTTGTTCCAGGTTGCAGGGTTTTTCCAGGAACTCGTAGGCGCCCAGGCGGAGTGCGCGTACTGAGTCGGGCACGTTGCCGTAGCCGGTCAGAAAGATCCATTCGGCATGGGCGGTTTGCTTGGGCTTGATGTCTTCCATGAAGTCCAGGGCATTGCCGTCCGGCAGATTCATGTCGGAGAGGATCAGCAGCGGTTCCCAGCGCTGCGTCAGCAGGATTTCACGCGCCCGGGCCAGGTTCTCGGCCCATTCGACCTCATATCCTTTCTTGCGGTAGTGGCGGCTGATTTCCGCTCCCAGCAGGGATTCGTCTTCGATGATCAACAGGCTGCTGGCGCTCATGAGGGTTTTCCCGCGGGCAGGGTGAGGGATACGCAGGCGCCGTGCGGCAAGTGGTTGGCCAGCCGCAGCTGGCCGCCCAGTTCGCGCGCGAAGCGCTGGACCATCGCCAGTCCCAGCCCGGTGCCGCTGGCCCGCCCCGTGCCGAAGGGCCGGATGCCGAGGGTCAGTATCTGGTCGCCGAAGCCGGGACCGTCGTCGTACACCTCGATGCTCAGGGTGCCGTCCTCGATGCGTGCCGAAAGGCGAATGTGGCCGCTCGCGCCGTCCAGGGCCTGGGCCGCGTTGAGCACCAGATTGAGCAAGGCCTGGCGCAGGTTGGATTCGGGCAGGAAGCAGGCCAGGTCATCGGGTATGTCGTAATCGAGCGCGATCTGCGGGGGCAGCTGGTAGCGGGTAAGGGCGAGCAGTTCGCGCACCAGGGGGGCGAGCTGGAATTCGCTGGGCGGCGTGGGGACCTGCCGGCCCTGGGCCAGCAATTCGTTGAGCAGGCGGGTCATGCGTTTCAACTCCTCACCGATCAGATCCAGCCGTTCGGCCTGATCCGGGTCGCCGATCTCGCTGCGCAGGTTGGCGCAGCTCATCTGGATGCCCGCCAGCGGATTGCGCAATTCGTGCGCCAGGCTGGCGGCCAGCTCGCCTACGGCGGCCAGCTTCTCCGCGCGCGCCAGGCTGCGTTGCTGCTCCAGCAGGGCGCGGGTGGCCGAGCGCACTTCGGCCTCCAACGATTCCGCGTAACGGCGTTTGGTTTCCTCCAGCTCGCCCAGATTCTTCACCATCACGTTGTAACTGTTGAACACCGGCAGCAGCAAGGGGTCCAGGCCTTCCGTTTCGATCGGGGAATAATCCTCGTCGGCCAGGTTCAGCAGCAAGCGGCGCAGGTCGTGCAAGGGCGCGAGTATACGCCGGCGCAGGAAAACCCAGGCCAGAAGCAGTATCCCGGCCAGCGTCGCGGTAGCCAGTTCCAATTCGCCCAGGGTGTTGCGATTGATGCCTTCGAGTACCGTTTCGCGCTGGTCCGTCTCGCTGTTCAGGATCTGGTTCATGGCGCGCAGGGCCTGGAACAGCTCGGTTTCCTCAGGCAGCGGTGCGAGACCGCCGGCGCGGCTGAGGGCGTCGTTCACTTGCCGGAGGTGCTCCGGGGTGTCGGGGGATAGATGGGCTTCTTCACCGGCCAGGTCGCGGATTTTCTTGGCGATCTCCCGCAACCTTTCGGCTTTGAGCGGGCGTCCGCTCGCTATCTGATCCATCAGCGCCTGCTGCAGATCGAGCCCGGCGTTTTGTATGCGGTGGGAATAGCCCACATAGGCGTGGATGGTGTCCAGCCGCTCCAGATTTCGCCAGATCATCCAGCCCAATATGAACAGCACCGACAGCAGCAGGGCCAGCAGGGCCATGCCCCGCAGGCGGGCCGGGCGGTCCAGCAGTGTCTGATGGGGCGCTGCGCCGAGTCGCATGGGGCGTATTGCGGCCTACGGGTCAGTTCAGCCGGCCATAGTGATGATGGTTATACAAGTCGCTGGCGGTCTGGTAGTAAGTGATCGCTTCTTGTAGCAGACCGGGATCGGGCGTGGTAAGGGTGCTTTCCCGGGAGCCGGCGTCGACAGCCAAGGTTTCGCTATTCTCCTTGGGGCTCAGGACCGTCAGCTTGCCGTTTTTCAGCAGGCCCAGTTCCTGGTAGTTGCTGATGAAGGCCCGCGCCTGGCTGTCGTCGGATTGCAGGATGTCGTGGCCGTAAAACTTGGTCTGATAGCTGAAGTTCAGCAGGCCCAGCAGGGTGGGTGGGACATCGATCTGGCTGGCCAGCTGAGTCACCCGGCCCGGTTGAATATGCTTGGGGCTGTAGACGATCAGAGGAATTTGGTATTTGTCCACCGGCAGCTTGGTCTTGCCCGCGCTGCTGGCGCAGTGGTCGGCGACGATCACGAAGACGGTGTCGTCGAACCAGGGTTTGCTGCGCGCCTGTTCGATGAATTGGCCGATGGCGTAGTCCGTGTATTTCACCCCGCCGAATTTGCCGGTATGCGAGGGGATGTCGATGCGCCCTTCCGGATAGGTGTACGGCCGGTGGTTGGAGGTGGTCATCAACATGTTGAAGGACGGTTTGCCGCGGGCGTAGGAGGCGTCCATTTCCTTGAGGGTTTTCGCGAAGAGGTCTTCGTCGGCGATGCCCCAGACGTTGGCGAAATGGATTTCGTCCTTGTCCATGCTGGCGCGGTCGACGATGTCGAAGCCGTTGCCGGCGAAGAATTCGTTCATGTTGTCGAAATAGCCGAATCCGCCGTAGATGAAGCGGGTGTCGTAGCCCTTTTCGCGGAAGATGAAGCCGGTGGAAAACAGGTTGCCGTTGTTCGGGCGCTTGACGATGGACTGACCGGGGGTCGGCGGCAAGGACAGGGTCAACGCCTCCAGTCCGCGCACCGTGCGGGTGCCGGTGGCGTAGAGGTTGGTGAACAGCAGGCTTTCCTGCGCCAGCTTGTCCAGGTTGGGGGTCAGATTGCCCGGGTTGCCGAAGCTGCCCAGATAGGACGCGCTGAGGCTCTCCACGGTGATCAACACCACGTTCAAGCGTTTTTCCGGACCTTGAGCGACGATATCCCGGCGTATGTCCTCGTTTTCCTGGCCGACGAAACGGGCGTGTTTTTCCGCCAGCAGGCCTTTCAGTCGGTCCAGCGCTTCCGTCGAGTCGACGGTGCGGTAGAAACTCGGGTAATCGAGCTGATTGTTGCGGAAGGCGGCGAAGAAATCGTAGATGCCGTTGCCCGCTAACTCGTTGGCGTAGCGGTTGTCGCCGATCTGGGCTCCCGAGCCGTCGACCGCGACGATCCCGACGGCCGGGATCAGCAGGAAGATGGCGGCGGCCGGTGCCCGACGCCCCAGCGTGCTGGTGTTCCTCAGGCTCCGGTCTATGGGGCCCTTGAGCGCGAAAAACACCAGCAGGGTGAGGGCGAACAGGGCGGCGAATATCGCCGGCAAGGGATAGGATTCCTGGATATTGCCGATGACTTCGTGGGTATAAACGAGGTAGTCGACCGCGATGAAGTTGAAGCGCGTGCCGAACTCGTCCCAGAAGACCCATTCCGCCGCCGCGGTGAACAGCAGGATGAACAATGCCGCGATATGACCGGCATAGATTACGGGTTTATGCCAGCGATGCAGGTAGATGCGGTCAGGGACGACGAGCCAATACAGGGTAAAGGGCAGGGCGAAATAACACGCGGTGAGGGTGTCGTAAAGCAGTCCGATGAAGAACGCCTTGGGCAGCAAGGCCGGCTCGAGGCCGCTTTCGAAAACCGCGCGGGCTGACAATGCCAGTCGGGTGAGCGCGGCAATCGCGAGAAAGGTCAGCAGGAATAATACGCCTCCGTAGGCGCGGCGTTGCAGGATCAAAGACATAAGGCTGGCAGCTTTAAGGTTAAGTCGCGCTCGAAGGCGAACGAGGAAGATTCGGTGTGTTTGCGCCCGTGTCGTCCGTGCGGGCCGGTCAGATCGCGCAGCCGTTGCGCTCATTCCCCTGGCCGCGCCGCATTCCCGGTACGTCGATCGGGGTGGGTAGCCGCCCCGCAGGCGCTTCATCAGGCGGGGACATCCCGGTCTAGGGGCTGCTATACGAGGAGCAAATATCGAGCCTACGTCCTGTGCCCCAGACGGCTCAGGGGGCTAAGAGGACACGCCTGCTCCGGCGAACGCACGCGGGTGAACGTCATGTCCGGCGGGACCTGGGACAGCGTAGCCGGCCGCCCGTGCGGCCGGCTGACGGAGGCTCTGTCCGGTTGCGAACAGTCCGGCAACATCACTGTGCCGACGAGGCCAGTCGGCCGTGCACACGCCGCCGGGCGGCCAACGGGTGGTCCGAGGTAGCCGTATGCCTGTGCAGGCCCTGGATCCGGCAGCTACCCCCTCGCCGTTCGTAATCTTCGCAGTAATGGTGGATGAACTCCATCACCGTGTGATCTATGGTTTCCGCCTCGGACAGGTCGAATACCAGTTTCTTGCGCTCGGGCAGGGCGGCGAGTTCGCTTTTCAGCGACAGGAAGTTGGCGAAGAAAGCGGCGCCGTCCACGCGGATGTGGAACTCGCCGGGCTCGATTTCCTCCACCTTGAAATAAAGCCTGAGCACCTGTTTCCAGTCGACGCTGCGCAGCAGATGGACCAGAAACTCGGTCGCCATGCCGATCGCGACGCCGACCAGCAGGTCGGTGGCGATCACACCGATGATGGTGATGACGAACACGATTAATTGTTCGTAGCCGATCGCCAGGGTCTTCATGAATTCCTTGGGAGACGCCAGCCGGAAACCGGTGTAGACCAGCAGGGCGGCTAGCGAAGCCAGCGGAATTTCGTGGATCAGGTGCGGGAACAGCGCGACGAAGATCAGCAGGAACGCGCCGTGGAAGAAATTGGACCAGCCGGTCTTGGCGCCGTTGTTGATGTTGGCCGAGGAGCGCACGATTTCCGCGATCATGGGCAGGCCGCCGACCAGGCCGGCCAGGGTGTTGCCCAGGCCGACGGCGGTCAGGTCGCGATTCAAATCGGAATAGCGCTTGTGCGGATCGAGCTTGTCCACCGCCGCGGCGCTGATCAGGCTTTCCAGGCTGCCGACCAGGCAGATGGCGACGACCTGCTGCCAAAAAGCGAAGGTGCCGATCAGGTCGAAATCGGGAAATGCGAAGCCCGACAGGAAATGCTCCGGGATGGCCACCAGAAACCGGGGCCCTATCGTGAATTCGTGGTGCGGCAGAACCGGGTCGTTGGGTAGGAACAGGTAGACATGCTCGTGTTCCAGGTCGAAATATTGACCCAGCGCGAGCCCGGTCAGCACCACCAGCAGCGGCGCCGGTATCATCCTGAGGTAGCCGTTTTTCAGGAATCCCCAGCCTACCATCAACGCCAGACTGATGAAGCCGATGATCGCCACTTCCGGGTTCAGATCCACGAAGCTGCGGGGAATCGCGCCTATGGTCTGGAACAAGGTCTCCGCGTCCGGTTTCACCCCCAGCAGGGTGTGGATCTGCTTGGACATGATGATGATGCCGATCGCGGCCAGCATGCCGTGGACCACGGACGAGGGGAAAAAGGCGCTCAGCTTGCCCGCTTTCAAAAAGCCCATCAGGGTTTGTAGCAGGCTGGCGACAACGATGGCGGCCAGGGTGTAGCGGTAGCCGGCCATGGAATTGCCTTGCCCCAGTTCCTGAACGGAATCGAGGATGACCACGATCAAGCCGGCGGCCGGGCCATTGATGGTGACGAAGGAGCCGTTGAAGCGCGAGACGAGCAGGCCGCCGATGATGGCCGAGATGATGCCCGCCATCGGCGGAAAGCCGGAGGCCATCGCGATGCCGAGACACAAGGGCAATGCGATCAGGAATACGAGGAAGCCCGACATGACGTCGCTGCGCCAGTTTTCGCGTAAGCCGGCCAGGCCGGTGCGGGGGACTGGAGTGCCGAGGGTGGAATTGCTCATGGTTTTACGCCGCGGTGAGTGATACCTGGGTAGTCGAGACACATATCGTGCCATGTATTAAATCGCGCGCAGTTTGTTGATATTGAAGATTTTTTTAGTGAGGCTGAAGCCTGCTGAGGGCCGTTGGGTCGGCGTGGCGGTTGTTTTGAACCAAGCGTCTGGGCAAAAACACCACGTCCCGGCTTGGCCTATTATGTGCTGGGAATTTCGAAATGACGGTGATGCGAGTGATGATGACGAGGTATGGGGCGATAGCGGTCGGCCTGCTGTGGCTGATCGGAAGTGAGGTGCGGGCTCAGGCCGGCGAGGGTTTGCCCGAACTGCCCAAGGCCGGGCTGGAGGCGAGCGAATTGGCGGTGGTGGTCAACCTCGACGATCCGCTCAGCGTGCGCGTCGGCGATTATTACCGGGCACGGCGCGGCATACCCGAGGAAAACCTGATCCGCGTCCATCTGCCGCCCAATCAGTCGGTGCTGGCGCGCGAGCGCTTCGCCGAATTCAAGGCGGAACTCGACCGCCTTACCCCCGCCCGCGTGCAGGCTTACGCCCTCGCGTGGACGCGGCCCTACCGGGTCGACTGCATGTCCGTCACCTCGGCGGTTGCATTGGGCTTCGATCCGGCCTATTGCTCGAAACAATGCGGCGCCACCAAACCTTCGGGCTACTTCAACTCGGCCAGTCATGCGCCCTGGACCGATCTCAAGATACGCCCCGCCATGCTCCTGGCCGGCCAGACTTTCCAGGACGTCAAGCAACTCATCGAACGCGGCGTGGCGTCCGACTACAGCTATCCGGCAGGCGTGGGGTATTTGCTGAACACCTCGGACAAGCACCGTAGCGTACGCAGCATTTTCTTTCCGGAGACCGTCAAGGCATTGGGGGACGCTTTTCATCTGGAACGGCTGGACGCCGATTCCATCAAGGGCAAGAAAGACGTGCTTTTTTATTTCACCGGGCTGGCCAAGGTGCCCGATTTGCCCAGTCTGCGCTTTTTGCCGGGGGCCGTGGCCGATCATTTGACTTCAGTGGGCGGGGCACTCACCGACACCAAGCAGATGAGCAGCCTGCGCTGGCTGGAGGCCGGCGCGACCGGCAGTTATGGCGCGGTGGTCGAACCCTGCAACCACGTGACCAAATTTCCACATCCCGGGGTGCTGATGTGGCGTTATGCCGAAGGCGAGCCCTTGATCGAAGCGTATTGGAAAAGCGTGGCCTGGCCGGGCGAAGGCGTGTTCATCGGCGAGCCCCTGGCCCGCCCCTTCGCGCCCCGCTGGAAGCCGGCTGCCAACCAGGAACCTTCGCTGCAGTTGTTTTCACCGGAATGGAAGACCCTGCGTCTGGAAACGGCGACTTCGGCGGTCGGGCCTTATCGTACGGCCGAGGTGTCGCCGGTGAAGCCGGGATACAACGACGTGAAAATACACTTGTCCGCTACGGGTTTTTACCGCATCGCGTTCTGAAGGGATAATACCCGGCTTTTTGAGGGAAGAGCATGGCTTATCTGTCTGCCGGTGCCTTGCTGGCCGCGTCCGCCGGCCTGGCCTGGTTCGTCACCAGTCGGGTGCGGCGCTACGCCCTGGCTCACCTGCTGGACACGCCCAATGGTCGAAGCTCCCACGCCGTACCCACACCACGCGGCGGCGGGGTGGGTTTCGTCCTGGCTTTCGCCGCCGCCCTGCTGGGCTTGTGGACATCCGGCAAGCTGGTCGGCGACGAGTTGGTGGCCTTGCTGGGCGGAGGGCTGCTGGTGGCCGGAGTCGGTTTCTGGGACGATCACGGCCATGTCGCGGCCCGCTGGCGCCTGTTGGCGCACGGGCTGGCCGCCGTTTGGGCGCTCTCCTGGCTCGGCGGCACGGAGTCCTTGTCACAGGTGTTCGCCCCGCTGCCTGGCTGGATCGGTGTGGTTTTGGCGACGCTTGGGGTGGTCTGGATGATCAATCTGTTCAATTTCATGGATGGCATCGACGGCCTCGCCGGGGCCGAGGCGATCGTCATCGCCGCCGCCGCCGCGCTGCTGGCTCCGGTCGGCGGGCAAGCACCGATTTATGCCGTTTTCGCCGCCTCCACCGCCGGTTTTCTGATCTGGAACTGGCCGCCGGCGAAAATCTTCATGGGCGATGTGGGCAGCGGTTTTCTCGGTTACGCGCTGGGCGTATTCGCGCTGATGTCGGCGGTGTCCGGCGCGACCGGATTTCTTCCGTGGCTGATACTGGGGGGCGTGTTTCTGATCGACGCCAGTTTGACGCTCTTCCGCCGCGTGCTGGCTCGCGAGCGCTGGTGGGAGGCTCATCGCAGCCATGCCTACCAGCATGCCGCCGCGCGCTGGGGCCACCGGCGGGTCACCCTCGCTGTGACGGGCCTCAACCTGATCTGGCTGGCACCTCTGGCCTGGGGGGGTGCGCGCTGGCCGCTCGCGGCACCGATCTGCCTGCTTGCAGCCTGGCTGCCCCTGCTCGTTCTCGCCTGGCGCTTGAAGGCCGGGCGGGCTATCTAATCCGGATTCGAGTTTTTATGGAACGATTCCCACGGCTGCGATCACGCACCGTCATCTTCACGCACGATTTGATCATGGTTGCCCTGGCCTGGATCGGGGCCTACTGGCTGCGCTTCAACCTGAGCGTAATACCGGCCTCCTACCTCCGTTCCGCCTTGTCCTGGTTGCCCGTGGTCTTGGTTCTGCAGGGCGGATTGTTCCGTTTGTTCGGCCTTTACCGGGGCGTTTGGCGCTTCGCCTCGCTGCCCGACCTGGTGCTCATCGGCAAGTCGGTGTCCTTGGGCGCCCTGGCCGCGGGCGTGACGGCATTTCTCTACAACCGCCTGGAAGGCGTGCCGCGCTCGGTATTACCGCTCTATGCCGTCTTGCTGTTGATGTTGTTGTGCGGTCCGCGCATCGCTTATCGCATGTACAAGGACCGCGGCCGATTGTCCGGGAGCGGCAAGCGGGCCCTGGTCGTAGGCGCCGGCTGTGCCGGCGAGATGCTGGTGCGCGACCTGCGGCGGGAGCGCAACGCCGAGTTTCTGCCGGTGGCCTTCGTCGACGACGATGCGCGCAAGAAAGGACGCGAGATACACGGCCTGCGCGTGCGCGGCGGCTGCGAGCGCATCCCCCAGCTCGTCCGCAGCCTGGAGATAGAAACCGTCTTGATCGCCACCCCGTCGGCGGACGAGAAGCACATGCGCCGCATCGTGGAAATCTGCGAAACCGCCGAAGCTCCTTTCCTGACCTTGCCTTCCGTGCACGAACTGCTCGCCGGCGGGCTGCCCCACAGCCTGCGCGACGTCTCCATCGAAGACCTGCTGGGCCGGGCGCCGGTCAGCCTGGA
Source organism: Methylococcus sp. EFPC2 (assembly GCF_016925495.1). Taxonomy (NCBI): domain Bacteria; kingdom Pseudomonadati; phylum Pseudomonadota; class Gammaproteobacteria; order Methylococcales; family Methylococcaceae; genus Methylococcus; species Methylococcus sp. EFPC2. Next base: position 2,658,159 of record NZ_CP070491.1, on the reverse strand, counting down.
CCACCGGGCCGTCGCGGATCGTCTGCGCGGCAGGCGGGTGCTGGTCACCGGTGGCGGCGGCTCGATAGGCTCGCAGCTTTGTCGCGAGATCGCCCGTTTCCCGGTGTCGGAGCTGATAGTTTTCGAGCGCTGCGAATTCAACCTCTATCAGATCGAAGGCGACCTGCGTAGGTTGAATCCGGACCTCGCTTTCGTCCCCTTGCTGGGCGACGTGACGGACCGGGCGGTGGTGGAACACACGCTCGCGCAATACCGGCCGGATGTCATCTTCCATGCCGCCGCCTACAAACACGTGCCCTTGCTCCAACAGCAGGCGCGGGCCGCCGTGCTCAACAACGTGGCGGGCACGCGTACCGTCGCCGAGGCCGCGGTGGCCGTCGGCGTCGGAAGCTTCGTGCTGATTTCCACCGACAAGGCGGTCAATCCGACCAATGTCATGGGCGCGACCAAGCGGGCCGCCGAAATGGTGGTGCAGAGCCTGGTCGGAGCCGGCGCCACGCGCTTCGTCACCGTGCGCTTCGGCAACGTGCTGGACTCCGCCGGCAGCGTGGTGCCTTTGTTCCGCGCCCAGATCCGGGCGGGCGGACCCTTGACCGTCACGCACCCGGACATCACCCGCTATTTCATGACCATACCCGAAGCCTGCCAGCTCATCCTGCAGGCCGGCGCTGTGGGGCGGGGAGGGGAGGTTTTCGTGCTGGACATGGGGGAGCCGGTCAAGGTGAGCTATCTCGCCGAGCAAATGATACGGCTCAGCGGCAAGCGGCCGGGCGTGGACATCCGGATCGAATACATCGGTTTGCGTCCCGGCGAGAAGCTGTACGAGGAGTTGTTCCATGACGAGGAGCCGCTGACGCCGACCGGGATCGCCAAGTTGCTGCTCGCGCAGGCGCGTCCGCTGAAGCCGTGGGAGTTCCGCCCGGTGCTGGAACAACTCGAATCCGGCTGCGCGACGTTCGACGAGGCGCTGATCGAATCGCGGCTGCGCGCATTGGTGCCCGAGTTTCGGCCGTCGGATGATGTCGCGGAAGCCGGCGAGGGCGGCGCGCTCGCGCCCGTTTTGATCGCTCGCGCTTGACACTCAAACGTTTGATTAACATCATTCCAGTCAATCGTTTGATTCAATGCGTCCGGAGATCGGTTTCATGAGGCGGCATGGCCAGGGCTGAGGAGGGCGTGGTGGAAAACGGCGACGCGCGCAGCCGGCTGGTGCTCGCGGCCTTGCGGCTGTTCGCCGAGAAGGGTTACGAAGGGGCGACCACGCGGGAGATCTGTGAGCGGGCGGGAGCCAACGTGTCCGCCATACGCTACTACTTCGGTGACAAGGCCGGTCTCTATCGCGCGGCATTCACCGAGCCCATGGGAGACAAGCCCTGCCACGTCAGCATCGATGCCTACGACGGACTGCCCCTGCCGGCCGCCTTGAACCGCATGTTTCGCGATTTCCTGGAACCCTTGAAAAGGGGCGAAGAGTTGCGCTGGGTCATGAAGCTGCACTTCCGGGAAATGGCCGAGCCGACCGGAGTGTGGCGCGAGGAAATCGACACCGGAATCAAGCCCCAGCACGATGCCCTGGTCTCCGCACTGAAAAGGCATTTGGAGCTGTCGCGCGTCGACGCGGACATTCACAGGCTGGCCTTCGCCATCATCGGTATGGCGGTGCATTTCTATGTGGGCCAGGAAGTCGTCTCCGCCATCGCGCCCCAACTGCTGGCGACCCCCAAGGCCGTCGACGCGCTGGCCGACCGCCTGGCGGCTTACGCCGTTTCCATGATCGAAGGCGAAGCCGAGCATAGGCGGCTGAGCGCCCAGCAGTCCCCGTTGCCGGGCTCTTGAGCCCCATCGTTGATACGAACTTCCAGGAGGAAGCCGGTGATTAAAGGAAAATTGGGCGCCGCAATCGCGGCGGTCGTCCTGCTCGTGGGCCTCGGCATAGTGCTGGCTCCCGGCGGCCGCTCGTCCGCGACGGTCTCCGCCCCGCAAACCCGACCGGCCTTGAGTGTGACGCTCACCCGGCCCGAGCGACAGGAAATTCCCATCGCCTTGTCGGCCAACGGCTCGATCGCCGCCTGGCAGGAGGCCGTGATGGGCGCCGAGGTCAGCGGCTTGCGCCTGGCGGATATCCGTGCCCAGGTGGGCGATGTGGTGAAGAAGGGGCAGGTCTTGGCGCTCCTCGACGATTCCCGCGTGGCCGCCGACGTTGCGCAGGCCCGCGCCATCCTGGCCGAGGCGGACGCCAATTTGGCGGAAGCCCGCGCCAATGCCGAACGCGCCCGCCGGGTGATCAAGTCCGGCGCCATGAGCGCGCAGCAGGTGGGTCAGTACCTGACCGGCGAGAAAACCGCCGAGGCGAGGGTGCAGTCGGCCCAGGCCCAGCTCGACATTCAATTGCTGAGGCTGCGGCATACCAAGGTCGTGGCCGGCGACGATGGCGTGATTTCCGCCCGCAACGCCACCCTGGGTGCGGTCCCCTCGGAAGGCCAGGAGCTGTTCCGCCTGATCCGCCAGAACCGCCTCGAATGGCGGGCCGAGGTGACCGCCGACGAATTGCTCAAGATCAAGCCCGGTCTCGATGTCACCGTCGCGGTGGCCGGTGCCTCCACGGTGTCCGGCACGGTGCGTGCGGTGGGGCCGGTCCTGGACGCGCAGAACCGCAACGCGCTGGTTTACGTCGACCTCCCGCAAGCCGGGCAGGCCGGCCTGCGGCCGGGGATGTTCGCCCGCGGCGAGTTTCAACTCGGTAGCAGCCCGGCCCTCACGGTGCCGCAGGAGGCTTTGAGTCTGCGCGAAGGCTTCAGCTATGTGTTCCGCGTGGGGGAGGCCAGCGGCGATGTGGCCAAGGTCGCCTTGGTCAAGGTGCAACTGGGCCGCCGAGCCGGCGATCGGGTGGAAATAGTTTCCGGGCTCGATCCGCAGGATCGCCTGGTGGCCAGCGGGGCTTCCTTCCTGGGCGACGGCGATAGCGTTCAGGTGGTCGCGAAATGAACGTTTCGGCCTGGTGCATCCGCAATCCCGTCCCGGCCGTGATGCTGTTCGTGGCCCTGACCCTGGGAGGACTGATGAGTTTCAAGTCCATGCTGATCCAGAACTTCCCCGATCTGGATCTCCCCACCGTCACGGTCACTTGCAGCCTGCCGGGCGCCTCGCCGCCCCAGTTGGAAACGGATGTGGCGCGCAAGATCGAAAATGCCATCGCCACGCTGCAGGGACTCAAGCATGTCGGCACCAAGATACAGGACGGCAGCGTCACCCTGACGGTGGAGTTCCGTCTGGAAAAACCGGTGCAGGAAGCAGTGGACGACGTGCGCTCGGCCGTCTCCAGGGTACGCGCCGATCTGCCGGCGGAGTTGCGCGATCCCATCGTCACCAAGCTGGATCTGGCCCGCTCGCCCGTGCTGGCCTATACGGTCAGCTCCGCTCAGCGCGACGATGAGGCCCTGTCCTGGCTGGTGGACGACACCGTGACCCGGCGGATGCTCGCCGTGAAGGGCGTCGGCGCGGTGAACCGGGTGGGCGGGGTCAGCCGGGAAATCACCATCGCCCTGGATCCCGTCAAGCTGCAGGCCCTCGGAGCGACGGCCGCCGACATTTCACGCCAGTTGCGGCAGGTGCAAAGGGAAAGCGCCGGAGGTCGCACCGATCTGGGCAGCGGCGAGCAGCCGGTGCGCACGCTGGCCAACGCGTCCTCGGTGGAGGAATTGAGGCCCTTGGAGCTGTCCCTTTCCGACGGGCGGCATATCCGCCTGGAGCAAGTGGCCACGGTCAGCGACACGGTCGCCGAACCGCGTTCTTTGGCTCTGCTCGACGGCAAACCGGTGGTGGGCTTCGAAATCACCCGCAGCCGCGGCGCGGGGGAAGTGGAGGTCGGTGCCGGAGTGCAGAAAGCGCTCGCCGACTTGCGCGCCGCCCATCCGGACCTGACGTTCACCGAGGCCTTCAATTTCGTGACGCCCGTGGAAGAGGAGTTCCAGGGGTCCATGAGCCTGCTGTACGAAGGCGCCTTGCTGGCCGTGCTGGTCGTCTGGCTGTTCCTGAAGGATGTTAGAGCCACCTTCATATCGGCCGTGGCCCTGCCTCTGTCCGCCATCCCGGCGTTTTTGGGCATGCATTATTTCGGATTCAGTCTCAATGTGGTGAGTTTGCTCGCCTTGTCCCTGGTGGTCGGCATCCTGGTGGACGACGCCATCGTGGAGGTGGAAAACATCATGCGCCACCTGCACATGGGCAAGACGCCCTACCAGGCGGCGATGGAGGCGGCCGACGAAATCGGCCTGGCGGTGATCGCAACGACTTTCGCGCTGGTCGCGGTATTTCTGCCCACGGCTTTCATGAGCGGCGTAGCCGGACGTTTTTTCATCCAGTTCGGCTGGACCGCCGCCCTGGCCGTACTCGCTTCGCTGGTGGTCGCTCGCATGCTCACGCCCATGATGGCGGCCTATATGCTGAAAAATACCGGGCGCTCCGAAGCGCGCGAAGGTTGGGGCATGCGCGCCTACATGCGGCTGGCGGCCTGGTGCCTGAGGCACCGGCTGATCACGGTCGCCGGCGCGACGGGGTTTTTCGTCGGCTCGCTGTTCTTGATACCGCTGCTGCCCACCGGTTTCGTCCCGCCGGACGACAATCCGCAGACCCAGGTCTTCGTCGAATTGCCGCCGGGCGCGACCCTGGCCCAAACGCGGGCGGCGGCGGAGGCCGCCCGCGCACGGGTGGCCGGAGTGTCCTACGTCAAGAGCGTCTACACAACGATAGGTGGCGGCAGCGCCGGCAGCGACCCCATGGCTCCGCAATCCGGCGGCGAGGTGCGCAAGGCCACGCTGACGATAGTGCTCGCCAACCGCCAGGATCGGCCGGTGCGTAAGCAGGTTATCGAGCAGGACATCCGCCGGGCTCTGCAATCTCTGCCGGGTGTGCGGACCAAGGTCGGATTGGGCGGTTCGGGCGAAAAATACATCCTGGTGCTGAGCGGCGAAGATCCCAAGTCCCTCGCGACGGCCGCCCGCGCGGTGGAAAAGGACTTGAGGACCATACCCGGTTTGGGCAGCATTGCTTCCAGCGCCGCCCTGGTCCGCCCCGAGATCGCCGTGCGGCCCGATTTCGCCCGCGCCGCCGATCTGGGCGTGACCACCGCCGCCATCGGAGAAACGCTACGCATCGCGACGGTGGGGGATTACGACATCTCCCTGCCCAAGCTCAACCTGGCCCAGCGCCAAGTGCCCGTGGTGGTCCGCCTGGCCTCGGACGGACGGCGCGACCTGTCGGTGCTGGAGCGTCTGGCCGTGCCCTCGGGCAAGGGAGGCGCGGTGATGGTGGGGCAGGTCGCGCGGCTGGAGCTTTCCAGCGGACCGGCCGTCATCGACCGCTACGATCGGTCGCGCAACATCAATTTCGAAATCGAGCTCTCCGACTTGCCACTGGGCGACGTGGCGCGCGCGGTGCAAAATCTGTCCAGCATCCGAAACCTGCCGGCGGGTGTTAAGCAGATCAACATCGGCGACGCCGAGATGATGGGCGAGTTGTTCGCCAACTTCGGCCTCGCCATGCTGACCGGTGCGCTGTGCATCTTCATCGTGCTGGTGCTGCTGTTCAAGGACTTCATCCAGCCCGTCACCATCCTGGTTGCCTTGCCCCTGTCGTTCGGCGGCGGCTTCGTGGCGTTGCTGTTGACCGGCAAGGCGTTTTCCATGCCCTCCCTCATCGGGCTAGTCATGCTCATGGGTATCGCCACCAAGAATTCCATCCTGCTGGTCGAATACGCCATCGTGGCGCGGCGCGACCATGGCATGAGCCGCACCGAGGCGCTGCTCGATGCCTGTCGCAAGCGCGCCCGGCCCATCGTCATGACCACGATCGCCATGGGCGCCGGCATGCTGCCGATCGCCGTGGGGACCGGCACGGCCGACCTGTCCTTCCGCAGCCCCATGGCCATCGCCGTCATCGGCGGCCTGGTAACTTCCACGGTGTTGAGTTTGCTGGTCATACCGGTCGCTTACACCTACCTGGACGACCTGAAAGGCTTTTCCCGAGGACTATGGCAGCGCTACGCCACGTTCCGCGCGGCCAAGGTTGCAGGATGAGGATGCGCACTCGTGATATCATGGGCCTCGCATTCGACATCGCCGCTGGGCTTAGTCGGAAGGTCATGTTCGGGCTTGTCTTGAGCGATAGCCTCAGGTAATATGCGCCGCTTTATAGAAGAAAGCCAAATTTTGGAGCTCGAGCAGCATGAAAACCTTTAGCGCGAAGCCGGCCGAAGTAAAACGCGACTGGTATGTCATCGATGCCGATGGCAAGACGCTCGGTCGACTCTCCACCGAGATTGCGCGCCGTCTGCGCGGCAAGCACAAAGCGGAGTATACGCCGCATGTTGATACCGGCGATTACATCATCGTCATCAATGCAGAAAAAGTGCATGTGACGGGAAACAAGGAAAAAGACAAGATTTATTACAAGCACACCGGCTATATCGGTAACATGAAGTCGGTTGCTCTCGGCAAGCTGCGCCAGACTCACCCGGAACGCATCATCCAGACCGCCGTGAAGGGCATGCTGCCGAAGAATCCGCTGGGTCGCGCGATGTTCAAGAAGTTGAAGATCTACGCTGGCGCCGAGCACGGTCATCAGGCACAACAGCCGAAGTTGTTGGAAATCTAAACAGTTAAGTCAGGTCAACCATGGCACAAGCTCAGAATTACGGAACCGGTCGTCGCAAGAGTGCGATTGCACGGGTTTACGCCAAGTCCGGCACGGGTCTCATCACCGTCAACAACAAGGCGCTCGACGATTACTTCGGCAGAAAGACGGACCGCATGATCGTGCGTCAGCCGCTCGAAACCCTGGAGTTGGGCGACAAGATCGACGTGAACGTCAAGGTCGTTGGCGGTGGCCCGTCCGGTCAGGCTGGCGCGATACGCCATGGTTTGACCCGCGCCCTGATCGACCTCGACGAGACCCTGCGTCCCGCGCTGCGCAAGGCCGGCTACGTCACCCGCGACGCTCGCGAAGTGGAACGTAAGAAGGTCGGTCTGCACAAGGCGAGAAGACGCCCGCAGTTCTCCAAGCGTTAATCGTTTTCGGACGCTTCCTGCTCGGCGTCCGCTACACAGGCTATTGGGGGATCGTCTAGCGGCAGGACTATGGACTCTGACTCCATCAACCTAGGTTCGAATCCTAGTCCCCCAGCCAATACAAAAGGTTTACCTGCTTCGTGCAGGTAAACCTTTTTTTATGGTCGACGGATGCTTGTAAAAGCGTGCCGGCTTTCGTCTTGGCAACGAGCTTCCTTGTAGCCCCGTCATACGGCACATGCAATCCCCGGCGGATAACCGGGCTGTTTTTCCAGACTACCCCACATTCAAGCAGACATGAGCAACCAGAAACGATACTTGGACGTGCCTTATGCGGAGAAGGATCAGGCGAAGGCGCTTGGCGCGCGCTGGGATGCCGCGCGGAAGAAGTGGTACATCCCGAACGGGATCGAGAGCGCCCTGTTCCAGAGGTGGCAGCCTGCAGACGCGGGCGGTGAGGCCAACTCGCCCGGCGCCGTGAAAGGAAATGAAAAGTCGTCTTACGCGAGGGGCGGGCGCAAATCACCCCGGCCCGCCGCGGACGAGCATGGGGTCGTCACTCTCGCGACGATCGAACCAACGGATCCGAGTTTCGTGCCTTACTGCGGTGTAGACCCGCCTTGGGATTCGTAGACTTTGCCGTTATAGTCCGCAGCCACACCCCAGAAGGCCGATAATGCGGATATCACCCAATCGTTGGCGGTAGGGTGGACTACAATGCCCAGGCCGGCTCAGAATGAGCGCCGGGGATTCCGTAGATGTGCGGCCGATCGCGGCCTTGGCCGGTGGCCTGGAAACCGAGGCATTATCATGTCCAGCAGACTGCTCCAAGTTTTATTCACCGTGGTTCCACTTATCTTGATGGCCGCCTGTAGCACGAAACCCGTGGTCCATAAGACTAACGGGAGGTCACAGGCAACTCCGCCACGCGAGCCCATTGCTCCGTCCAACCCGATCCTGGCTTACCCCGACGATACACCGGAGCCGGCATACCACCCGTCGGAGGTGTTTCCCAGGCCCAGGGAGATCGAGCCCCAGGTGAAATTCTGGCGCAAGGTCTACGCCAGCTGGAGCCGGTCCCAAGTAGCCATTCATGACAAGCTTCACATGAATGTGATCTATGAGGTCGTGCAGTTGCCGGATGGGGTAGGCGAGAGCCTGACTCCCGAACAGAAGGAATACATCCAGTCGCGCCTCGATGGCTGGAAGCGCCGGTTGGGCGATTTGGAATATAAGCTAGCCTCGGGGGCGGCGTTGAACGGCGATGAACAAGGGCTGGTGGAGCAGGTGGGGCAGATCACCGGCGACCGCAATGCCATTTATGGCGCCAGTCAGCGCCTGCGCCAGCAGCGCGGACTCCGGGAACGGTTCAAGAAGGGGCTGGCCATCGGCAGTCGCTACGACCGCAAGTATCGGGAAATCTTCCGCAACGCCGGTTTGCCGGAGGACTTGGCGTATCTGCCCCACGTGGAGTCTTCGTTTCAGTTTAACGCGCATTCCTCGGCTGGCGCGTTGGGCGTCTGGCAATTCACCGCCGGGGCGGCCCGCATCTTCATGGACGGCGACGACAGCGCGGAGGCCCGGCTCGATCCTATCGCCTCGACGTATGGCGCCGCCCGCTACCTGAGCCATGCCTACCACAAACTGGGCAGTTGGCCGCTCGCCGTGACCTCGTACAATCACGGCATAGGCGGCATGCAAAGGGCCAAGAACCGCTTTGGCCACGACTTCCCGCGGATCGTCAAGGAATACGACCACCCGCAATTCGGCTTCGCCTCTCGCAACTATTACGCCGAATTTCTGGCGGCGCGGGAGATCGCCAGCGAGCCGCAGCGTTTTTTCCCGGAAGGTCTGAATTATGAGGGTGACGCTATCTGGACGGCCGACGCGTCAGCCAGAAAATCCGCGTTTAGCGCCGCATCCACGGTGCCACAACCTGTCCCCGCAACGCTGAAAGTCGCCAGCGCGGCCACGTCCGCGCCCGTTGTCCCAATCCTGGCGCCGAAGGCCGCATATCCACGGCAACTCGCCGGCGCGGCACGGGTTCAGCCGGTATCTTTCAAAGGCGTCAGTACGGTGAGGGCCGAACCGAAGAAAGCCGTCTTGGTGGAATACAGCAAGTCGCGGCCGTCCGTATCACCGAAAGCCCAGGCTCTTGCCGGCGCTCGGCGGGGAGAAACCCGTCCACAGCTTGTTCCCCGACAGGCAAACGCGCCCAAAAGCGCTGCCAAGAACCAAGCGCGAGCCGTTCCGGTCGGCTATGGCGAGGAGCGCCGCCCAGTACCGGCGACCAAGTACCCGCCGAAATCCCGCTGAGCCCTGCTCAGTCCGTTTACTGGCCCTTACAGGGTTCGGATAGCCCATGGCCTTCCGCACCCGATGCCGTCCTACCTCGGGCGCGGCTTCGGGCGGTAAATTCCGGCGATGGTCTAAAGTGCCCAGCGCTGCCGGATGGTAAGCACAATGTCGGCGGGATCGGTCGACGCCTCGATGATCATGCCTTCATCGGAATCGAGCGGTTCCAGGGCTGCGAATTGGCTTGCCATGAGTCCGACACCCGCGAAATGAGCCTGGCGAGTCGTGAGGCGCAAACGAATGATTTCGGGCGTTGTGCTTAACTGAACGAATACGACTCCCGGGCCCGCGGCCCTGAGCCGATCCCGATAGGACCGTTTCAGGGCGGAACAACTCGCCACGGCCGATTTTTCGCCGTGCAGGTATTCGGCAAACACGCGGGATAGTTCTACAAGCCAGGACTGACGATCGTAGTCGGTGAGAGGGACGCCCTTGCTCATCTTCTCGATATTGGCCGCAGGGTGTAAATCGTCGCCCTCGATATAAGGCCAGCTCAAGGCCTGCGCAAGCAAGCGCCCAACGGTGGTTTTCCCGGAGCCGGACACCCCCGACAGGACGGCGATCATGGGTCTTGAAGCCATCGGATGAAAGGGCCAGCCATCTGGCGCGGGCGATCGGCAAGTCCGTCGCTCGGAGGGAAACCCGACGCGGCCCGCCGGTTTCTTTTGAGTCGGGCATCCATCGGCCGACCGAGCGCGATGAGATAACGGCCGTCAGGGCGTTGCGGCATCGTTCATGGATCAGAACGCCGGCACCACCGCGCCCTGGTATTTGTCGGCGATGAATTGCTTCACTTCCGGCGAGGTCAGCGCCGCCGCCAGCTTCTTGATCGCCGGGCTGTCGACGTTATCGGTGCGCGCCACCAGCAGGTTGGCGTAAGGCGAGCGGGCGTCCTCGATGAACAGCGAGTCCTTGAGCGGATTCAGCTTGGCGGCTATCGCGTAATTGGTGTTGATCAGGGCAAGGTCGACCTGGTTCAGGATGCGCGGCAGCGTGGCGGCCTCCAGTTCGCGGAACTTCAGCTTCTTGGGGTTCGCCACGATGTCCTTGGTGGTCGCCGAGATGTTGTCGGCGCCCTTCAGCGTGATCAGGCCTTGTTTCGCCAGCAGCAGGAGCGCGCGGCCGGAGTTGGACGGGTCGTTCGGCAGCGCCACGGTGGCGCCGGCGGGAAGCTCGGCCAGACTCTTATGCTTGCTGGAATACGCGGCGAAAGGCTCGACATGGACCTTGGCCACCGCGACCTGGATGTCGTTTTTCTGTTTCTTCTTGAGTTCGTCCAGAAAGGGCTGGTGCAGGTAGTAGTTGCCGTCGACCCGCTTCTCGTTGGTCTGCACCGCCGGCTGCACATAGTCGGTGAACACCTTCACCTCCAGCGCCACGCCTTCTTTCGCCAGGATCGGCTTGACGAATTCGAGGATCTCGGCGTGCGGCACGGGCGTGGCGGCGATCACCAGCTTGTCGGCGGCCTGAGCGGCCGGAGCAAGCACGAGGGTGAACAGCGCGGCGATCAAAAACCTGCGTATCGGGGTGGACATGGAACGCTCCTGCGTTGGGTAATCAATGGCGGGTGAAATAAAGCACCAGGCGGTCGCCGGCGTACTGGATGAGTTGAACCAGCACCACCAGCAGGGCGACGGTGATCACCATCACCTCGGTCTGAAAGCGCTGATAGCCGAAACGGATGGCGAGATCGCCCAGGCCGCCGCCGCCGATCACGCCCGACATCGCTGCGTAAGACATCAGCGTGATCGCGGTCACGGTGGTGGCGGCGATCAGCCCCGGCAGCGCCTCGGGCAAGAGCGCGCCGAAAATGATGCGGTGGGTGCGTATGCCCATCGCCTGGCAGGCCTCGATGACGCCGCGGTCCACCTCGCGCAGCACGTTTTCCACCAAGCGGGCGAAAAACGGCGCCGTGCCGACGACCAGCGGCGGTATCGCGCCTTCGACGCCCAGCGAGGTGCCTATCAGGATCACCGTCACCGGTATCATCACGATCAGCAGGATCAGGAAAGGCACCGATCGCAGCACGTTGACGACGAATGACAGCGCCCGGTACACGCCGGGCCTGTCCAGCAACTGTTTGCTGGCGGTCAGGTAAAGCAGGATGCCCAGCGGCAGGCCGATCAGCACGGTGAATAGCAGGGAAACCCCGGTCATCACCAGCGTCTCCCAGGTCGCGGCACCGATGTCGGCCCAGTCGATGACGGACAGGTCGATCACAATAGAACCTCGCGGTGGATCTGCAAGCGGTCGAGTTCGGCGTATACCCGGCCGATTTCGTCCGTGCTGCCTTGCAGCTCCAGCAGTAGTTGGCCGAAAGGTACGTCCTTGATGGTCGACACCTCGCCCTGCAACAGGGTGATCCGTGCCGGCGTCGCCGCGGCGAGATGGCTCAGGATGGGCTGGTAAACGACGTCGCCGAGATAGGTCAGGCGCACCCGGGTACCGCGCGGTTTGTCACTCGGGTACGCTGGGAACGGGGCCGGCGTTGCCGCGATCAGTGGATCGCTCTGCGTCACCAGGCTGCGCGTCACGGGATGCCGCGGATGCAAAAACACCTCGGCGACCGTGCCGCACTCGACGATGCGCCCGGCCTCGATGACCGCGACCCGGTCGCACAGTGTGCGAATGACCTGCATCTCGTGGGTGATCAGCACGATGGTGAGGCCGAGCTGGCGGTTGATGTCGAGCAGCAGCTTGAGGATGGACTGTGTGGTTTCGGGATCGAGCGCGGAGGTCGCCTCGTCGCACAGCAGTAATTGCGGATGATTGGCCAGCGCACGCGCGATGCCCACGCGCTGCTTCTGTCCGCCCGACAATTGCGCCGGGTATTTCCCGCCCTGGTCGGCCAGCCCCACCAGGTCCAGCAGCTCGGCGACCCGCGCGGCGCGTTGCGCGGCGGTATGGCGCCCGGTGGCCTTCAGCGGCCAGGCTATGTTGTCGGCCACCGTCTTCGCGTTGAGCAGGTTGAAGTGCTGGAAGATCATGCCGGTACGCCGGCGCAGCGCATACAGCCGGTGGTGGTCGAACTGCGTGATGTCCTCGCCGGCTATCAACACGCGGCCGGCGCTCGGACGTTCGAGCAGGTTCAAGCTGCGGATCAGCGTGCTCTTGCCCGCACCGGAACGGCCGATGATGCCGAATATCTCGCCCTCGCCGATGTGCAGGTCGATTCCGTTCAGCGCGCAGATTTCACGCCCATCGACGCGATAGGTCTTGTGCAGGTTTTCGATGCGGATCACGACGGGAGCGCCCTACCCTGGGACTACAGACTATGGCTTCGAGTCTATCAATCCCGCGCACTCGACACCATCGTCGGCGTCTTGTTAGGCTCGCGGCGACGGGCGGCGGATCGCCCGACCTCTCACTCAACGCAGGAAACCGGATCATGCCGCACGACGAGCACTGTCACCCCGATACCCTGGCCGCCCGAGGCCTGGGCGACGCGGAGCCACCCTATTACGACATCGTGCCGCCGCTGCACCTCGCCTCCACGTTCGAGCGCGCCGCCGACGGCGGCTACCCCGGCGGGCGGGTTTATGCGCGCGACGCGAGCCCGGCCTACGACGCCGCCGAGGCCCTGCTGTGCCGGCTCGAGCAGGGCGCGGCGGCGGCGCTTTTCGCCTCGGGCATGGCCGCCGCAACGGCGGTGCTTCTGGCGCTCAGGCCCGGCGCGCGCGTAGTGGCTCCGCAGGCCATGTACTGGGCTTTGCGGCGCTGGCTGATCGAATTCAGTACGAACTGGCAGATCACGCTCGATTTCTACGCCGACGGCGACGAACTCGCCGAGCTACTGGGACGGCCGGCCGATCTGGTGTGGGTGGAGACGCCGGCCAATCCGACCTGGGAAATCACCGACATCGCCCGTGCCGCTGACCTCGCCCACGCGGCCGGGGCACGCCTGGTCGTCGACTCGACGGTGGCCACGCCGGTGTTCACCCGCCCGCTGAACCTGGGCGCCGACATCGTGATGCATTCCGCCACCAAGTATCTGAACGGCCACTCCGACGTCGTGGCCGGCGTGCTCGTGGCTCGGGTCGAAGATGAGTTATGGGCGAGGATCAAGTCCACGCGCGCCTCGGGCGGCGCGATCCTCGGCCCCTTCGAGGCCTGGCTGTTGAACCGCGGGCTGCGCACGCTGTTTCCGCGTGTGCGCGCCGCGGCCGATTCCGCCGCGTCCATCGCGGCCCATTTCGAGCATCATCCGGCGATCGCCGCCGTGCTCTACCCCGGCCTGCCTTCCCATCCCGGCCACGACATCGCCGCGCGCCAAATGGAGGGCGGCTACGGCGCCATGCTGTCGCTGCGCATACGCGGCGGCGAAGACGCCGCCAGAGCCGTGGCGGCGCGGGTCCGGCTCTTCAGGCGGGCGACCTCGCTCGGTTCGGTGGAAAGCCTGATCGAACACCGCGCCAGCGTCGAAGGTTCGGGAACCCGCTGCCCGGTCGACCTGCTGCGTGTCTCGGTCGGCATCGAGAATGTCCAGGATCTGATTAACGACCTGGAGCAGGCGCTGCGAGCTACAGCGGACTGAGTGGCTTTGCCCGTAATCCTGGTGTACGGCCGATAGCGGGTTCTAGAGTGTCGGCAGGCGCTGGAGGCAAGCGTCCGCTTCAGCGCGTGTCGCCCAGCTTCAGTGTAGTGTCCGGGGCGACGATTTTTCCTTTCATTTCCAGATCGACACGCAAGCGTTTGATGGCTTCGTTCGCGCTCTTGGCATCGTCGTAGGGGCCCGCCAGCACGTGTTGACGTGGGCCGTCGACCACGGCTTTCGCGGGTATGCGCGGACCCTGGTGGTTGAGCATGGCGGCCAAACGCTCGGCATCGCGCGCGTTTTCGGTTTCCTCGATTTTTACGTACCAGGCCGGGGTCTTGTCCGCCACGGGCTGCGGCTGTCCGACTAAACGAGCCGGGCGTTGCAGGGCTAGCGCTCCGGCCAGGGTCTGTTCCAGATTTTGCGAGCCGATGCGTATCGGTGTGGGCAAGCCGCGCGCCTGGGTGAGGGTGGCGTCGATCTTGGGCCAATCCAGTTTGATGCCCTGCTTTTTCTCGATCTGCTTGAGCTTGGCGTTCAGTTCTTTCACCAGGCGTTTGGCGTCGGCCTCCTCGAACGGTTCGTGGGCTTCCAGATAGGGTTCGCCGTCCAGCCAGCCGATCAGGTAAGGCTGGTTGACGATGCGGATCGGCGTTTTGACCGCGACGTCGCCATAGAGCTTTTCGATGTCTTCCGGATACAGCCGGAGGCAGCCGTTGCTGGCGCGAAAGCCGATGCTGTAGGGCTTGTTGGTGCCGTGGATGAGGTAGTTCGGCTTGTTGAGGTAGAAGGCATAGTCGCCCAGGGGATTGTCGGGGCCCGGAGACACGACGGCCGGCAGCGGATCGCCCTTGGCCTGATGATCCTTGCGGATCGACTCGGGCACATGCCAGGTCGGGTGTTCGGCCTTGCGGTCTATGGCCATCGCGCCGGTGGGTGTCGAGCGACCTTCCCGCCCTATGCCGACCGGGTAGGTCCGCAGTTCGCCGCTCTTGGTGTAGCGAAACAGCCGCATGGTGGCCAGGTTGATCACCACGCCTTTGCGCGGCGCGTCGGGCAGGATGAACTGCAGGGGCAAGACCGCGCGAGCATCGGGCTGCGGCAGCCAGACGTCGATGCCCGGATTGGCTTCGGCGATATGGCTGTGACCCAGGCCGTAATGTCGTGCGATGTCCAGCAAGGTATCGCCCTCCTGCACTGGCACCGTGGCCAAACGGCCCACGACGCTGTTTTCGGTATTCAGGCCGAAGTCATGGCTTTCGACCGTTTCCGGAGTTACCGGCACCGGCGCAGCTTGTTCGCGAACGACCGGTTGCCAGGAACAGGCGGCGAGCAAAGCTAGGGGAAGCAGGAGTGAGAGGCGAAAGGGAAATGAATACATCGTGGCCGAACCTGATATTTGGATAAGTTTGACTAAGCAAATGCCGGGCCACCCTCGGCCAGGTACCGAGTGGGCCTTATGGCATGCCCTATCAAGCTGCCTGCCGGCCGGCTTTCCGGTCCTCGTTAGACTCAGAGGCGCGGAGATTTGTCGGGAATAGCCAACAATCGCAGGGTACCGAAGCGAAAGCCGATGGCAACCGTCGTGGCACCGGAAACCATCCATCATGGCTGGAAAACAAAGGTCAGCCGCGCAGCGGGTAGACCGGGATACTTTCCATACCCCCCAGAAGGCGCAGGGCCGGGTGGGGCACCGAAGGGTGCAGGCTTTATTGCGTCCGCAGGTGACCTGCAAGGCCTCTGACAACCGAATAGTGTTTGTTCGTCGCAAAGCCATCGCAGATGCATATTTTTCGAGTGATGCTTACGACGACTATGGGCCAGAGGACTATGGTGGACAGCACCTTGATGTGCATCCCGACGAGAGATTCTGGAAGATCGTGGAGCATCTGGAGTGCCCAGAGTTTCTGGACGACGAGTTCAGCGAACAAGAAATCCAGACCGTACTCAAGAAGGTTTCCCTCGACGATGCAGTTCTAGACGAATTGATCGCGAATGGCCGCGTCAAGCCAGAAGATCGCACCAAATTACAGCAAGAAGCTAACGAAACAACGGAACTGTACGCTTCGAGAGCCCACGACATCACTTGGCAATTGCGGGGCAGCCGCAGTCGCCAAATTTCACTTATCGATAACAAGATTGTGTACGAGACTTTCTGCAACCTATCGATGGCTGACGAGCAAGAACTTCTTTACCTTGCCCCCGAGGGGTATCACCGCTCGATTTTTGTTTGCCTATCGGCATTGGACTTCATTGCTGTTCCAGCGCATAAGTACCGGGAAGGCGAACTTGAAAGCGCCGCTGACGAAGTGGGTGATACCGAGTAACGGGCAGGAGACGCGCCCGCCCTTTCTGCCTTGGTGGGCATAGTTGACTATGAACACAAGCTCATAAGTTGTTGATTGTAAAAGAGTGCCCACTGCGCCTACCCGCAGGCCAAACGGAGAAAAGAGACGGCTCTGGCCGAGAAAGTGGCCGATTCCGGGCATTTCGACAGGCGATCCCCGCAGCACTGAGGGCCAGAACCCCGCGCCACGCGGGGACTCCAGGCAAAAAGAAGGGCCCGGAGAATTTCCGAGCCCTTGTGTATGGTGGTCGGATCAGGGAACTGAACCCGAACCCATTCTCTCAACAGGATAGGAACGCTTCGGGCCGATGAGTAAGAATTCCGGCGTTTGGCCTTTTTGCGATTGTTGAAGTGTTCTGGCACGAATATTTTTTGCGCGCCAACTAAAGTGGCGCGATACTGCGGGTACGCGCCACAACAATACGCCTGATATGCCCAAGCTCGTTTCAGCACAGGATTTGGATCGACTCGTCGAACTGATCGGCCAGTACCCGGATGGCATTGGCATCGACAGGCTTTCACAGGCAATGGCTATGGTCATGTCCCGCCGCACTCTGCAGCGCCGCCTGGCCACACTGGTTGAGCAGATGCGGGTCAAGCTAGAAGGCGAGGGACGCGCGATAAAGTATCGGATTTCGCCAGTCAATGGCGTCTCGGTGATTGCCGAGGCAGCCGATATAGTCCAGGCCAACAGCGAGGTGTATGTTCCCACCTCACCAGAAGGCGCAGAGATCAGGGCGTACATCCGCCAGCCACGCCAGCAAAGACAGCCCGTCAGTTACAAAGTCGAGTTTCTGGAGCGGTATCACCCCAACCTGACCTACTATCTCCCGGAATCGTTGCGCGCCCAACTGCACCTGCTGGGGCGTTCCTCGGCAAGCCAACAGCGTGCCGGAACCTTCGCACGTGACATTTTGAACCGCCTGATGATTGATCTTTCATGGGCGTCCTCGCGTCTGGAAGGCAACACCTACAGTCGGCTCGATACCGAGCGACTGATCGAATTCGGCCAGGCCGCAGAAGGCAAGGATGCGCTCGAAACCCAGATGATCCTCAACCACAAAGCCGCGATCGAATATTTGGTCCGTGATACCGAACATGCCGGAGTCAATGCGGAAACCATCGTCGCGCTGCACGCATTCCTTTCCGATGGCTTGCTGCCTGACCCGCTGGCTTGTGGCCGCATTCGCAACCATCCGGTGGATATCGGCGGCAGCGTCTATCTGCCGATCGCTATGCCGCAGCGGCTGGAAGAGTTATTTGGCATCGTGGTCATTATGGCGTCGGAAATTCGCGATCCCTTCGAACAGGCTTTTTTCCTGATGGTGCATCTCCCTTACCTGCAACCGTTCGAGGATGTGAACAAACGAGTCTCGCGCCTGGCCGCCAATATTCCTTTCATTCGCCACAATCTCTGTCCGCTTTCCTTCATTGATGTGCCGCAGCAAGCCTACGTCGATGGCGTTCTGGGCGTGTATGAACTTACTCGCATCGAGTTGCTGCGCGATGTGTTCGTGTGGGCTTATGAACGGTCTTGCCAGCAGTACGTTGCCGTGCAACAGCATCTGGTGCCGCCGGACACCTTCCGTTTGCGTTATCGCAATTCATTGACGGAGGCCGTCGTTGCCGTTGTGCGCGGGGGAATGCCGGTCAGCGAAGGGTCGATCCGGACCACTATTCCCGCCACTGTTGCGGAGAACGACCGAGAGCGTTTCGTCGAACTGGTCTTGACGGAGTTCAAAGGTCTGCACGCGGGCAACGCTATTCGTTTCGGTTTGCGGCCTCTGGAATATGCGCAGTGGCAGGAAGGGACTAGGCAAGAAGGAAGTACTGAAAGCTTAGGTGGGTGACGTCATCGTGAGCAAGGGGGGCGTGTTTAAAGGCACCCCGAGCGATCATGGACAAATCGGAATTTGAATCACCTGGATTTTACCTGTGCCATATGGGTGTCATTACTCAGTATTGCCATGCTCACAGCGAAGCGCCTTGAGTCTCGGCCTATAGGTTTTTAAAAACGGCTTCGATACCTGCCGATTATTTTTCGACCACCCTCTCTCGAAGCCACGGCTCCAGGTGGGCAATGCTGGAAAACAAAGGTCAGCCGCGCAGCGGGTAGACCGGGATGTTTTCCATGCCCCCCAGAAGGCCCAGGGCCGGGCGGGGCACCGCAGGGCGCAGGCTTTATTGCGTCCGTAGGTGACCTGCAAGGCATCCCGAACAGGCCGTAGAGTCATCTCGGAGCGATGCGGAGGCGACGGCTCTAAGGTCGCTGGAGCGAGTCGACGGGGGACGGCTGGGGCGCCGAAGGCAATAACCGTCCCGCAAGTGCGGCCGTGCGGCGTAGGGAACGCCGTTAGGCACAGCACGTCGTGGGACACGCTGCATCGAAAGTCCCGGTTTCAAACATCCTCATCATATCGGCGTAAATAGCCATCGGTGCGTGGTTAATGCGATAACCGTTGATGCGTAGGAATATATCGGTAGCGGCGAAGGCTATCCGCTTGTTGCCGTCGACGAAGGGATGATTGATGGCCAGGCTTTCCAGCAGTGTGGCCGCCTCGGCGACAATATCGTCGTAGTAACCCGTTTGTGGGCGAAACAATGCGGCCTCAAGTGTGCCGGGGTCACGGATGCCTGATGCTCCACCGTATCGCTGCACCAGGTGGGAATGCATCGCCAGCACATCAGCGACGGTCAAATAATCCCGCTCCGTCACTTCGCGAGTTCCCGGTACAGGCTATCGAACTCCTCCAAGCTTTGCGCGAAGGCGTCCACGACCTGGCGACGAGGCCGGCCGTTTTCCTTGCGTTCGATGTACTCCCGCAAGGCTTCATCAAGCACGGCCTGAAACTCCCTCCCCTCCACCTCGGCAATCCGTCTAAGTGCAGCAAGTACCTCAGGCGAGGCTTGGAAAGAAAACTTTTCGCTGACAGCGGCAGCCATAGAGCTTCTCCATCATGATAGTTCTGGATGTTTCATGTTATCAGAGCCACGGCAAAAGCTCGGTCGCCTTTCTAACGCCGAACCTGGTATTCAACTGGACGATGTGCGCCTCGCGTACTAACATCGCCGAAGCAGTGCTTATGCAAGGAGGGCCGCCATGACTGCCGCCACCACATCCACCACACGTTCCGCCCCCTGGGGTTGCGCGCCACACCCGAGCAGTAAGCCGTGTTACGTCGCGCCGCCGAAGTAGCTCACAAATCGCTTACCGACTTCGTTCTGGATGCTGCCTGCCAAGCCGCCGAACAGACTTTGCTCGACCAGCGTCTTTTCATAGTTTCCGGCAGCCAATACCAGAGCCGGATGGAGATGCTGGAGCGCCCCGAGTCCGACAACGCCAGCTTGGCCGACCTGTTCGCCCGGCGCCCGCCCTGGGCTGATAAGTGAATCTGACGGAACCCGCACCGCTCGATTCGACACACGTTCTGGAAGGCTTTGACTGCAGCAAGCCCACATTAAACGGCTGGCTGTTGCGGCAGGCGCAGGCAGGCGGCTCGGCCAAGACTTTCGTGGTTTGCGAGGATAACCGAGTCGTCGGCTACTTCAGCCTGACGGTGGGTCAGGTCGACACCTTCGAAGTTCCCGAGCGCATCCGCAAGGGTATGGGGCAATACCCCATTCCTGTGGTCATCCTTGCACGCTTGGCGGTAGATCGCGCTTACCAGGGGCGGAGTATCGGCGTAGGTATGTTGCAGGATGCCATTCGCCGCACACTCATGATTGCCGAGCAGGCCGGCATCTGCGCGCTGCTCACTCACCCCATCGACGCCGAGACGGAAGCGTTCTACCAACGTTTCGGTTTTGTCGCGTCGCCCTTGCGCGAGCGGCAAATGCTCTTGCTACTCTAGGATGCGCGGCGGTTCTTGTAGGCGGTAGCACGTCGGCATGAGCCTGTTGATGGGTAAAAAAGCTCTGTAGAATGGCTAACAGCCTGTATCCAAAGCCCCCAGTTACCGGGGGATGCTTAGTTCCGTGCTAGATACAATCTGGATAGCACGGTGGATATAGATTCTATTTAGTATGTTAAGTGCGGGAACAAGTAAATGTTACGGGAGGAGCAAGCGGCCGAGTTGCTTAGACGCTGTGAGTCTATTGTTGGATATCGGCTGGATCAGGTTCGAGGAAACCTCAGAAATTCCGAAACAAGAACTGCTGCTGTTTGGGAGCTAATTGTTCTCGAAGAGGTTTCCAGAATCGGCAAGGTCGAATACGAACCCGAAGAGGGCGCGAGTCCAGACATTCGCCTTACTCTTTCGAGTGGTAAGACAATTTAGATCGAGGTTGCCTTTCTGTACCCACGGTTTTGGAGGGAGGAGCGTCAATCACGCGCAGTTGCTGAATGGATTACACAGGAGGCAATTCGTCGCGAAATTTCTCCGTTCAAGGTGTCGTGCCAATTCGATGGAGACAGAACGAACATGGCCGGGCCAGTGCGTTCTCTTCCCGGATTACATCAAAAAAAACAATTCCTGGCAGGTTACGACGTTTCCGTGTTCTTCGAATATATCGCGCGGGAACCTGATTCACCTTTACACATCAAGCATTCTACGTATTCTATCGATTTTTCGTATTTACCGAACCGATCTGGACCGTATTTATCGACTGGAGGCGGTTTGGTTCAAGAGGCTCCGAAAGATGTTAAGCAACACGCTTTATATCGAGTACTTCGGGCAAAATCAAAGCAGCACGATGTCACCGGTGTGAGATTGATCTGCGTAGGAAGCGATCAAAGTCCGGCACTGTCAACACTGGTCGGTCCGGGAAATCCGACCATTGAAAATGCGGTATTTGCGGCCTTTCAAACCACGCGTAGTATTTCGGGTGCAATTGTTTTGCGCATCGAGGACACAAATAACATATTCGGAAGATTTGAACGTGTGGCAAGAGGTGGCATATACGTAAATTCCAAGGCTAGGGTGCCTCTGGTTGACGACGATCTGGCTACTATTGGCAAGCTTAACTTCAATCGATGGAGGTATTTCTTCCGAATGGACAAGGTCGAGCCAAATAAGAATGAAGTATTCAGGCGCGTTACGGGTGAGCTCATAATGTCAACCAAAGCTTCTGGTATAGTCCTAGAGGTTCCAGCCAACCTGTTGATAGATTCTTTGGCTGGCAAGACAAGCCTTCAAAACGAGTACGGAGATGGAAAGGATGATTGGATGCTCAGATGCCTTTACGAAGGGTGGGTGGTTAGATCATGTTCGTTCAAAAATGGAGACATAGAAAAGGGGGAGGCGCCAAAGGTTGTCCTCGAACTAGAACCGCCACCCGAGGCTGTGTATTGGCCAAGGCCGTAAGGTGTAATGGGAAACGGGATCACGACTCGGATATCCACATAGGCTTGTTCGACAAGACAAGTATTTATAGCCGGTCGAATTTTGGCGGATCTACCTGCCTTTTTCCAAGATCGCCGGGTGCGGGAATCGGGGAACATGATCCCATTGAGCTACCGGTACAGGCTGCTGGGGTTCAGGCGCCAAGCAGTCTGCGCGCCAATACCGCGCATGTCACGCCGGCCGTCGGCGATCAGGTAGATGATGACCTGATCGCCCACTACGCGGTAGATCACACGGTAAGGTTTGAACAAGGCCGTAAGGCGGAACCGGCTCTATCGGGTTCCGCCGAATGAGAAACGGGATCACGACTCGGATATCCGCATAGGCTTGTTCGATAAGCCAAGCACTTATACCCGGTCGAATTTTGGTGGCTCGCGCTGCTCGGCAAGGCGCGTCAGCACTTCGGCGGCGTTGGTCTTGACGTAGCTGATCGGTTTGACTTGAGACGAGTAACGCATGGTCGTGCTCCAGAGGTTCAAGCAAGATTACGTTTGGTCTTTTTTTAGTCTCGTCGCAAGACACACCGAAGCCGATCTAACAGCCGACGAAAGCCCACTCGAGACAAACCGATATTTGGCCGGAACTCAGCCAAGAAAAAAGCCCAACCATGGCGGGTTGGGCTTTGTTTTGATGGTGGAGGCGGCGGGGATTGAACCCGCGTCCGCAAATCCTCTGCCGTTGGCTCTACATGCGTATCCGACTCTATTGATTTAACCGTACACTGCCCGAGCGGCAGGGAAGACATACGGCGGTTCCGGTGTTGTTTAGCGCTTTGGCCCCGGACGAGCCTCTGCGCGAGCTTACAATTGGGTTACCCCCGGTACCGGTCGCCTATAAGCGGGCTACCGGCCGAAGGCTAGCTGACTTAAGCAGCTAGAGCGTAGTTGTCGTCGTTGGCAACTATGTTGTTTGCAGATGGTTTTACGAGGTCCTCTGCACCTCGGCATGCACCTCGGGTTTCGCGATCCACGTCGAAGCCATGTCGCCCCCTCAGTTGACATAATTCTACCAGAATTTCATACGGGGGATGCTAAGAATTTTCGCAGCACCTCCGCTTCCGAGGTGGCGGAGTCCTTCTGGGTGGACCGTGAAACCAGCCGCGACGCCCTTGGTACGCGGGCGATATCGATGTTACAGTGTTTCATCATCTGTAAAGCGCTCGATCGGGCATGTCCAAATTCGAAGCCCAGCCAACGGCGGATGGCACTCCCTTTTCAGGGAGTGAGGCCGCCACCGCTAACCCGCACAACCATGCCGGCTGCATAGAGAGGGCGTTAGATATCGCCGAGCGCCTTTGCGGCCTAAGAGGCGTGCGCCTGACGCCGATACGGCGGAAGGTGCTCGAGCTGATCTGGGAAAGTCACCGCGCGGTCAAGGCCTACGACCTTCTGGACAAAATCCGCCCTTTCGAGTGCGCCGCCAAGCCGGTGACCGTGTATCGTGCCCTGGAATTCCTGATCGAACAGGGATTGGTCCACCGCGTCGAAAGTCTCAACGCATTCGTCGGTTGCGTTTCCTCGGAAAGCGAGCATGAGTTGTTGCTGCTGATTTGCGAGCGTTGTCATGAGGTCGAGGAGCGGCCCGCCAAGGTCGTAATGGCTGCCCTGGCGGTCGAAATTCGGGAGGCCGGTTTCCAGGCGCATCGCAAGGCCGTGGAAATTCACGGCTTGTGCGCACATTGCGCGGCGTCAGATTGATTTCCCCCGAATTCTCCACGCGCCACCTCGCGTGAGGGGGCATGGACCTAGGGAAGGGCTCGCGCCGGCGATCTCCGTGCACGAGCTCCGCCTGCCAAGCTTTCCGCTTAGGTGATTACGGTCGGTTTATCCAGGCCGGAACGCTCGTGCACCTGGCTCAAGTTTCTCGCCAAGGCGATGAGGTCGGCCAATGCCTCCTGGGTGTCCTGGCCGTGCCGTTCGGGATCGCGTTCGTAGCGTTCCACGTAAATGCGCAGGGTGGCGCCTTCCGTGCCCGTGCCGGACAGGCGGAAAACGATGCGCGAGCCGTTCTCGAATCCAATGCGTATGCCTTGTTTTTCGCTGACGCTGCCGTCGACCGGATCCACATAGCGAAAGTCGTCGGCGTAACTTACGGTGTAATCCCCGAAGGTTTTACCCGGCAGTTCGGCCAGTTGCGAGCGCAAATTTTCGATGAGGCCGTCCGCGCGGGCGGTTTCGATGCCTTCGTAATCGTGGCGCGAATAATAGTCGCGACCGAACCGGCGCCAATGGTCGCGTACGATCTCGCTGACCGACTGTTTCTTGATGGCGATCAGATTGAGCCAGAACAGTACGGCCCACAGGCCGTCTTTTTCGCGCACATGGTCGGAGCCGGTGCCGAAGCTTTCCTCGCCGCACAGGGTGATGCGCTTGTCGTCGAGCAGGTTGCCGAAAAATTTCCAGCCGGTGGGCGTCTCGTAGACGTCGATGCCCATGGCCCGGGCAACGCGATCTACCGCCTGACTGGTCGGCATCGAGCGCGCCACGCCGCGCAATCCTGCCTTATAGCCGGGCAGCAAATGGGCGTTGGCGGCCAGCACCGCCAGGCTGTCGCTGGGCGTCACGAAGAACCGGCTGCCCATGACCATGTTGCGGTCGCCGTCGCCGTCCGAAGCGGCGCCCAGAGTCGGGGCGCTCGATCCGTACATGCGTTCGGCCAACACATGGGCGTGAACGAGGTTGGGATCGGGATGCCCGCCACCGAAGTCCTCCTTGGGGATGGCATTGATGACCGAACCCGCCGAGGCCCCCAGCTTTTCCTCCAGGATCCGCCGGGCATAAGGGCCGGTGATGGCATGCATGGCGTCGAAGCAAAGGGTGATGGAACCGGCCTTGAGCGCCTGGGATATCAGGGGAAAGTCGAACAGATGCCCCATCAGTTCGGCGTAATCGGCGACGGGGTCGATGATCTCGATCGCTACGGCGTCGATCTGGGTGACGCCGATCTTGTCCAGGTCGATGTCGGGCAGTTCAGCGATGCGGTATTCGGCGATGTCCAGGCTGCGCGCGTAAACCGCGTTGGTGAAGTTTTCCGGTGCCGGACCGCCGTTGCTGACGTTGTATTTGATGCCGAAATCTTCTTCCGGGCCGCCGGGATTGTGACTGGCCGAGAGGATGAAGCCGCCATGCGCCTTGTATTTACGGATCACGCAGGAAGCGGCAGGTGTCGAGAGCAGTCCGCCTTGTCCGATCAGCAGTTTGCCGACGCCGTTGGCAACGGCGATCTTCACGATGGTCTGTAAGGCCTCGCGATTGAAATAGCGCCCGTCGCCTCCCAACACCAAGGTCTTGCCCGCTGCGTCGCCCAACACGTCGAACACCGATTGCACGAAGTTTTCCAGATAATTGGGTTGCCGGAACACTTTGACTTTCTTTCTCAAGCCCGAGGTGCCGGGCTTCTGATCCGGGTAGGGGCTGGTCGTGCGCGTTGCTGTCTTCATGGCCGGTGTTCTCAAGACTGACGAAATGGTTTATCTATATACGCTTTTGCGAAACCTAGTGCCCAGTTTAATTTTTTGGCCGGGAGTGTGAAAGTGAATCGGCACTTTTTCTTATCGATCTTGTTATTCATCTCCAGCGCAGCGGCCTGCGCCAGCGAGCGTGATGTCTGGTTGCTCGTGGACACCGGATCACGCGAATTGCGGGTCATGGAAGGCGATGACGCCAAGGAAGTGTTCGACCACATCGCCATCGGAAGCAAAGGTGCCGGTTTCGAGAAGATGCGTGACGACAACAAGACCCCACTGGGCGAATACCGCATCGGCTGGGTCAACGACAAGAGCAAATATCATCGCTTCTTCGGCATGACCTATCCGAATTCCGAGAACGCCAAGCGCGCCTATCAGGACGGTCTGATCGGCGAAGAGCAGTTCAATGCGATCGTGCGGGCCAGCCTCGCAGATAGCGTACCGCCGCAGAACACGCCGCTGGGCGGGCAGATCGGTATACATGGCCTGGGCGCCGCAAGCTTGGCGGTGCACGAAAATTTCGATTGGACGCACGGCTGCATCGCCATGACCAACCAACAGATCGATCGCCTCAGCCAGTGGGTCAAAAAAGGCACGCTGGTAGTCATTCGCTGATTGCGAAAAAAAGAGTGGAAAACTCGCGGGAATCCCGGCACACTAAGTCTCGGGAGCCGTTCATTCCCCGGAATGGATGATATAATTCAGTTTTCGTTCACCCTTCAGTTAAGGAGAATACTAATGATGAAAGCCGCTAAGTTCGCAGTTGTACTCGTGGCCGCTGGCCTGACCGTTGGTTGCGCCACCAAGGGCGACATCAGCAATCTGCAGACCCAGATCGACGGTCTGAAGGCTGAAACTTCTTCCATCAAGAGCACTGCTGACGAAGCACTGTCCGCCGCTCAGGCCGCCGAATCCAAGGCTGCCAGCGCCGACGCTTCCGCTCGTCGCGCTGCTGCCGCTGCTGAGGAAGTCAACAGCAAGCTGGATCGCCTGTTCAAGAAGTCCCAGCTGAAATAATTCTTCGGCCCGTTCGGGCCGCGAGAGTTATTCAACGAACCCCGGTTGGCCACGCCCGCCGGGGTTTTTTATTTGCCCGCGGGTCAGCGGTGCCCGGTCGCGGGACGTCGATCGCGACGGACATAGATGTTAATATTTCCATTAATTCGAATTGTTTCAGGACTTTACGAGGCTAATCGGCAATCATGGCAGGTCATAGTAAGTGGGCCAACATCCAGCACCGCAAGGGAGCCCAGGACGCCCGTCGCGGCAAGTTGTTCACCAAGTTGATACGTGAAATCACCGTGGCGTCCCGCATGGGCGGCGGCGACCCTTCCAACAATCCCCGTCTTCGGGCCGCGATCGACAAGGGTTTGTCCAACAACATGTCCAAGGATGTGATAGAGCGCGCCATCAAGAAAGGCATAGGCGCGGGCGACACCGACAACTACGAGGAAGTGCGCTACGAAGGTTACGGCCCCGGCGGCGTGGCCGTGATGGTCGATTGCCTCACCGACAATCGCAACCGCACCGTCTCCGAGGTGCGCCATGCCTTCAGCAAGGCGGGCGGCAACCTGGGCACCGATGGCTCCGTGGCCTATCTGTTCAGCAAGATCGGCATTCTCAGCTATCCGGCCGGTGCCAATGAAGACGCCTTGATGGAGGCGGCCCTGGAAGCCGGCGCGGAAGACGTGGTCGGCAACGACGACGGTTCGTTCGACGTGCTGACCTCGCCGGAATCGTTTCTCGCCGTCAAGGAGGCCCTGGCCGGTGCCGGCCTGAATCCCGAAAACGCCGAGATCACCCAGCGCGCCAGCACCAGTTCCTCGCTGGAGCAGGACGATGCGGAAAAGATGATACGTCTGCTGGAACGGCTGGAAGATCTGGACGACGTGCAGAACGTCTATTCCAATGCCGACATCAGCGAAGACATACTCGCCAAGATCGCCTGAGTGACACGCGTACTCGGCATCGATCCCGGCTCCCGCTGCACCGGTTATGGCTTGGTGGACACCGGCACGGGCAGTCCGCGCCTGGTGGCCCAGGGCTGCATACGCACCGAAACCGAGACTTTTCCAGAGCGGCTGCGGCAAATCTACGACGGCATCCACGCGATCGCCCGCCAATACCGCCCCGACGAGCTCGCCATCGAGCAGGTCTTCGTGCACAAGAACGCCGATTCCGCATTGAAACTGGGCCAGGCCCGCGGCGCGGCCATCTGCGGCGTGTTGGCGGCCGGCCTGCCGGTTTATGAATATGCCGCGCGCGAGGTCAAGCTGGCCTTGGTCGGCAAGGGCAGCGCGGACAAGATCCAGGTGCAGCACATGGTGAAGATACTGCTGGGCTTGTCCGAAAATCTGCAGGCCGATGCCGGCGATGCCTTGGGGATCGCGCTGTGCCACATCCATACCCGCGAGACTCAGCGCCGCATGGAATCCATGCAAGGGCGCAGGCTGGGTGTCCGATGATAGGTTTTCTGCGCGGCGTGTTGGTCAGCAAGAAAGCCCCGTCGCTACTGTTGGACGTGCGCGGTGTCGGCTACGAACTGGATGCGCCCATGTCGACGTTTTTCAGGCTGCCGGCCGTGGGCGAGGAAGTTTTGCTGCACACCCATCTCGTGGTACGCGAAGACGCTCACAGCCTGTTCGGTTTTCACTCCGAGTCCGAGCGTGCCCTGTTCCGCAGTCTCATCAAGGTCAGCGGGGTCGGCGCCAAGCTGGCCTTGGGGGTCCTGTCCGGCATCAGCGCGGAAGATTTCCAGCGCAGCGTGCAGAACGGCGACTCCGCGACCCTGACCCGCCTGCCCGGTATAGGCAAGAAGACCGCCGAGCGGCTGGTGATCGAACTGCGCGACCGCCTGCCTGCATTCGAGTCCGGCGCGCTGCCGGCATCCTCCGGGGCGAAGTTGTCGTCCGTCGAAACGCCCGCGCAGGAAGCGGTCAGCGCGCTGATCGCCCTGGGCTTCAAGCCCCAAGAGGCCGCCGGCATGGTTAAGGCCATACCGGCCGAAGGCAAGAGCAGCGAAGACTTGATCCGTCTGGCTCTGCAAGGCGCGGCCAAAAAATGAGCGCGACCGGCGAGCGCCTGATCGACGCACAGGAATTGGGGCGCGAGGACGAAGCCGTCGACCGCGCCATCCGCCCGCGCCGGCTGCAGGACTACATCGGCCAGCAAGCCATGCGCGAGCAGATGGACATCTTCATCCGGGCGGCTCGGGCGCGCAGCGAGGCCCTGGATCACGTGCTGATCTTCGGTCCGCCGGGCCTGGGCAAGACCACGCTGGCCAACATCGTCGCCAACGAGATGGGCGTGAACATCCGCCAGACCTCCGGGCCGGTGCTGGAAAAGGCCGGCGACCTTGCGGCCCTGCTGACCAACCTGGACCCGCGCGACGTCTTGTTCATCGACGAAATCCATAGGCTCAGTCCGGTGGTGGAGGAAGTTCTCTATCCCGCGATGGAGGATTACCAGATCGACATCATGATAGGCGAGGGCCCCGCCGCCCGGTCGATCAAGCTGGACCTGCCGCCCTTCACCCTGGTCGGCGCCACCACCCGAGCGGGATTGCTGACCTCGCCGCTGCGCGATCGTTTCGGCATCGTGCATCGGCTGGAGTTCTACACCGTCGAGGAACTCACCCTGATCGTCACGCGTTCGGCGCGCCTGCTGAACTTAGGGCTAAGTCCCGAAGGTGCTCTGGAGATTGCCCGCCGCTCGCGCGGCACGCCGCGCATCGCCAACCGTCTGTTGCGGCGGGTGCGCGACTTCGCCCAGGTGATGGGCGACGGCACGGTCACCGGCGAGTTGGCCGGCAAGGCGCTGGAGATGCTCAACATCGACCGGCTGGGTTTCGACCACCTGGACCGCAAGCTCCTGCTGGCCATGATCCACAAGTTCGACGGCGGCCCGGTGGGGCTGGACAACCTGGCCGCCGCCATCGGCGAAGACAAGGGTGCCATCGAAGACGTGCTGGAACCTTATCTGATCCAGCAAGGCTTCATCATGCGCACACCGCGCGGCCGCATGGCGACCCGCGGAGCCTACCTGCATTTCGGTTTGCCCGCTCCGGCCGTTCCGGGAGGCAATGAGGAGTTGTTTTAACGCCATGGCCGATACGGCACCATCGGAAACACGTTTTTTCTGGCCGGTACGGGTGTATTACGAAGACACCGATGCCGGCGGCGTGGTTTACTACGCCAACTATCTCCGCTTCTTCGAACGCGCCCGCACCGAACGCCTGCGCGAGATCGGCTTCGAGCAGGACGAGTTGCGCGAACGGTCCGGCGTGCTGTTCGCCGTGCGCTCGGTGCAGGCGGAATATCTCAAGCCGGCCCGCTTCAACGATGCCTTGCGCGTCAGCGCCGAAATCAGCGAACTGCGGCGGGCCAGTATCAGCTTCAGTCAGCAAATTCTGCGCGGTGACGAGCTGATCTGCGAGGCCGCGATTCGCATCGCCTGTCTGACCGACGGCGAACTGAAACCCACCGCCATTCCCGACGACTTAATGCAACGGATCAAAGATGTCCTCTGAACTTTCCATCATCACCCTCATCCAGGAAGCGAGCCTGGTTGTCCAGATCGTGATGTTCATCCTCATGATGGCTTCCGTGGTTTCCTGGACCTACATTTTTTCCAAGTACCGCGAAATCCGACGCGCCGAGCAGACTTCGGACGAATTCGAAGAGCGCTTCTGGTCCGGCATAGACCTGGCCGACCTTTACCGTCAACTCGCCGCCGAGGACTACGCGAGCGAAGGCATGGAAAACATCTTCCTGTCCGGTTTCAAGGAGTTTGCCCGCTTGCGCCAGCAGGCCGGCATCACCCCCGACGCGGTGATCGAGGGCGCGCAGCGGGGCATGCGGGTGGCCCTCTCGCGCGAGCTGGACAAGCTCGACGAGCGTCTGCCTTTCCTCGCCACGGTCGGCTCGACCAGCCCTTACATCGGCCTGTTCGGCACCGTATGGGGCATCATGAACTCTTTCCGTTCGCTGGGCAGCGTCAAGCAGGCGACCCTGGCCATGGTCGCGCCGGGCATCTCCGAAGCCCTGGTCGCCACCGCCATGGGCCTGTTCGCGGCCATCCCGGCGGTCATGGCCTATAACCGCTATTCGACCAACATCGGCCGTCTGGCCAATCGCTACGAAGCCTTCACCGAGGAGTTCCTGAGCCTCTTGCACCGGCAGGCGCACGCGCAATGAACGTATCCGGAGGAGGGCGCGGCGGCCGGCGCAAACCCATGGCCGAGATCAATGTCGTTCCGTACATCGACGTTTCCCTGGTGCTGTTGATCATCTTCATGATCACCACGCCCCTGCTGCAGACCGGCGTGGACGTCGATTTGCCCCAGGCCGAAGCCAAGGCGGTGGATCCCAAGGAGGAACCGCCCATCGTGGTCTCGATCAACGCCGAGGGTAAGCTGTTCGTCGATGTCGGCGATCACGAGGACGTCGAAGTGGATGCCGCCGCTCTCAGCGGCAAGGTCCTAGGGGCGGTGCAGGGCAAGCCGGGCAGGTCCGTGCTGATACGCGGCGACAAGTCGGTCGATTACGGCAAGGTCATCACGGTCATGGCCGCACTCAAGCAGGCCGGCGTGCCTGCCGTCGGATTGATGACCCAACCCGCGGAAGAATAAATGTTGCCGAGAGGTCAACGGGGTCCGCTGGGCTTATCGCTGCTGCTGCACCTCGTCCTGTTCCTGCTGTTCGCCTTTCACTTCGATTCGGCCACTCCCCCGGAAATGCCGGCCCAGCCGGAAACGATGGAAGCCGTGCTGATGGAAAGCGCCGAGGTCGACGCCCAAGCGCAAAAGCGGCAGGTCGCCGAGCAGAAGCAAGCCGAACAGCAAGCGCAAAAGGCGCAGGAGGAAAAGCGCGCGCAGGAAGCGGCGGAGGCCCGCAAGCAAGCCCAGTTGGTCGAGGAAAGGCGGGAAGAAGAACGGCAGCGCCTCGAGCAGCAACAGGAAGCCGCCGAGCGCAAGCGCCTGGAAGAAGAAAAACGCCAGGCCGAGGCCGCGAGGGAAAAAGCCGAGGAAGAAGCCAAACGGCAATCGGAGCAGGATGCCCGCAAGAAGGCCGAAGCGGAGTCCAAGAAGCAGGCCGAGCAGGAAGCCCGGCTGAAAGCCGAACGGGAAGCCAAGGCGCAGGCCGACGCCGAGGCCAAAAAGCGGGCCGAAGAAGAAGCGAGGCAGCAGGCGGAGCGCAAGCAGCAGGAGGAAGCCCGCAAGCTGGAAGCGCAGAAGAAAGCCGAGCAACAAAAGCTGCTCGCCGAAAAGCAGCGTCTGGAGGACGAAAAGCGCCAGGCCGAACTCGCCGCCAAACAGCAGGCGGAAACCGCGGCCAAGAAGAAGGCCGAGGAAGAAGCCAAGAAACGGGCCGAGTTGGAAGCACGCAAAAAAGCCGAAGAGGAAGAGAAGCGGCAGGCGGAACTGGAAGCTCGCAAAAAGGCCGAAGCCGAAGCCAGGAAGCAAGCCGAGCTGGAAGCGAAACGGCAGGCCGAGGCCGAAAAGAAAAAAGCCGAGGCGGAAGCCAAGCGCAAGGCCGAAGAAGAAGTGCGGCTAGCGGCCGAGCAGGAAAAGAAAAAGGCGGAAGCCGAGGCGCGCAGGCAAGCCGAACTGGAAGCCCGCAAAAAGGCCGAGGAAGAAGCCAAACGGCAGGCGGCGGTTGAGGCCAAGAAGCAGGCGGAACTCGAAGCGAAGAAGAAAGCCGACGCGGAGGCGAAGAAACAAGCCGAGCTGGAAGCGCGCAAGAAGGCCGAGGCCGAAGCCAAGAAGCAGGCCGAGCAGGAACTGAAGCGCCAGGCCGAAGCCGAAGCGCGCAAACAGGCGGAGCAGGATCTCAAGCGGCAAGCCAAGGCGGAAGCCGATGCCGCGGCGGCGGCCGCCCGGCGCAAGGCGGAGGCCGAATCCGAGCTCAAGGAACAACTCGAAGCGGAACGCCAGGCCGATCTGTCTCAAAAGGCCAAGAGGGACGCCCAGGCCTGGGCCAATACCTACATCCGACCGCGGGTGGAGAGCCGTTGGGTTGGCGCGAAAAGCGGGCTGTCCTGTAAAATCCGCGTAACCACGTTACCGGGCGGAGGGGTGCAAAGCGCGCAGGTGGTCCGCAGCAGCGGCGATCCAATTTTCGACCGATCCGCCGTGGATGCCGTGCATAAGGCGGCCCCTCTACCCATGCCACCCGATGCCCGGGTAGCGCAGGAGTTAAGGTCATTCGATTTCGAATTTAAGCCGGATTAGAACCGGTCTAGGTGCCGACTGTGAGAACAAACAAATTCATCGCCGCAATTTTCGGAACGTTATTGGCCCTCGCCGCCCTGGCCGTACGGGCGGAGTTGACGGTGCAGATCACCCAAGGGGCCGACGGCGGCATCCCCATCGCCATCGCGCCTTTCGGCGGCCAGGAAATACTGGGCGGGGAAAACCTCGGCTCCATCATTTCGGCCGACTTGGCCCGCAGCGGGCGCTTCCGCACCCTGCCGCTGGAATCCATGCCGCAGCGCCCGACCGCGCCGGAACAGGTGCAATTCCCCGCCTGGCAAGCCCTGTCCCAGGACGATCTGGTCATCGGTCAGATACGGCCCACGGGGGGCGGCCAGTTCGTCGCCCAGTTTCATTTGTTCGATGCGGTGCGGGGCAATCTCATCACGACGCTGAGCATCCCTTTCGCCGCCCCGGAAGCGCGCAAGGCGGCGCACCGTATCGCCGACATCATTTACCAGCAGCTCACCGGCGAAGCCGGCGCGTTCGCCACCCGGGTCGCCTATGTCACGGTAAACGGTCAGGGCCCGAACCGCCGTTACCAGCTACAGGTCGCCGACACCGACGGAGCGAATCCGCAAAGCATCATCACCTCGCGCGAGCCCATCATGTCGCCGTCCTGGTCGCCCGACGGCCGTCAGGTGGCCTATGTGTCTTTCGAGAACAAGACCGCGGCGGTCTTTACCCAGACGCTGTCCAGCGGCGAGCGGCAGAAGGTGTCCGAGGCACCCGGCATCAACGGCGCGCCGGCCTGGTCGCCGGACGGCAGCCGGCTGGCCATGACCCTGTCCAAGGACGGCAATCCCGACATCTACGTGATGGACCTGGGCAGCCGTTCGCTGCAACGGATCACCGACCATTTCGCCATCGACACCGAACCCAGTTGGTCGCGCGACGGCCGCAGCATCCTGTTCACCTCCGACCGGGGCGGCAAGCCGCAGCTCTATCTGGTTTCCAGCGCGGGCGGCCAGCCGCAGCGCGTCACCTACGAAGGCGAATACAACGCCCGCGGCGTTTATTCGCCGGACGGCAAGAGCATCGCTATGGTGCACGGCGTCGGCGGCAGCTACCGCATCGCGGTGTTGGACCTGGCCAACCGTCAGCTGCGCATCCTGACCAAGGGGCCGCAGGATGAATCGCCCGGTTTCGCGCCGAACGGCAGCATGATTCTTTATGCCGCCAACGGCGGACAATTGGCGGCGGTTTCCATCGACGGCAAGGTCAGACAAAGCCTGCGCGTCGATGCCGGCTCGGTGCGGCAACCGGCCTGGTCGCCCTAGGGCGGACCGCAGACCGCCTAAGCGCGCTGATCCGGGCGATTAAGCGCATGAAAAGTTTCTAGTCACTGATTTATGAGGAAAACGAATGAATAAGATGAAATTCGGCATGGTATTGCTGGTGGCCGCTCTGGCGGCCGCGGGTTGCAGCTCCAAGGGCGGCGTCAACGGGGAAGGCGAAAACGCAGATTCCGCCGTGATCGGTGCCGGCGGCCCCGAAATCAACAAATACGGTGCGGGCCAGAACGGCGGCGCTTACGGCGCTGGCTCGGGCGGTGCTTACGGCGCAGGCGGCGGCGATGCGGCCCTGGACGACCCCAACAGCCCCTTGTCCAAGCGCGTGATCTATTTCAATTACGACAGCAGCGAGGTCGCGCCGGAATACGTTTCCGTCGTCAACAACCACGCCGCTTTCCTGGCCTCCAATTCCGGCAAGACCGTCGTGCTGGAAGGTCATGCCGACGAGCGCGGCTCGTCCGAATACAACGTGGCCCTGGGCGAGCAACGCGCTAAGGCCGTGGCCAAGCTGCTGAAGCTGCAGGGCGTGTCCGACAGCCAACTGCAGATCGTCAGCTTCGGCGAGGAAAAGCCGGCCGTATCCGGCCACGACGAATCGGCCTACCAGCAGAATCGCCGGGTCGAACTCGCCTATCCGGGACACTAAGCCATGAGCCCGCGCATTTCCATCGCCGTCTTGGCGGCTGGTTTGCTGGCGGGACCGGCGGTCCAGGCCGCCGGTCCCGGAGGCTTCGATCCCGTGCTCGATCAGGCCTACGGCGCCGGCACCCTGGATGAGCGGGTGGCCAAGCTCGAAAAAAGGCTGTCCGGCGAATCCATGGCGGAAATGCTCAATCGCATCGAGCAGTTGCAGGGCGACGTGCTCAGAATGCGCGGCGAGATCGAGGAGCTGAGCCACGCGTTGGATCTGGCCAAGCAGCAGCAGGCGGCCATGTACACCGACCTGGACCAGCGCCTGAGGGGTAGCCTGCCGCCCGGTCAGCAGCCGCCTGCGACGGAGAATCCGAATCCGGCTCCGGCGGAGGAACCGGCTGGGGCTGCGCCGCCTCCGCCACCCGTCGTTCAGGCGCCACCACGCGCTCCAGCGCCGGCGGCTCCCGCGGCGCCCGCCGTGGATCCCAACGCGGCCAAGCAGGCGGCTTATCAAAAAGGCCTCAATCTGCTCAAGGACGGCAAATACCCGGAATCCATACGCGAGTTCAAGGGCTTCCTGGCGGCCAATCCCGGCGGCGAAAACGCGGACAACGCGCTTTACTGGATGGGCGAGGCTTACTACGTGCTACGCGATTTCACGGCATCTCGCGATGCCTACCGCAAGCTGATACGGGACTACCCGCAAAGCAGCCGAGTCGCGGACGCCCTGCTCAAAATCGGCTACATCGAGTACGACGGCGGACAATGGGTCAGGGCGCGCGATCTGCTGAACGACGTCGTCAAGCGTTTCCCCGGCACCAATGCCGCCACCCAGGCGCAGAAGAAACTGGCCAAGATCAAGCAGGAAGGGCATTAAGCCCTTCCCGCGCTTTCCTTCCTTGCAACTCCTCCGCATCACCGAAATTTTCCACTCCCTGCAGGGCGAAAGCCGCAGCGCCGGCTGGCCCACGGTGTTCGTGCGCCTGACGGGCTGTCCGCTGCGCTGCGTCTACTGCGACACCGAGTATGCCTTCAGCGGCGGGGCTAAGATGTCGATCGCCGAAATACTGGACCGCGTGCGTAGCCATGGTGCGCACTACGTCTGCGTGACCGGCGGCGAACCGCTGGCGCAGAAAGCTTGCCCGGAATTGCTGAGGGCCCTGGCCGACGAGGGCTACGAAGTTTCGCTGGAAACCAGCGGGGCCTTCGACGTCTCCGAAGTGGACCCGCGTGTCGTCAAGGTCGTCGATTTGAAAACGCCCTCGTCGGGCGAGGTCGAGCGCAATCGCTACGAAAACCTGGCGCTGCTGGGGCCGAAGGATCAGATCAAGTTCGTCATTCTGAACGACGAGGATTACCGCTGGGCGATCGACAAGCTGCAGCAGTACGATCTCCCCGCCCGGTGCGAGGTCTTGTTTTCACCGGCCGTGGGCTACCAGGATCCCACCGAATTGGCGGAAAAGGTCTTGCGCGACCGCTTGCCGGTAAGATTCCAAATTCAGCTGCACAAAATCCTGTGGGGGAATCAGGTCGGCAGATGACACTGGATTAGCCCGCGCTAGGTGATTTTAAGGCCACCCTCGGAAGAGCGTTCCCCGCTCCCGTATCCCTCAGCCAGCGACGCTCGAAATCCATCGCCGGGATGATGCCGCTCGGCGACGGAGCCCCCGCGGAACCGGCTGCGGCAACCGGAATCCACGAGAGTTGCGCCGAACCCGGAAACCGGGCTAGTGGGTAACGACAGGGGCTTCCGGCGGGGCGACGGGGCCTGCCTCGTCGCTGACCTGGGTGTGTTCGTCCAGCCGCGCCACCAGGCGGGGCAGGCTGCCCAGCGAGATCAAATGGGCTTCGATCCAGCTCAGATACCCCGAGCGGAACAGTTCTGTCACGCGCGCGTCGTCGATGCCGCGCAGCCGCTGTGCGTCCACGGTCCATAAGCCCTGTATGGTCTGTTTCTTGCCATTACGTTCGACATGGATGACCTTGGGTTCCAGCAGTCCCAGTTCCTTGAGCCGGTTGGCGAACACCGAAGTCCGTTGCGCCTCGGCATGGAAGAGTTGCAGGAATTGCAGCAACTGCTTCAGGTAATCCGATTCGGCGCCGTGCTCGTCGAACAAGGCTTGCCCTTCTTCGTGCGACAAGCCGGGATAGACCTCGTCGACGCACACGGTCAGTTGCTCGTCATGGTCGGTCGTCGCCAGCACGAAGGGATAGCGGCGTGCGAAGGCCGGGATGTAGGTGCCGGACTCCCAATGGCCGTTTTCGTCGACCAGCAGGTTTTCATTGTCGCGCAGACCGACGAGTGCGGCGACATTGAACGAGCCGTCCGCGCCTCCGACGAACACGATGGGATAGTCGCGCGAGGCCTCGGCGAACTCCGTGCTGGTGATGGGAAGGGCGTTGGTATTCCGGGCGAAGGCGTAATGGTTCTCCACGACCTTTAGGCGCAGATCCTTGTGCCGCTCGCGGTTCAGTGCGATGGGGCGCTCGTAAAACATCAATTGGGCCACGGTAGCTCCAGTAGGGGAAGGGTAAGGGACCGGATGAACTAGGTTCCGGAAGGACGGAAATGCGGCCCGGTGATGGGCAAGAAGACACCCGCTGAAACAAACGCGCGGGCTAGCGGACAGGCGCGCGCCGTGGAAACCGACTCTGTCCCGGGCTCCGCTGCGTGCTCATCCCACCTTGCCGATCCGGATGATGATTTCCTAAATCCTTGGCGGAGCCGTGATCGTAGCCCGCCACCGGCTTCAGCGTCAATTTCACCGCAGCTCTTCGCGTGGACAGCCGCCCGCTCGCTACCCGATGGCCACGCTCACCGTGCGCCGGAAGCGCAGCAGCGCGGCGAGGAAGAACACCGAGCCTATGCCGGCCACCCAAGCCATTTCCTGCCAGACCAGATCGACGCCCGCGCCCCGGTAAAGCACGGCCTGGGCGATTTTCACGAAATGCGTGGAGGGCGAGCAGGCCATGATGCGCTGGATCGCTTCGGGCATGCTGTCCAGCGGCGTGGTGTTGCCGGACAGCGTGGTGATGGGAAAAACCACGAGTATGCTCAGCAGGCCGAGTTGCGGCATGGAGCGGGCCACGGTCGCGAGGAATATGCCGATGGAGGTGGCGGCGAACAGATAGAGCGCGGTGGCCGCCATGAACAGTGGGGTCGAGCCCAGAAGCGGGGCGCCGAGGGCGCCGCGCACAATGACTTGCAGCGCGACGCCGACGGCCAGCAGGACGACCAGGCCGTTCGCCCAAATCTTGGCCAGCATGATTTCCAGCGGGGAAACCGGCATGACCAGCAAATGCTCCAGCGTGCCGTGCTCGCGCTCGCGTATCAGTGCCGCCCCGGTGATGACGATGGCCAGGAGGTTGATGACGTTGATCATCATCATGACGCCCAGAAACCAGCTGTCATAGCGGTTTTCGTTGAACTCCAGCCGTATCGCCGCGGTGGCGGCGGACGGCTCGTGTTCGCCCGGATGCAGATAGGCCGCGACCTCCTGTTTGAGGATGGAGGCGATGTAATACGAGCCTATCCCGGCATGGCTCATGGCTGTGGCGTCGACATTTAGCTGCAAGGCGGGCTGCCGTCCGGCCAGCACATCCGCTTCGAAACGGGGTGGTATGTCCAGCACGAAGGAAAACCGCCCCCGGTCCAGCGCTTCGGACATCCGCCTGTCGTCCAAGTGCACCGGGGGCCGGAAAAAAGGCGGACGCAGGGCGTCGGTCAGTCGCGCGGCGAGCTGTGAGCGGTCTTCGTCCACCACCGCGACGGTCGCGTTGCGCAGTTCCAGCATGCCGTTGCGCGCCGGGACGTAAATCATCACGGTGAAGCCGTAAACGATCAGCACCAGCATGGCCAAGTCGTGCCTCAAAGCCCGCAATTCCTTGAGTCCCAAGTGGAATATCGTGCGCAGACGCGGCCGGCTCATGCCTGCCGGCTCTGCAGCAAGGCCCAGCTCAAGCCCAGGAATACGAGGTAGAAACCGCCGAGGGCCAGGAAATCAGACCCCAAATCGGCCAAGCCCAAGCCTTTGGTGTAAACCCCGTTGGCGATCCTGAGGAAATAACTGGCCGGCATGAGGGTTCCGAACACCCTGGCTCCGCCCACGAGCGACGAGGCCGGGGACAGGAAGCCGGAGAAGTTGATGGCGGGCAAGAGCGTCAGCAGCAGGGCGGCGAACAAGGCGGCGATCTGGGTGCGCGTGAAGCAGGAAACGAGCAGACCGAAGCCGCTGGTGGCCGCCACATACAGGGACGTTCCCAGCGCCAGGGCCCAGGGATCGCCGCGGATCGATATGCCGAACAGGCTCACGGCCAGGGCCGTCATGCTCGACGCATTGATCAGGCCCAGCAGTAGATAAGGCCATTGCTTGCCGAGCAGGAATTCGATCTTGGTGGCCGGCGTCGCATAAAGATTGACGATGCTGCCCAACTCCTTTTCCCGCACGATGCCGACGGCCGTCAGGATGGCGGGGATGACCGCCAGCAGGATGCCGATGACGCCGGGCGTGAGCGCGATCCGGCTTTTGAAGTCCGGGTTGTACCAGAACCGCGTTTCCAGCCGGTAAGGTGCTTCCGCCGGTTCGGGCACGACGCCGTCCCGCGCCAGCTCGTCCAGGTAGCCGGCATGGATCTGCTCCGCGTAACCCTTCAGTGTCTCGGCCCGGAATGGTATCGCCCCGTCGATGAACAAACCCGCTTCCGGTTCGCGGCCGGCATGGATGTCTCGCCCGAAGCCGGCGGGTATTTCCACGGCCAGCGCGATTTGTCCCGCTTGGAGCCGGCTTTGCCGGTCCGGCTCGTCGCGCAGCTCCGGTTCCTGGCGGAAATAGCGCGAGGCGCCGAACTGATCGAGATAGCGGCGGCTTTCCGGGCTGCGGTCGTAATCCAGCGCCGCATAGGGGAGCTTCTCCACATCGAGGGAGATGCCGTAGCCCATGACCACCATCAGCAGCAAGGGGCCGAGCAGAGCGAAAGACAGGCGGATGGTGTCGCGCCGCACTTCCAGACCCTCCCGCCGGGCGAAAGCCCACCAGCGGCGGGGGCTGAACCGGGCGCTAGCCTCGACCCCGGCTTGTCCGGCCGGCCGAAAGGCCGTCGCGTCCTCGCCGGTCTGCCGGGGCCTGGTCGGCGTCTGCGCCCGCTCCAACGCGTCGATGAAAGCCGCTTCCAGGCCGTGCGCGCCGAATCCGCGGGTCAGCTCTTCGACGGTGCCCTGGGCCAGCACCCGCCCGGCGTGCATGAAGGATATGCGGTCGCAGCGCGCCGCCTCGTTCATGAAATGCGTGGATAGGAAGATGGTCACCCCTTGCCGTCTGGACAGCCCGATCAGCAATTCCCAGAAGCGATCCCGCGCGAGCGGGTCCACCCCGGAGGTGGGTTCGTCCAGGATCAGCAGCTCCGGGCGGTGTATCCAGGCCACGGCTAGCGACAATCTCTGGCGTATACCCAGCGGCAGGTCTTCCGCCCGCGTGTCCAGATGCCGGCTCAGATCCATTTCCCGGCACAGTTCCGCGACGCGTTCCCGGACCCCGGCCGGCGGCAAGCCGAACAAATGGGCATGCAGCGCCAGGTTGGCGGCGACGCTGAGCTCGCCGTAGAGCGAGAACGACTGCGACATGAATCCCACCCGCCGCCGCGTGGCCTGGTCCGCGGCGTCCAGGGTCTTGCCGAACAGCAGGGCGGTGCCGGCGCTCGGCGGCAGGAGGCCGGTGAGCATCTTCATGGTGGTGGTCTTGCCGCAGCCGTTGGACCCCAGGAAGCCGAAGATCTCGCCTTTCTGGATGGAAAAACTCACGTCCTGCACGGCCGTGAAGCCGTTGAAGCTTTTCGCCAGCCCGCGCGCTTCGATGGCGACTTCACCGTCGTAGTAGCAGCGTGGCGGGGGCGGCCGCCGGCTGCCGCCGCGCGGTTGTTCCGGCAGCAGGGCGATGAAAACTTCCTCCATCGTTGCCGCACCGGTTCGCGCCTTCAGCTCGGCCGGCGTGCCGCAAGCCAATACCCGGCCAGCGTTCATGGCGGCGATGCGGTCGAAGCGCTCGGCCTCTTCCATATAGGCCGTTGCCGCCAGCACGGTCATGTCCGGTCGCTGCCCGCGTATGCGATCGATCAGCTCCCAGAATTGCCGGCGCGACAACGGATCGACGCCGGTGGTGGGCTCGTCGAGGATCAGCAAGTCCGGATCGTGGATCAGGGCGCAGCACAGCCCCAGCTTCTGTTTCATGCCGCCGGACAACTGGCCGGCCGCGCGGTCGGCGAAGGCTTCCATGCCGGTGGCCGCCAGCAGGATGGCGATGCGCCGGGCGCGGATGGCGGACGGCAGCCCGAACAAACGGCCGAAGAACTCGACGTTTTCCCGCACCGACAAGGATGGATAGAGATTCTGCCCCAATCCCTGCGGCATGTAGGCGATGCGCTGGGCGAGGGTGCCGCCGGGCGTGCGCGCCAAGTCGGTGCCCAGTATTTCGATGCGTCCCCGCTGCAGTCGGCGCACCCCGGCGATCAGGCCCAGCAGGGTGGATTTGCCCACGCCGTCCGGGCCGACGAAGCAGGCCAGTTCGCCCCGTGTGAACTCGAGCGTAATGCCGTCTAATACCGGCCTGCGCCGATAGCGATGGCCGACGTCGGATACCGCGACGGCACAGGTATCCGTCATGGGGTCTTAGGCCACGGGCGCTCCGGATCCAGGCGTATCAGCGCGACGCCCGGCAGGCCGGGCTTGATCCAGGCCTGAAGTTGATTCATCGGATCGGTGTCCAGTTGAACTTTCACGCGGAAGCTCAGCTTTTCCCGCTCGGCCCGGGTTTCCACCTGTTTGGGGGTGAACTGCGCTTGCGGTGAGACGAAGCTCACATGCGCCCGCAGTGGTTGGTCGGGC
This sequence comes from Methylococcus sp. EFPC2, assembly GCF_016925495.1. Lineage (NCBI taxonomy): Bacteria > Pseudomonadati > Pseudomonadota > Gammaproteobacteria > Methylococcales > Methylococcaceae > Methylococcus > Methylococcus sp. EFPC2. The sequence continues at coordinate 2,616,994 of NZ_CP070491.1, read as the reverse complement.
CAGGCGTCGATCCGTATCTGGGCCTCCGCGCCGACGGCGATGCGGCCGGCTTCCTTTTCGGGGAGGTAGACGATCATGTAGACGTCCGCCAAGTCGATCAGGGTGAATACCTTGCCGCCTTCCTTCAGCACTTCGCCGGGCTCGGCCAATCGGTAGAGCACGCGGGCGTCGCGCGGGGCGGTGAGCTGGGTGTCTTGGAGGAGGGAGCGGACTTCGGCGATCCTGGCATCGGCCTCGGCGATCGCCGCCATGCTTTTCTGCAATGCCTCGCTGGCTTCCAGTTGTTCCTGCACCGCGCGTTGCCAGGCCGTCCGGTTCTGGTCCAGCAGTTGCCGGGGTGCCAGGTTCTTGTCCGCCAGTTCCTGCACCCGTTCCATGTCGCGCTGTGCGAAGCCCACTTCGACCTGACGCAGCCGCACCTGCTCCTGCGCGCCGTGCATGGCTTCGGTCGCCGCGTCTTTCGCGGCCTCGGCAGCGCGCAACTGGGCCTGCAGTTCGAAGCTTTCCACCCGCGCCAGTTCGTCTCCGGCCTTGACGTCGTCGCCCTCTTTGGGCACGACGGACATCAGTTTGCCGGCAAATTTGAGAGCCACGTCCACTTGGCGGGCTTCCAGCCGGCCGTTTCCGACGGCGAAGCCTTGCAACCCGGCATCCTGTTGATGCTGATTCCATAAAGACCACGATATCGCGCCGACGATAAGGATGACGGCCAGCGCGGCGAACAAGCGAACAAGCGTGGCGTTGCGCATGCGAGTGTCCCTGGATACGGATGAGTAGTTTGATGACCGCCAGCCGGTCCTTCCCAGGCTAATAGTCACTCAGCCCGGCGTCGTTCGTCCAGTGAGTCGATGGAGCCGTTAAGCCCGCAGTGATGTGGAGTTCAGCGGCCGTCCGGCAGCTCGGTCTACGAGCCGCCGAGTTGCGGAGCAGGTGAGGGCGGCGCAGATGGGCTGCCGCTTCAATCCCTGTTCGGAAGCATGCGCCGGAGCGTGTTATCCCGCAGTACGTAGTGGTGAAACAAGGCGGCCACCGTATGCAGGCCGACGAGGACGTATCCGATCGTGCCGCCGGCCTCGTGGATTTCCTCGGCCAATTCCGCGAGTTGTTTGTTCGCATCGGTGAGCGCCGGCAATTGCAGGCCGAAGAATGGAATCGGCTTGCCTTCCGCGCCGAGTATCAGCCACCCGCCCAGCGGCATGGCGATCATGAGCGCGTAGAGCGCGAAGTGCATCAGCTTGCCGGATGCTTTCTGCCAGGCCGGCGGCTCGGGCACGATGCGGGGGATGGGCCCCGTCATGCGCATCCCCAAACGCAGCAGGACCAAGGCCAGAACCGACAAGCCCAGCATGAAGTGCCAGGTTTTCAGCGCCTCGCGCGGATCGCTGCCTTTGGGGAACAGCTCGCGCAGTTCTATGCAGGCATAAACCGCTGCGAGCAACAGCACCATCAGCCAGTGGAGTCCTATGGACAGCGCGCCGTAGCGGTCTGCGTTATTTCGCCAGTTCATGGTATTGCTCCGAGAGGCTACGCCTTAGCGATCTTGCAATTGAAGCTGCATGACGGTGACCGGTTCTTCACGGTACGGTTCCTTGGAAATAGTGAACCATCCCCTCGCTTGATAAAAGCTTTCCTTGTTCGGCGTGAGCAAATACAGGTTCGGGTATCCCGCTGCTCTTGCCACATTGACCACATGTTGGACCAGGGCCGTGCCGATACCACGGTTTCGGTGTTCTTCGGCCACGTAGACGCTGGCCAGCCACGGCGTAAGCTCCATCTTGGTATCCATGTCGTTCCTCAACAGGCCGGCCGATCCCAGCAGGGTATCGCCCTCCTTGCACACGTACATGCTGGGCATGAGTTCGTCGCTCAGATAGGCCTGCATTTTCTCCACGCGCTTCTCAACGCTGCCGCCGGGATTCAAATGCGCCCATTCCCGGTGATGCCATTCGGCCAGCGTGGGTATGTAGTCTTGCTCGTATCTAAGATCGACGATGTTCATTCCTGCTATCTCATGGAGAGCGTAGTCACATAGGGCGGATGCCCGCCAGGGCGATCCGCCAAAAATCCAGGCGGGAATAAATGCTTGCCTTATCGAACCAGCCCATGCCGATATCCGGCGTGATAATCCCGTTTCCCATACGGCGGAGCCCGATAGAGCCGGTTATACCTTATGGCGTTTATAAGGTTTCCAGCCTAAAGCTTGTGCGAATATCCTGTGTAACCCGGTATGCCCCGATAGTTAGGTTTTTGGGGGTATTACTGTCCGCACCATTGTTTTTCGCACGGAACGCCGTCGTTGTTTCCATCCATATTGACGTCGGGACAGTTTTTCAAAAAGAAAACGGCCTCTTCGCAGGACGTCATCTGCGAGCAGTAAGTCCTGCCGTCGCACGTGTAGCGGCTCAGCGCAATGTTTTCCTTTCCCGAGCCGACCGCAGATGGAGCGGGTACGGCGGAATTTTTGCTTTGGGTTCCCCCAGGAAGCACGGTCAATAGGTTTTTGACCGGTTCCGTTCTTTTGCAGACCACACCGTCCGGAACCTTTCCGTAAATGGCGCGGCCGTCTTTGGTAATGCACTTTTCCCTTATCAAGTCCGCTGACGGACCCGCCTCCATGAAGGGCAACTCATGCCGTTGCATGCGTCGGGATGTTTTGGGCGACCCGCCACAGAACCCCACTGGGATCGAATAGCGGGAAGTCTCTCATACCCCAGGGTTGATTTTGAGGGGCATCGATCCTGACGCCGAACCGCTCACTCACCTTGCTGGCCGTGATGCTGGCGTACCAATCATCGACGTTCTCTACCAGGAGATGCATCTGGAAGTTCTTGATGAACTCGGGGTAGTTGAATGCTTGAAGGAGAAAGCTTGTGTTCCCGTGACGAACGTAGGCCAGATTTTCGGAGGACCACGGAATCTCGAACCCAAGCGCGACGTAGAACTGCTTCGACAACTCGAAGTTTGTTGCGGGCACGAAGGCTTTGATTTCGACGGCGGCGAGATTCATTGAGGTTCCTGAGAGACCTAACGTGTAGTCGGCCTCACTATCGAGGCCGAATCTGGATTTGAACGATATTTCACACCTTTCCCAGCGTCAATTGTGAAATCTAATCGTGAAGGCGTTCGGTTCAAGAATTCAACGTCGTTGTCTTGTCAGCAAACCTCAGATTCCGATTTCCCGTTCCAGCGCTTTATAGACGAACACCGCGCCGACGAAAACCGGGGTGATTCCTTTCGCCCCGAAACAGGCGTAAAAAAGTTCCCGCCAGCCCACATCGATCACGCAACCGCCTTATGGCCGCCACTCTCGAACAAAAGCGCCTGGACCAACTCCTACGCCTCATCGCCGAAGGCACGGCGGGGGTGACGGGCGACGATTTCCTGCATTCCCTGGTCCGGCATCTGGCCGAGGCGCTGGGGGTGCGCTACGCCTTCGTGGCGGAGTTCGCCGATGTGAAGACGCGGGTCTGCACCCTGGCGTTCTGGGCGGGCGACCATTACCTGGAGAACTTCGAATACGACCTGGAAGGAACGCCCTGCGAGGCGGTGCTGGCCGGGGATATCTGCCTGTACAAGGAGCATGTGCAGGATTTGTTTCCTACGCACCGCGAGGAGTTGGCGGCGATTTCCGCCGAAAGCTATCTGGCCATCCCCTTGGTGGACAAGCGCGGCGAAGTCATGGGGCATCTGGGCTTGATCGACGTCAAGCCGATGACGGGTTCGGTGACCGATCTTTCCGTCATGCGCATATTCGCCGCCCGGGCGCGCGCCGAACTGGAGCGCTTCCGCGCCGAGGAGCAGGTGCGGCGCAGCGAGGAGCGCCTGGCTTCGGTCCTGGCGTCGGCTATGGACGCCATCATCACCATCGACGAGAACCGGCGCATCACCCTGTTCAACGACGCGGCCGAACGGATATTCGGTTGCGCCCGAAGCTGGGCCACCGGACAAGTATTCGACCGCTTCCTTTCCAAGCCATTCCGCAATCTGCTCGACGGATACCTGCATGACGCCGGCGACCGGCAGAGCCAGTTTTGGGCGCCCGAGGGGCTGACCGCGCTGCGGGCCAACCGCGAGGAATTCCCCATCGAGGCGACGTTTTCGCCCATGCTTCTGGGCGGCAAGCGCTACCACACCTTCATCCTGCGCGACGTCAACGAGCGGCGCAAGACCGAAGCCGAACTGGCCCGCCTGCAGGTGGAAAACCGCTTTCTGCGGGCGGAAATCAGAGCGGCGCAAAGTTTCGAGGACATGATCGGCGAGTCGCAGCCCATGCGGGAGGTGTTCTCGCTCCTTGAACAGGTGGCGGGCACCGATTCCACCGTGTTGGTGATGGGCGAGACCGGCACCGGCAAGGAGCGTATCGCCCAGGCAATCCACAATCTGAGTCCGCGCAGCGAGCGGCTGCTGGTGAAGATGAATTGCGCCGCCTTGCCCAGCGAGCTGATCGAAAGCGAGTTGTTCGGCCACGAGAAAGGCGCGTTCACCGGCGCCACCGCGCAGCGCAAGGGGCGTTTCGAGCTGGCGGACGGCGGCACCTTGTTCCTGGACGAAGTCGGCGAGCTGAGTTTGTCGGCCCAGGCCAAGCTGCTGCGCGTGCTGCAGGAGCAGGAGTTCGAGCGCGTCGGCGGCGGCCGGCCGATCCGCGTCGACGTGCGGGTGATCGCCGCCACCAACCGTAACCTGGCGGAATCGGTCAAGAACGGCGAATTCCGCTCCGACCTTTACTACCGCCTTAATGTATTCCCCGTCCGGGTGCCGCCGCTGCGGGAGCGCCAAGAGGACATCCCCGTGCTGGCCCGGCATTTCCTCGCCAAGTTCGCGCGCAAGCTCGGCAAGACCCTGAGCGATATCAGTCCGCAATCGATAAGGCGGCTGCAACGCTATCCCTGGCCGGGCAACGTGCGCGAACTGCAGAATCTGGTCGAACGCGCCGCGATCCTGGCGCGCGGCAGCGTGGTGGACGTCGAGCCGGACAGCGCCGAACCGGGGACGGATGCGCCCGTTGGCGATGCCGGCCCGGCCTTGCGCCTGGACGACGTGGAACGGGATCATCTGGTAAAGATACTGGAGCAGGCGGGCTGGATCATCGAAGGAAAGGCCGGCGCGGCGGCCCTGCTGGGCCTGACGCCCAGCACCCTGCGCTATCGCATGCAGAAGCTGCGCATCGTTCGGCCCTCGCTCGCCAGTAGGGACTGAGTCCCGCGCCGCTTGAGTTTCAACCCGGAGCCGGTGAGGCCGGCGTCCGCGCGGCCTGGGCGGGCCAGGGTTCCTCGCCGTCAATAGCGGGCCGTCTCACGGCTCATGGCCGAAGCCGCTGTCGCAGCGTTCGCTTCGGCGAGCAATCCCGAATAATGCAGCCAGAGGATGTAACCGGCGTATTTCACCAGCGCCGCGAACATGCCTTCTTCGAGCTGGCGTTCGACCGTGTGCTTGGCAAGATTATGTTCGTGGGTGTTCATGGCCGTGCTCCCGAATCTGTGGCGTTTCCCGACCGTCCCGGGTCCGAGTCCGTGCATTCCGTGCTCGCTGATAATCCAGCATGGACCGTGCCCGCCAAGGTCCGGTCGGCCCGATCTCGCTCGATCCCGGCCGTCCGGCCGATCGACGGGCATGGGCCGCGTTTTCGCAAGGGTTTCGTTTACGATGGGCCGCTATTTCCACCGAAATTAGTGACGAGGGGTCGTGGCCGCCACCAATATGCTCGGTTCGTGCTCGCGCCTAGCGATCCGGGTTTCTGGACTCGGGATGCTCGGGCAGGCCGTCGCCCAGCTCGACCCAGGACAGCTTGCTGCGGGTGCGGGTATGGTCCCGCGGCGGCAAGCGCTCGGGGTCGTCGAGGCTGCAGGTCGTGATGTCGATTTCGTCCGGCATGTCCTCATGCTCGAAAGTCAGTTGCGTGCCGCAGGTCGGGCAGAAGCTACGCCTTCCTTTTTCCGATGACCGGTATCGTTGCGGCGTGCCTTGCACGATGCGGAAGTCGGACCGCGCCACGCTGAACCACGCCACAAAGGGCGCGCCGGTGGTGCGGCGGCAGATCGAGCAATGGCAATTCGTTTCGTGAAAGGGCACGCCGTCCGCCTCGTAGCGGATCGCGCCGCAGTGGCAACCGCCCGTCAACATTTTAGCCATCCGTTCGGTGTGCGGGGGCGGCGTTCATGGCGCCGGCCGGAAGGTTCCGTCTCATCCGGCCGCGCAGCCAATAGCCGGCGCGTATGATCAGCAGACCGGCGAGCAGCGCGGCGAACAGGGCGGGCTCGCGGATGTCTTTTTTCACCAGCCACCAGAAATGCACGACGCCGCCGACGGCGATCGGATAGATCAGTCGATGCAGAAGCCGCCAGCGCTTCCCGCCCAGTCGGCGGATCATGGCGTCGGTGGAGGTGATGGCCAGGGGGATCATCAGCATGAAAGCGGGGAAACCGACGGTGATATAGGGCCGCTTGGCGATGTCCTTGACGATGGCCGGCCAGTCGAAGAACTGGTCCAGCACCAAATAGGTGAGGAAGTGCAGGCCGGCGTAGAAGAAGGCGTACAGCCCCAGCATGCGGCGTAGTCTCATCCACCACGACCAGCCGGTGATGCGCCGCAGCGGAGTGATGGACAGGGAGAGCAGCAGGAAACTCAGCGCCCACCAGCCGGTGACGTGGGTGATCTTTTCGATGGGATTGGCGCCCAGACCGTCGTTCAAGCCTTCGTAGACCAGCTTGCCCAACGGTATCAGGGCGGCGGCGAACATAATTACCTTGAGGATCACCAGCAAACGGCCGCCCGCGAGCGGGCTTCCACCGACGGTGCTCATCGGCCGTAGACCGTAGGGCGGAACCGGCTCCACCGGGTTCCGCCGCAAGGATACGGGATAAACGACAGCGGATTTCCGCACCGGCTGATGCGAACGAGCCGGCGTCTTCGCCGTTTGTTGGATGCTTGGCGGATCGCCCTTTCGGGCATCCACCCTACAATTTTGTCGCGCATCAGAAGTTTTTCTGTAAATCCATGCCGGCGTAGAGCGAGGCCACCTGTTCGGCGTAGCCGTTGAAGGGCAGGGTCGGACGCTTGAGGAATTCGCCAATGCGGCGCTCCTTGGCCTGACTCCAGCGCGGATGGTCGACTTCCGGGTTGACGTTGGAGTAGAAGCCGTATTCGCGCGGACCCGCCGCCATCCAGGAAGTCACCGGCGGCTTCTCGGTCAGGCGTATCTTGACGATGGATTTGGCGCTCTTGAAGCCGTATTTCCACGGCACCACCAGGCGCACCGGCGCGCCGTTCTGGTTGGGCAGCACTTCGCCGTACAGTCCCAGGGTCAGCAGGGTGAGCGGATGCATGGCCTCGTCCAGGCGCAGGCCTTCGCGGTAAGGCCAGTCCAGCACCGGCGAGTTTTGGCCCGGCATCTGCTGCGGGTCGAACAGGGTGACGAATTCGACGTATTTGGCGTTGCCGGTGGGCTCGACCCGCTTGATCAGTTCCGCCAGCGAATAACCTATCCAGGGGATGACCATGGACCAAGCCTCGACGCAGCGCAGCCGGTAGACGCGCTCCTCCAGCGGGGCCAGCTTGAGCAGCTCATCGATGTCGAACACCTTGGGCTTGTGTACCTCGCCTTCCACCGCCACCGTCCAGGGCCGGGTCTTCAGCGATCCCGCGTTTTGCCCCGGATCTTCCTTGCCGGTGCCGAATTCATAGAAGTTGTTGTAGTGGGTCACGTCCACCAAGGGCGTCAGCTTGTCCGGCACCTGGTAATCCCTGGATTTTTCGGCCGCCAGCCGCTCGCCCGCCTCGGACCAACCGGGCAGCAGGGCGGCGACGGAGGCGCCGGCGGCCAATTGCATGAAACGCCGGCGCTGGTGGAAAACCTCGCGCGGGGTGATTTCTGAAGACGGGATGGCGGGTATGAGTAAAGGTCTTTTCATGGTGTCTGTTTTCCTTCAGATGATGGGGCCGGCTTTAGTGTTTCCAGGCGCCGTTCCAGTTCCATGAGCTTGCGGTAGGAACGGATGGTGATCTCATAATCCAGTTCCGCCCGCTTCTCCGAATAGGCCGTCTGGTGGTTCTGGCTGATCAGCACGAAGCCCGTGATGAAGATGGCCTCGACGGCGAGGACCAGTCCCAGCAGGCTGTACGGATACTCGTCGAATACCGGCAAGGCTCCAAACACCCGGCCATTGGCCAGCACCCAAAGACCGAACCAGATTGCGTGCACGGCGATGAAAGGCGGCTTGCCGGCGAACTGCGCCACGCCGTCGGCCAGGCGCTCGATACGGCTCCGCGCGGCCAGCAACTCCTCCAGCACATACTTAAATTCGCCCAGCGCCTTGTGGCAGCCGGGGTGGCCGCAGAATACGGCGTCGTCGGGATTCGCGCCACCGCAGGCGGGGCAGATCACACCGTTCGCAGCCGAAATCGGACCGGCCGTAAGACCGATACGTTCGCTATCGTGCGCTGTCATCGTCATTGCTCCTCCTCATGCCGCCAGGGCCGGTCTTGCGCTTTCTTCCCCGGCGCCCAGGCCGGCGATGTCCCGTCCGTTGGCGCGCAATACCAGGTTGGCGAGCAGTCCGGTCCAACCGGTCTGATGGGCCGCGCCCAACCCCAGGCCGGAATCGCCGTGGAAATATTCGAAGAACAGCAGATGATCGCGCCAGTGTTCGTCGTGCTGCCAGGGACTGTCCGGGGCGAAAGCCGGGATGCGGCCGTCCGCATCCGGACGGTACAAACCGCTCATCCGCCGGGCCAGGCAGGCGACCACTTCGCCGAGTGTCAGTTCGTGATCCGCCAGGCCGGGTGCCGTCACCGTGTAGCCGTCGCCGAGGAAGCGGTGGAATTTTTCCAGGGTCAGGATCAGGGCGTAATTGGTCGGCAGCCACACCGGCCCGCGCCAGTTGGAGTTGCCGCCGAACAGACCGGAATTGGATTCACCCGGCACGTATTCGATCAAGGCCCGCCCCAGCCCCGGCAGGCTGCCCAGATCGCGGCGCTCGGCGTGGACGCGGCTGAGGCTGCGGATGCCATGCGGTGAGAGGAACTCGTTCGCGTCGAACAAACGCCGCACGATGGCCGGTAGCCGGGTGTGATCCACCAGGGACAGCAGATGTTCGCCGCGCGCGTTGCGATGATAGGGGCAGGCGCAGATGGTGTTGCCCTGGAACACGCCGCCGATGTGGCTGTCGATCAGCCTGCGGAAGCGCGGCACGTTGCGCAGCAGGCGTTCGTCGACCACTTCGCAAGCGAACAGCGGGATCAGGCCCACCCAGGAATAGACGTTGACCCGATGATGGCGCCCGTCGGGTTCCACCCACAAATCCTTGTAGAAGCCGTCCTCGTCGTCCCAGAGGGAAATGCCGGTGCCGGTGTGGCCGGCCATGCTGTCGGCGATGTTGAGGAATTGCTCGTAGGTCTGCAGCGCAACGTCCTCGTAGTCGCGGTCCTCGACCGCCAGCTCCAGCGCGATGACCGTCATGTTCAGGGCGAACATGGCCATCCAGCCGCTGGCGTCGGACTGCTTGAGCCGGTAGCCGGCCGGCAGCGGCATGGAGCGGTCGAACACCGAGATGTTGTCCAGCCCCAGGAAGCCGCCTTCGAACACGTCGAGACCGTCGGCGTCCTTGGTGCTGATCCACCAGGCGTAATTCATCAGCAGCTTGTGGAAGACCCGCTGCAGGAAGCTGCGGTCGCCCACGCCGCGTTGCCGCCGTTCCTCGCGGAACACCTGCAAGGCGCCCAGCGCCTGCACCGGCGGATTGACGTCGCCGAAGGCCCATTCGTAAGCCGGTATCTGCCCGCAGGGATGGAGGTAGGTTTCCTTCAGCAGCAGTTCAATCTGGTCCTTGGCGAAATCCACGTCGATCAGGCTGAAGGCCATGCAGTGAAAGGCCAGGTCCCAGGCGGCGAACCAGGGATATTCCCAGGTGTCGGGCATGGAGATGACATCGGCCGCGCGCAGATGTTTCCAGCGCCCGTTGCGCCCGGATTTGCGGCTTTCCGGCGGCGGATGGCCGTCGCCTCCCAGCCAGCGCAACACGTCGTAATGGAAGAATTGCTTGGACCAGATCATGCCGGCCATAGCCTGGCGCACGATGCGGCGGTCGTGCGCGTCGGCCTGCGGCAATAGCGCGTCGTAGAAATCGTCGGCTTCCGCCCGGCGTCGCCGAAACCACTCGTCGCCGCCGGCGAAGGGCTGGCTCGCTTCACTCGAAGTCAGTACCAGATCCACCCGCTCGCTGCCGCCGGCGGGGACGATCAGGATGTGCCACGCGGCGAACTTGCTGCCGGTGTAGGCCGGATTGACCGCGGCTTCCTCGCGTCCTATCACCCGGCGATGGAAGGCGTCTTTCACATAAGGCGAGGGAGAGTCGCTACCCCAAAGCCGTTTGCTATTGCTCTCGTTTTCGGTGAACAGCAGTTCCGCCGGCTGGCGCCCGTACAGACGGTAGTCGCCGAGTTCGGGATGGGCCGCTTGCACGGCCCAGGCCGCGCCGTCCGGGGCTGCTGCTTCGCGCAGCACGGGCCGCTCCCGCGCTTCGTCTCCCCAACTCCAGGTGTTGCGGAACCACAGGCTGGGCAGCAGATGCAGCACGGCCGGCTCCGGACCGCGGTTGGTCGCGGTGATGCGGATGTGGATTTCTTCCGGGCCGGCCTTGGCGTATTCCACCCGCACGTCCCAGTAACGGTTCTCGGCGAACACGCCGGTGTCCAGCAGGCTGAAGGGCGGCTGTTCCCTCCCGCGGCGGGCGTTTTCCTCCACCAGCCGGGTGTAGGGGTATTCGGCCTGGGGGTATTTGTAGAGATAACTCAGCCAGGCGTGGCTGGGCGTGGCGTCGTCGTAGAAGTAATACTCCTTGACGTCCTCGCCGTGGTTGCCCTGCTTACCCGTGAGGCCGAATGCGCGCTCCTTGAGGATGGGGTCGCGCCCGTTCCACAAGGCCAGCGCGAAGCACAGGCGCTGCCGCTCGTCGCAGATGCCGCCCAGGCCGTCCTCGCTCCAGCGATAGGCGCGGGAGCGGGCCTGATCGTGGGAGAAATGCTCCCAGGCCGTGCCGTCCGCGCTGTAGTCCTCGCGTACCGTGCCCCAGGCCCGCTCGGCCAGGTAAGGCCCCCACAATCGCCAGTTTTCCCTTCCTTGCCTCAGGTTCTCCAGTCGCTGCGGTTCGGCGCCGAGTGCTGTCGTTTTCGTGTTCATCGGGTGTCTCCCCTATCGCTTCATGGGGCCGGCGATCAGGTGATCGGCCAGCCGTAACGCCCAGGCGTAGATGGTCAGGGCCGGATTGACCCGGCCGATGCGCGGCAGGATGCTGCCGTCCGCCACGTAGAGGTTCTCCAGCCCGTGCACCTTGCCGTGGCGGTCGACCGCGGAGCGCGCCGGATCGTCGCCGCTGACCAGGGTGCCGCAGGCATGGGCGGTGCCGGCCAGCGGGATGGGCCGCGTGACACTCGGATAGCCCGCCTTGAACAGCGCGCGACGAAAGCTTTTGACCATGGCCCCATGCTCCCGTTCGGCTTCTGGCAACCGGGCCGTGTCGTAGTCGAGCTGGGGCGGCCTGCCGCCGGCTTCGGCCAGCACGCGGTTGTCGGCGTGGGAGCCGTCCTCGGTCTGCAGGAAGAATCCGTAGGCGCGGGTTCCGAAGGCTAGGGCCAGAGGTCGCGGCACCCGATGCGGAAGCAGCGAGGCGAGCACGTCGGCGCCGAAGCCCAGCGGCTGGATGCTGCCGTGCGGAAAATCTTCGTGCAGCCAGAGCGCGGTCTTGCGCAGCACGTCGGTCTTGCGCGTCGGCGAAACCGCGACCAGGGCGGTCAGGATGTGGCGCTTGAAATGGCGCCCCACGCTACGGGTGCCGGGCAATGTGCCGATCAGGTCGTGGGCCGCGAGATAGCGTTGCAGCAGCCTGGGGCTATGCAGGGCGCCGGCGGCGAGCAAGATCTGGTCGGCGCGGTGGACCTGGCCGTCGGCCAGCCTGACGCCGACGATGTGCCGGGGATCCGCGTCGTCGCCGAGCAGCTCGCGCACCGGCCGGCCCAGTGTGACGGTCAGCGTGTCCCTTTGCGCGACCCGGGCCAGCAAGGCATTCTGCCCGTCCGCCTTCAAACCGCGCAGCGAGGCGAAGCCGTCGAAATGGCGCGCCTCGGCCTCGTATTCCCGTATTTCGGGCTTCAGCGCCAAGGGCAGAGGCCGGCTACGCCAGCCGCCGGGCCGCTCGATCTTACGCTGGATATCCAGCAAATCGGGTTCGACGGGAAATTCCCGCAAGCCCAGCAATTCTTCGGCTTGCGCGTACCAGGGCTCCAGTTCCGGGTAGGCGATGGGCCATGCCGGGCATCGAAAAGCGGGATCGGCCTCAAATTCCCGGGGATCGAAGCGCAGCAGCGCGGCGCCGTACCATTTGGTCTTGCCGCCCAGGTTGAAATATTCCTCCGGGGCGAAGGGCCGGTTCTTCCGGTCCAGCCAGTTTTCCCGGCTCTTGAAGCGGCCGTCGCCCATCACCTGGCGGAAATCCAGCGTCGAACCGTCGGTCGGCAGCGCTTCGCCCTTTTCGACCAGCAGCACCGAGCGGCCGGTCTCGGCGAGGCGGTAGGCCGCCGCCGAACCGCCGGCACCCGAGCCTATGACGAGGTAGTCGTAAATCATGATGGCAGCCTCCGGGATCGCGACGGGCTCATCTCAGCCCCCGCTCTCGAAGCCGGGGTACAGGGTCATGCCGCCGTCCACGTAAAGGGTGGCGCCGGTGACATAGTCGGACTCGTCGGACGCGAGCCAGACCGCGGCCTTGGCGACGTCCTCGGAATAGCCGACGCGGCCGTAGGGAATCAGCTCCAGCAACTGGGCTTCCTTCTCCGGCGTGGCCCAGGCGTTGACATTGATCGGCGTCTTGATGGCGCCCGGCGCGATGCCGTTGACCCGGATCTTGTGCATGGCCAGTTCCTGCGCCAGAGTCTTCATCAACATGTGCACCCCGCCCTTGGAGGCAGCATAATTGGCGTGCCCGGCCCAGGGTATGGTGTCGTGCACCGAGGACATGCAGATGATCTTGCCGGCCGAATGGGACAGCCCCGGCTGCACGCCGCGGCGGACAAACTCCTTGGCCGCCTCACGGGCGCAGAGGAACTGGCCGGTCAGGTTGACGCGGATGACCTGCTCCCAGTCGCCGAGGCTCATATCGACCAGCGGCGCGTCTTTCTGCAGCCCGGCATTGTTGACCAGGATGTCCAAGCTGCCCCAGGTGTCGAGCGCCGCCTCGAACATGGCCCGGACCTGATCCTCCCGGCTGACGTCGGCCTCGAACACGATGGCCTCGCCGTCTTTTGCCCGTATGAGGCCGGCCAGGCCTTCCGCCTTGTCGCGGCCGCTCACGTAGTTGATCAAGACCTTGGCGCCGGCGGCCGCCAGCCCCTCGGCCACCGCCGCGCCTATGCCGGTGTTGGCGCCGGTCACCAGCGCGCGCTGGCCTTCCAGGGGACGTTTCCGGTTCTGCGTGTTCATCTCGCTGACTCCTGTTTTGGGGCCTACGAACGCCGGGCCAGGAAACGCCGCGCGATCCAATAGTTCAGCGACAGCTTGCCGGGACCGTGGAGCAGGCACACCAGCAGCATGATGCCCCAGACCTTGTGCTGTTCCAGCCCGGCGGCGCCGAGATCGGGATAGGAAATCACCGCGACGATGTTGAACAGGAACAGCACGCCCGCCGCGAAACGGCCCAGCAGTCCGAATGCGAGCAGGACAGGGAAGCCCAGTTCTACCGCCGTGCCCAGCCAGGCGGCCAGTTCCGGCGGCAGCAGGGGAACGGCGTATTCCTCCTGGAACAGGTAGAGCGTACTGTCCCAGGACTGGATCTTGGTGAGACCGGAGACCCAGAAGGCATAGGCCACCCAGGCGCGCAGCAGCAGATCGCCGACCGGCGCGAAGAAATCCAGGGATTGGGCAAGCTTGCCCAGCCAGTGCCGGGGCTTGCGGGCATCGGTTCGGTAGGGGGCGTCGGCATAGGTATTCATGATGTTCACCTCGGGTCAGATAAGGTAGAAGTCGCTGATGAGATCGCGCGCCAGCCAGTGCTGGAGCGCGTTCGCCGCATCGAAGCCGTCGTCGGCCTCCAGGGCAGCTCGCATGGCCGCGGGCAGGGTCGAACCGGCCGCCAGGCTTTGCAGGAAGCGGAAATCCCCGGTTTCCAGCGGCCGTATCAGCACCTCGTCCTGCGGCCGATAAATCAGCAGCCGGCAACCGCCCTCGGCCAGATCGACGCTCTCCTCGCCGTCGTCGGTCTGGTTAATCCGCCAGATGCGCAGCACCGGATAGTCGGAGACGAGTAGTCGGGCGCTGGGTTGCAGCTTCAGTTTCAGGTCGGGATAGAAGGCGCGCGGGACGTCGGCCAGTGCCCAGGCTTGCAGGGGGGTAGCGTCGGCCTCGTGATAAGCCTCGTGGCAAAACCAGTCCAGCCGCGCCGTGTCCGGCAGGTAGGGCAGGCCGCGCGCCGGCTCGAAATCCGCCAGGAAGCCGGGGAAATGCTCGCCGTAGACGAGCAAACAGGATGCCCGCGGTGGATGCCGCTCGATGTAGGCCTGGGCCGTGCGGGCGAAAAAATCCTCGCCGACCAGCCGGTTCACCACCGGATAGACCGCCTGCAAGGCCGCCGTCAGGCCCCGAATCGTGTTGTTGCGATAGATGGCCAGGCGTTGCGCCGGGTCCAGTCCATTGCCCCGGATGGCGCGTGACGGGGTTGTCGCCCGCTTCAGGAGGGCGGCGGTGAAGTCGTTTTGCAGTTCACGCAGCGCGTACATGGCGCACCTCCAGAAAGGCACCGGCCCGGTCGGCTTCGGTCAGCAAGGTTTGCAGATCGGGTAGATCGGTGTCCCATTCGATCAGCGTCGGCCGCGGACCGATGAGGTCCAGCGTCTTGCCGAACAACTGCCAGACCGCCGCGCAGACCGGCCGGTCATGGGTGTCGATCAGGATTTGCCGGTCCCCCAAGCGGTTGACGGTGTGGCCGGCGAGGTGGAGCTCCTCCACCAAGTCCTGCGGGATGGCCCGCAGATAGTCGAGGGCGCTCCAGCCGTGGTTGCGGCAGGACACGTAGACGTTGTTGACGTCCAGGAGGATGCCGCAGCCCGAGCGCCGGGCGGCCTCGACCAGAAATTCGGCTTCCGGCAGGGTCGAGTGTCGGTACTCCAGGTAGCTGGAAGGGTTCTCGATGAGTATCCGCAGCCCCAGCGTTTCCTGTACCCGCTGGATGCGCGCGACCAGGTGCTCGAGCGCTTCCTCGGTGTAAGGCAGGGGCAGCAGGTCGTTGAGGAAGGTCCCACCGTAGGACGACCAGGACAGGTGTTCGGACACCAAGCCCGGTTCGATGCGGGCGATCAAGTCCTTGAGCCGGTCGAGGTGATCCGCATGGGTCTCGTCCACCGAACCCAGCGACATCCCGACCCCGTGCAGGCTGAGGGGATAATCGGCGCGTATCCGCTCCAGCGTCCGCAGCGGAGCGCCGCCCCGGCCGAAGTAGTTCTCGCTGTGGACCTCGAACCAGCCTATCGCGGGCCGGGTCTCCGCGATTTCCCGGCCGTGCGGGGAGCGCAGTCCGATTCCGGCCGTGGCCGGAATCGTTGCGCAGGCGCGGCTGAGTGAGTCTGCGTGCGCCATGGCCTTGGGCCTACTTGGCGTCCGCCTGCGGGGCCACCAGGCTGCCGCCGGCGATGCGTTCGCAGGTGCCCTTGGGCAGGGCGATGAAGGCGTCCTTCTGGCCGTTTTCCACGGAATGGCCGGCGCAGGCATTGGACAAGGTCTTGCAGTCGTTGCCGCCGGCCTTGGCGACGCCGTAGCATTTCTCGACCTCTTTCTTCTCGGCGGCTACAGCTTGGGACGGCAATCCCAAAGCGCCCAGGGTGACGATGGAAGCCAGCGCGGCGGTGATGACGGTGTCGATATTTTTCATGATTTAGCTCCTGTGAGTGGATGGTTGTGGCGCGATGGACTTTCGCGACACAGTCCCTAGCGCAACCGCCGTGCCATCATCCGCATGGCGCATAAATCACTTTTGTTTCAATGGCATGGATTAAATAGGCCGGGCTGAAGAAAGTTCCGGGGCCGCCGGGCGAACCGCGAATAATGGCGGGGGCCACAACTATTAGTGGGTGGATCGGGTTGTGGGAAGCCGGGCGGGCCGCACCCGTCAGCGGCGGCAAGGCTCCGGTCGCTCGCGGCCGCGCGGCGTGGAATAATCGGCCGCCTCCGTATCCCTCGGGCAAAACCATCGCAAACGGCCGTGACCGAACGAGAAGGCATCATCAAATACCGCCTGGACTATACCGCCGCGACGCTGGAGCGGCCGGAGGATTTCGCCGAGCTGAACGCCTGGCGCGGCGTGCTCTGGCGTCTCGGATTGATCGGTCAGGACGATGCCCGCTACGGCGGACTCGGTTTCGGCAACGTCAGTCTGCGCCTGGATGAGGGCGGCTTTCTGGTCACGGGCACCCAGACCGGCCATATCCCGCACTTGTCGTTCGGGCACTATGTGCGTGTCGTCGAAGCCAGGCCGGCCGACAATTACCTGCGCGCCCTGGGGCCGCTGCCACCGTCTTCGGAGGCTTTGACCCACGCGGCCGTGTACGGGGTGTCCCCGCGAGTCCGTTGCGTCGCCCACGGCCACTCCCCGGAAATCTGGCGACAGGCCACGAAGCTGGGCCTGCCCACGGTGGGCGCGGACATCGCCTACGGCACGCCGGCCATGGCGGCGGCGGTGAGCGAGCGGGTGAGGCTGAGCCCGGACGGGGGCATCGTCGCCATGCTGGGCCACGAAGACGGCCTGCTTGCCTGGGGCGCTACGCCCGAGCGCACCTGCTGGGTGCTGGCGGGCTATCTGGCCAAAACCTGGCAAGCCATGGAGTGATGCGCCGAAGTTGATGCGGTCGTTCGCGCCTCGCTCGTCCTGGGACCCTCCGCGCGGTGGTAAACTGCCGCCTATGAACGAGCCTTCCGACAACAAGCCACGCCTGATCGAGATCGATGCGGAAAGCGCCGGTCAGCGCGTGGACAACTTTCTGTTCACCCGCCTGAAGGGGGTGCCCAAGAGCCATGTCTACCGTATCCTGCGGACCGGCGAGGTGCGCATCAACGGCGGGCGCTGCCAGGCGCCCCGCAAGTTGGAGGAGGGCGACGTGGTCCGTGTGCCACCGGTGCGTACCGCCCAGCGCGAGGAAACGTCGGCGCCGGTCGGCCTGCTGCGCGGGCGGCTGGAGTCGGCCATCGCGTACGAGGACGATGATTTCCTGGTGATCGACAAGCCGGCCGGCATGGCCGTGCACGGTGGCAGCGGCGTGAGCTACGGGGTCATCGAAGGTCTGCGCGCGCTGCGCCCGCGGGCGAAATTCCTGGAGCTGGTGCACCGGCTGGATCGCGACACCTCGGGCTTATTGCTGGTCGCCAAGAAGCGCAGCGCCCTGAATGCGCTTCATGCCTTGTTCCGGGACGATCATGCCGTGCGCAAGGTTTATGTCGCTTTGCTGGCCGGCGTTTGGGCGCGCAAGCAATTGTCGGTCGACGCTCCCCTGAAGAAGAACGTCCTGCAAAGCGGCGAACGCATCGTCAAGGTGGCGCGCGACGGCAAGCCGGCCTTGACCGAATTCCGCCGCCTGCGCAAATACGCGACCGCCACGCTGGTGGAAGCGCGTCTGTACACTGGCCGCACCCATCAGATACGCGTCCATGCCCAGTCCATGGGACATCCCATCGCCTGCGACGAACGCTACGGTGAAGACGCCGCGAACCAGGCGTTTCGCCGCAGCGGGCTTAGGCGTTTGTTCCTGCACGCGGCCGAACTTTCCTTCATCCATCCGCGGACCGGCCAGCCTTTCACCATCAAGGCGCCGCTGGCGGCGGAGCTGCAAAACTATCTCGATACCCTGACCGCATGAAACAACGCTTCGATTTATTGGTCTTCGATTGGGACGGCACCCTGTTCGACTCCATCGATTGGATCGTCCTTAGCCTGCAACAGGCGGCTCGCGAAAACGGGCTGCCCATCCCCGATCCGTCCGCGGCCAAGTCGGTGATCGGCCTGAGCATCGCCGAGGCCATGTACGGCCTGTTTCCCGGCGTGGAGGCCAGCAGGGTGGAACGCTTGATCGAGGTCTATCGCCGTCATTACGAGAGCCGGGCCATGGGGGCGGACAGCTTGTTCGCCGGCGTTTCCGGTTTGCTGGAGCGTTTGCGCGAGGCCGGTTACAAGCTCGCGGTGGCGACGGGCAAAGGCCGCGATGCGCTGCAACACGCCTTGCACATCACCGACACCTCGCACTTGTTCGATGCCTGGCGCACGGCGGAGGAAACCGCCTCCAAGCCGCGTCCGGACATGTTGTTGCAACTGATGGACGAGCTGGCCGTATCGGCCGAGCGTACGCTGATGATAGGCGACTCCGTGCACGATTTGCGCATGGCGCGCAATGCCGGGGCGGAGTCGATCGGCGTCGCCTGCGGGGCGAACAGCCGGGATGAGTTATTGGCCCTGGAGCCCCTGTTATGCCTGGAGCATACGGTGGAGCTGGGCGCGATGTTGGTTTGAAATTGGAAGACTATACGCAGAGTTGAGGATCACATGGATCAATTTCCGGAAGTAGAGTGGGAGCGCAAGGTGTTGGAAAAGGCGGTACTGGCGGCCGTGATCGAACAGCGGCGGGCGCGGCGCTGGGGCATCGCGTTCAAGCTGTTTTTGCTGATCTATCTGGGGGTGGCGCTGTGGCTGGTCGCCAAGCCGTTCAAGATCGGCCCGCATGCGGACGCCAAGGGCCACACTTCGGTGGTGGACGTGGTGGGCCAGATCGCCGACGGCAGCCAGACCAATGCCGACAACATCATCGACAGTTTGCGCGCGGCGGCGGAAGACGACGGCACCAAGGGCATCGTGTTGCGCCTGAACAGCCCCGGCGGCAGCCCGGTGCAATCCGCCTACGTATACGACGAGATTCGCCGGCTCAAGAAGGAAAAGCCCAATCTCAAGATTTACGCCGTGGTGTCCGACCTGTGCGCGTCAGGTTGCTATTACATCGCCTCCGCGGCCGAGCGCATCTATGTCAACCCGGCCAGCCTGGTCGGCTCCATCGGCGTCATCATGAACGGCTTCGGCTTCGTCGAAGCCATGGGCAAGCTGGGCGTCGAGCGTCGCCTGTTGACGGCCGGCGAGCACAAGGCCTTGCTCGATCCTTTCTCGCCGCAGAACGAAGAAGAAAAGCAGCACATCCAGGGCGTCATCGCCGGCGTGCACAAACAGTTCATCGACGCGGTCAAGCAGGGTCGGGGCGAACGGCTCAAGGACCATCCCGACTTGTTCTCCGGTCTGGTCTGGTCCGGCGAGGAAGCCATCAAACTGGGTCTGGTCGACGAAGTCGGCGAGTTGCGCTCCATCGCGAAAGATGTCATCGGGGCCGAGGAGATCGTCAATTTCACCTCGCGTGAAGGCTTGCTGGAGCGCCTGTCCCACCGGCTGGGCACCAGTTTCGGCGAGGCGGTTTTGGGCGCGGCCGGCATGAACGCGCCCTTGCGCTGAGGGGAACATGGACACGGCGAAGTCCTATGAACTGGTGGAGGACGTCTCCCTCTACCAGGGCTTCTTCAGCCTGCGGCGCATGAAGTTCCGCCACACGCTGTATGCCGGAGGCTGGAGCGAGACCGTCACGCGCGAATTGTTCCACCGCAGTTCCTGCGTGGCGGTGGTACCCTACGATCCGGTGCGTGACGCCGTGGTGCTGATCGAGCAGATCCGGGTGGGTGCCATGAAAGCCAACGCCGACGATCCGTGGCTGCTGGAAATCGTCGCCGGCGCCATCGAGGAAGGCGAGCACGCGGATCAGGTGGCGCACCGCGAAACCCTGGAAGAGGCCGGCTGTGAACTCAAGGAGTTAATCCGTATCTCGGAGTTCTTCACTACCCCGGGCGGCTGCTCGGAAAAGATCACCCTCTACTGCGGCATCGTCGACAGTGAGGGCCTGGGGGGGGTGCACGGCCTGGACGAAGAGCACGAAGACATCCTCGTGCGGGTGGTCGGTTTCGACGAGGCCATGCGCCTGCTCGACGCCGGCCGCATCGAATCCGCCATCCCCATCATCGGCCTGCAATGGCTGGCGCTCAACCGGGAGCGTTTGCGGGCGCGCGAGGAGTGAGGCGGCCGATGGCCGCGCCGGCACCGCGCTGCTAGCGGGGTGCGGGAACTGCCGCACCCGGACGTCGCGGCGAATGCGGATGGCCGATCCGCGATGCGGGCACGATCCTCAGTATTCCACGCGCAGGGAACCCAGGAATGTCCTCGGTGCTCCCACGCCGATCATATAACCGGTATTGGTGCCCAGATAATAGGTTTTATCGAGCAGGTTGTTGACATTGAGTTGCGCGGTCACTCTGGTTCCCGCCACATTCATGCCATAACTCGCCAATAAATTGATTTCGGCATGCCCGGGAATCTGGAAATCGTTGGTATTGGAGCCCTGGCTCTGACTGGTGGCCACCAGGCCGCCACCGAGTTTCAAGCCTTGCAGGTCGCCATTCTGGAACTCATAAGTATTCCATAAGCTGCCGAAGTTTCGCGGTGTCATAAACATCCGATGTCCGGTATTGTCCGATCGTCCGTCAAAGCCGTCCTTGTTGATATTGGCATACGCCAAATGGGTATAGGCGCCGATAATTCTCCAGCCCGGCAATACCTCGCCGGCCACCTCCAGTTCATGCCCCCGGCTCTGCTGCTCGCCGATGGAGCGCTGGCAAGGGAAAGGCGCGCAACTCCAGTCGGAGACGCCCATGTTTTGCTTGGTCAAATCGAAATACGCGTAGGTCGCCGACAGGCGCCCATCCAGGAATTCGCTCTTGGCGCCCAGCTCCCACTGCTGCGCGGTCTGCGGCGGGAGCGGCTTTTGCCTCGGAGAGTTCCATAAGCTGTTGGATACGCCGAAGTTTTCGCTGTAACTCCCGTAGAGGGACAACCATTGCACGGGCTTCCACAACAAACCGCCGCGCGGGCTCACATAATCATCCGAGGTCGTGGTCGTGCGGGTCCGGTTGTCCCGGCCGGTGGCGTTGTCGTACCGGATGCCGAAGTTGGCGTATACGTCGTAAGGCAATGTCACTTGATCCTGGAAATACAGGCCGTACCAGTCCTGGGTAATGTCCAGGGAGGGAGATAGAGGAAGATAAGGTTTAGCCGTCAGATAGGTCGGATTAAATAGATTGAATCCATCCGGCGATGGGCTGTAGCAGCAATTACTCTGCCCCTGGTTGTTCGTCGTAAAGTAATCGAATCCGAACAGGACGTTATGCTTGATGAATGCGGTGTTGAACTTTCCCGCCAAATTCAAGGTGGTGTAATACTCCTGCTGCTGGGTGTCGCCATTATTGAAGCCGCGACTGGTCAATATGCCGTCGGTGTCGGCGGGGGTGTAGAAGAAGGTATATAGGGTTTTGAAGTCCCAATACTCGGCGCCGAAGCGGTGGCTAATCTTCCAGTCGTCATTGAATCGATGGGACCAATCGAAGCCCACGAAAACCCGGTCGCCGATATTGCTGTTATTGAGTTTCTCGCCGACCTCCCGGCTGCGCGGTACCGGGGCGGGCCGGTTGCCTATCGGCGGAATGCCTGAATCGCCGGTTTCGTCGAAATGCTGAAACTCGATATCCAGATTGGCCTGCGTCTGCGGCGTGACGTTCCAGGTCAGACTGGGAGCCACGAAGACACGATCCGCCTTTTGGAAATCGCGGAACGAATCCGAGTTTTCATAGGCGAGGTTGATACGGTACAGCAGGCTGTCGTCATGGGTGATCGGACCTGTCGCATCGGCCGTGGTGCGGTAGAAGTCATAGGAGCCGAATTGCTGCTGCAAGGAATAATACGGCGTCGCCAAGGGCCTCTTGGTCACCAGATTGATGATGCCGCCGGGCTCAGTGCGCCCGTACATGATGGAGGCCGGGCCTTTCAGCACTTCGATGCGCTCCAGGTTGGCGGTCTCGCGCTTGGATGTGCCGCCGCCCAAGGCGGACGGCAGCAGGAAGCCGTTGCGGTAGAGGGTGTCGTTCTGGAAGCCGCGGATGATGAACGAATCGCTGGTTTGGCCATTGGTGGGCTGGGCCTGCACGCCGGCCACGTTCTGCAAGGCGTTATCCAGGCGGACGATCTGCTGGTCCTTGAGCACTTGCTGCGGGACGACTTTCACGGAAAACGGCGTCTCCATGATCGGCGTATCGGTCTTGGTGGCGGTGGAAGCGTTGGGCTGGTGGTACTCCGGGTTGTAGGGATCGGTGGCATCGTAGGCGGCCTTGCCGGTCACCTTTACCTTGGGCAGTGCGGTGGGATCCGATTGGTTGATGCGTTGCGGCGCGGGCTTCACCGCCACTGATCCGTCGTCGGCGACCGAGAACTCCAGGCCGCTGCCGCCCAGCAGTTTGATCAGGGCGTCCCGTGTGGTGTAGCTGCCCTTCACTGCGGGGCCGCGCTTGTCGGCGACCTGGTTTTCGGCAAAAAACACCGCGACCGAGGCCTGTTCGGCCAGTTTCTGCAAGGCCGAGTGCAGAGGCTGGGGCGGGATATCGAAACGGTGTTCCGCATCCGCGCCGATGGCCGCGCCAACCTTAACCGCCAATACCGCCGCCACCCAGGGCTTCGTCGCAAACTTCATGAGTCGTCTCCATTTTGTTGTCACTCATGCATAGAAACGAACGAGCCTGCAAAAGCCGCCACGAGCTTATGAGCGCCGTCGGGCGATCTGCCGACCCTAAGGTGTCCCCAGCACGACCTCTCCGGCCTGCGTGCGGGTGAGGGGGACACCCAGGCTGTCGGCGATGATACCCAGCGAGGTATCGAGGCGGTCGATGAAGAAGGTGCCGCTGACCTTGGACTTGCCCAAGGCGGGGTCGGCCAGTCGCAGGCGGATGTCGTGATAGCGGCCGATTTCGGCCAGGACCTCATCGAGTCGGCGGTTGTCGAAAATGAGTTTGCCCTGCCGCCAGGCGGTGAGGCTCGCCACCGACTCGCCCGGTCCGACCGCCACGAACTCGCCGGCCGGGTCGTAGGCCAGCGCTTGGGCGGCACCCAGTTCGCGGCTCTGCTGGGCGTCGACCCTTACGCGTCCCTCCTGCACGGCCACCACCACGCGGTCGGGCCGCAGGTGGACGTCGAATGCGGTGCCTATGTCCACGGTGTGGCCCTTGCCTGCGGTTACCGTGAATGGCCGGGAGGCGTCGTGTGCGACATGAAAGTAAGCCTCGCCGCGTTGAAGCGTGACGGAGCGCTCCCGGCGGTTGAGGCGTACCTCTACTTCGCTGTCGGTGTTGAGTTCGAGGCGGGAACCATCGGCCAGACGGATGGCTTGATGTCCGCCGCGCGGGACCGTATAGCGGTCGTGAGTACCATACCAGCCGTCGGGGGAAAAAGCCGTCAGTCCTGCCACGAGCATTACGGTGGCCGCCATAGCCAGCCCGGCGTAACGCTGGGCCCGGTCGCGGCGGGCCGGTGGACGATGGCGCAGAGCCTCCCGGCGGACAGCCAGGTCGGCGTCGCGGAAGCTGTCCAGCCAGTCCAGGCGCGCCGAAATTTCGGCATAGGCGGCGCGATGTGCGGGGTCTTGCGCCAACCACGCCGCCAGCGCGCGCCGGTCCTGATCCGAACCGTCGTTCGAGGCGCGTATGGCCCATTCGATAGCTTCGTCTCTAAGCTCGTCGGAAATGGGGGAGTGGGGGGAAACTGTCATGCTGCCAACTGTCTTCTGGACGGATGAACGAACGGCCTCATGGAATAAGACGAACTCGCGGACCTGTCCCGCCAGGCGGCGCCCGCATCGCCGAACCCGTGCCGATCTCGGCTATGGACGGCCGACCCGACGGAAGGCTTATTTTCCCCGGTCCAGGCCGCTAGCCAAAGTTTTTGTGCTTGAGGAGATGGCGCAGCGCCGTTGCGACGTGGCGTTCGGAGCCGCGCACGGAGATGCCCAGGCGCTCGGCGATTTCGCCGTGCGACAGGCCTTCGATGCGGCGGAGTACGAAGGCGTAGCGGGTGGTTTCCGGCAATTCCTGCAACATGCGGCTCAGGCGTTCGAGGTCTTCCTGCCGGCTCCAATAGACTTCCGGCGTGGGATCAGCCGCGGGCGCTTGCTCCAGTTCGTCCGCTTCGTCCTCATGGTGTGCGACCTCGTGCCGGTAGCGGGCCCTCAGGACTTGCCGGCGGTGGTGGTCGACGGTGAGGTTCGAGGTGGTTTGAAAAAGAAAGGCGCGCAGGTTGTCGATGGATTCCGGTTCGGGGTGCTGCAGCAAGCGCAGGTAGGCGTCCTGCACCAGGTCCTCGGCGCAGTCCACCCCGGAACGCTGTCCGGCGAACGCCAGCAACTCCTTGCCATGTCGGCGGAACAGAAAATCGAAAAGATGATGTCTTCGGGTCGGCATGAGTCTGGCCGGAGCGGCTTGCTTGGGTCAGCACCAAGCAATACTCGTTCCCGGCGTTGCCACAGCCGCTCGCCTACGACCTTAGCGCATGAGGCCTGCTCGCTTTCGGCCATTTCCCGCGTCGGCGTGCGCCATATGCCGCAGCTCGTGCGGCCGGCCGCTCCTTCCCTACAAGCGTTCCAGATTCAGGGTTCGCATGTCTCCCAGCCAAGCCTGCTGCAGCCGTTGCCGGGTGGCGGCTGCCTGGGGCTGGTCGTCGCGCAGTTCGTAGACCTTGGTCAGCGCATACAGCGCCCAGCCGTTGTTGGGCGTGTTTTCCAGGGCGGTTTTGAGTACCTTTTCCGCCCGGGTCAAGTCGCCCGAGAGCAGAAATAGGGCGCCCAGGCTTTGCCTCACCGGGTAATACCAGTAAGGCGGTTCGGAATAATGGAGTTTGTCCTCCAGGGCGACGGCCCGCTCGAATTGCCGGACGGCCCCCGGCAGATCCTTGCGAGCCTGCGCGATGCGTCCGTTCAGCACATGCTGGGCGAGCTGCAATATGTCCTTGGCCGGTATCCCGCCGGCAGTCAAGTCGGCAAATTCGTTCTGCCGCGCCAGGTCGGCGATCGCTTGGGCTTCGGACTGGGCCGCGCGCGCATCGCCGTCGAGAACCCGGCCCACGCCGCGCGCGTAATGCCAGATTGCCCGCACGTAGGGGAATTCGGCGCCGGGATCGGCGAGGCCCAGCAGGGTTTGCGCGTCGCTGAATTGGGCGTGGGCGAAATAGGGCGCGGTCTTGATCGGCTGGACCCAGGCGATGTTCCGGGCCGCCGCGTCGGACACGATGCGTTCGAGCTTGTGGGCGGCGGCGATGGCGGTGGCGCCGTCGCCGGCCATCTGCGCGGATACCATGAGCGAGTGCACGTTGTGAGGATAATAAGCCAGCGGATAAATGCCTGTCGGATTGGAACGGGCGATATAGGCTTCATCCGCGAGGACCGCCTGCTTGTTCGCTTCCAGCGCTTCCCGGTACAGGCCGGCACGGAAAAAAGTGTGAAACGGCATGTGCACCAGGTGTCCGGCCCCGGGCATCAGCTTGCCCAGGCGCCGCGCGTAGGGCAGGGCTTTCTGCGGATCGCTGGAGGCTTCGGTGAGGTGGATGTAGTAGTGGATCGCGCCCGGGTGGTCCGGCGACCGCGCCAACACCTTCTCCAGCAATCCGATGATCTCGGCCGTACGGCCCTTGGCCTGGGAACCGCCCGCTTCCCAATAGTCCCAGGGTTGCAGGTCCATCAGCGCTTCGGCATACAGAACCGCGATTTCATCGTCGTCGGGATAATCCGCCGCGACCTGGCGCATCGCATCGGCATAGGCCTGGTCCAGGGCAGGGCGCTCGCCGTGTCCGTAGCGGGCCGCCAGGGCCTGAATCAACGCCCGTTCCTTGGCGCTCGCCTTGTCGGCAAGCGCTTGCGCCTTGTTGATCGCCTCCGACGCCGGGGCGATGGAGGCGGAGTCCATGGGGGCGTTGATGTTGGGGCCCTGCACCAGTGCCGCGCCCCAGTAAGCCAGGGCGCAATCCGGGTCCAGCGATTGCGCCTTGCGGAACGCCAGCAAGGCTTCGGCATGGTTGAAGGCATAGGCCAGGCGCAGTCCCTGGTCGAAATATCGCTGCGCCAGGGCCACGGAAGTCGTGACCGGATAGTGAAGATTACCCAGGTTGTCTGCGAGGACCGGTTCGGCAGCCGTGCCCGCGGCTGTCCCCGGTATCAGGCGGCCGAACGGCCCGACCTCGGTTTTCGCAGGTTTGTTTGCGCTGTCGGCCCAGGCCAGGTTGACGGCGAGGACCAGCCCTGCCGTGATGTAGCGAGTGTATGGCCTCATGATCGAATTTCTCCTGTGTTGCCGATCGCGCGGAAATTCGTCACGCGAGAGGCTTGCGGAATGCGAGCAGGCCGCCCGGATCGGGTGGTAGGAGGAGCGGAGCCGCTCCTCCGTGCTCATAATGCGGACATCAGCCGGCGTTTTGCGCCGCCACCATGAAATAAAGCATGGGGATGGATAACGCGGTGTTGAAACGGCTGGTGAGCATGGCGATGCGCGCCGCGGCTTTTTTCTCGTCGTCGGTGGCTTCCACCAGGCCCAAGGCCTTTTTCTGGTTGGGCCAGATGATCATCCACACGTTGTAGGCCATGATCAAACCCAGCCACATGCCGACGCCGATGTAGGTGGTCGAGCCGCCTTTCAGCAGGCCCAGCAACAAGGCCTGGACGACGTAACCCTGCAAGGTGGCGACGATCAAGCCGGTGACCAGGGTGGACAGGGCCGCCCAGCGGAACCAGAACAGCGCGGTCGGCGCGATGACCTTGCCAATGGCCGGTTTCTGCTCGTCGGGTATCTTGGGCATGGAGGGAATCTGCACGAAATTGAAGTACCACAGCAGGCCTATCCACATCACGCCGGAAATGACATGCAGCCAGCGGAAGAAGAAGGAGGCCCAGCTCAGGTTGAGCTGTATGCTGCCGGTGACGAACGCCAGCAGGGTGACCAGTATCGCGCCGAAAATGAGCGCGCGTTCCAGTTTGTCGAGTCCGAACTTACCTAGGCTTTCGATGAGCTTGATGATGACACTTCGCATGGCGAGTTCCTCCTGAGGATGGATTGTTTATTGTTGTTTCATAACAGCCGGAAATACGAGTGGACAGTTTGCAATAGCCCCGCTGGGGGACGTCGACCATCCTGACATAATCCCGTTGGGCTGGCCACAATTAGGGAACGGAGGCTGCCTCCGGCCGCCGTAAGCCGCAGCGAACCAGGGCGGAAAAGAGGAACCCCCGTTTCTAATAGGGGAAACGCATGAAGCTGGAGAAGCTTGTTTTCGGTTTTTCATCGGGGAAATCGACCGGCCGGAATGGCGCCATGATTTCCATTGGTTCGCGGCCATCGTGCTCAACCTGTTCACCACCGTGCTGGCTGTGGCGGACTCTGTTTTCCGGGACGCGGCGCTAGCGGTCGCGCTCAGCGCTGGCAGGGAGGTGTTGATCCAGGAAGTGGACGATGCGCGCGTCCAGCCAGTAGTGGGGCATGAGTCCGCCGCGCCGGCCCATGAAGCCCACGTGGCCGCCGTGCCGGCTGATTTCCAGCTGAACCGAGCGGGCGCATTCGTCGGCGTTCGGGATGGCATCGGCGGGCACGAAAGGATCGTCCTCGGCATGGAGCACCAGCGTGGCGGTGCGAATATGGCGGATAAAGGGCCGGCTGCTGCAGCGGGCATAATAGTCGGCGGCATCCCGGAAACCGTACAGGGGTGCGATGACGCGGCCGTCGAACTCCCAGAACGAGCGGGCGTCCGACAGGTCGCCGAGCGCCCTGAGCTTGCGCGCTTCCTCGCGGTTTCCGCTCCGTTCGAGATAATGCAGCTTGGCCGCCAGATAGTCGCGCAGTTCGGTCAGCAGGCGATCGCGATATAGCCTCGAAAACCCCGTATCCATGCGGTCCGCGCAGCGGTTCAGGAGGAAGGGCACGGAAACGGCGACGGCGGCCCGCAAGTCCGGCTGGCGTTCGCCCAACCATTTCAGCAGGACATTGCCGCCCAGGGAAAATCCCACCGCGCCGATCGGGAGGCCGGGATGCCTGACTCTGACCTGCTCATACAAATGGTGCACATCGTCCGTGTCGCCCGAGTGATAACAGCGCGCCAGCCGGTTGGGCGTTCCGCCGCAGCCGCGAAAGTTCAGCGCGACGCTCGAATAGCCCCGGCGGATGAGCGCCTGCTGCAGGCTGCGGATATAAACCGAGTTCGAACTGCCGGTGAGCCCATGCAGGAGCAGAATCACGCCCCGCTCGGGATGGCCGGCCCAGTCCAGGTCGACGAAATCGCCGTCTGGCGTTTCCAGACGGTCCCGTCGCCGGTTCAGGCGGGGCGGATGACGGAACAAGGACGATGCCAGGGTCTGCAAATGCGGATTGGCGAGTCCCCGGGCAGGAAGAAAGGGAGTAGGGGCGTGGTGGGCCGAATCGGAATGGGACATGCGAGCGTGGGCGGTCGCGCGGTTCACGCCGGCCGTTCCGCACAGACCGGGTCTTTAGCGACCCGCATCCAGGTCGTCCACTCGGATGAAGATCTTGCGGGTATCGCTGCGGGTCGAATAGCCGTGGCCCAGCAAGCCGTTTTGGGACCGTTCGGCGGAGCCGATCTCGCCGCCCAATTCCACCCATTCGCCGATCCTGGCCTGCAGGGTGGTCCGCGCGCTTTGGCTTTCGATGATGCCGCCGCCGCGCCGGCTGAGCCGGTCGGACCAGGGTTCGATATCCAGGTTGACCCGTCCGTCGCCGGTCAGGCGGGGTGTGACGGCGAAGCCGGTACTCACGTCGCGGTATTCGATGCCCTGGTTGAGGATCACGCCGCCATAGCCCGGGCTCGCATATTGGCCGCCGGGCAAGGGGATCTGCTCGCCGAACTGGATGTGGGCCGGCTGGCCTTCCAGGGCCTGAACCCGCTGGGTATTTTCTCCGGTTTCGCGGGTTTCGGTCTGGTAGACATGGCCGCGTCCGCCGATCTGTACGTCGGCGGGTCGACGCGGGTCGATCTGGATGGCGACATTGGCGCGTGCGTTGAGCCCTTCGCGCGTGAGGCCCATGCCTTGGGCGACGGTGATCATCAGCCGATGCTGGATGCGGTCGAGTTCGCCTATCAGGGCGCCGATTTCGGCCAATTTGCCCGGACTGGCCTTGACGATCAGGCCGGCGCGGCTGGGTATGACGGCATCGCCGGGTTCCAGCAGGGGCTGGACGATGGCGGCGATCTCCTCCGGCAGGCGGTGGCGCAGTTCTATCGTCGCCAGCTCCCGTTCTTGCGCATGGCTCACTCCCGGCACCGGACCGATCAGCAGGACCAGCAGGAGTCCACTGAGCCGGGCCGGGTATCGCTTCACGCGAGGGCCCCCCGGGCGAGCATGGAATGGCCGAGCGCCTGGCAGTCCTGTTCGGCCAGGGCGTAGACCGCCTCGTATTGGCGGGCGCTCTTGTGCCAGGAGAAGTCCTTGTTCATGCCCGTGCGTTGTATCTGTTCCCAGACCGGCTTGTCGTGAAACAGCTCGAGCGCCCGGTATACGGCTTGCAGCAGGGCCTCGTGCTTGGCTTCGGCGAAGGCGATGCCGCTGGCGGTGCCCGCGGCGAGGTTTTCCGCGCTGGCATCCTCCACCGTGTCGGCCAGACCGCCCACGCTGCGCACGATGGGCGCGGCGCCGTAACGCTGGCTGTACATCTGGTTGAGTCCGCAGGGTTCGAACCGTGAAGGCATGAGGAACAGATCCGCGCCCGCCTCGATCAGATGGGCCAGGGCCTCATCGTAGCCCAGGGTCAGGGCGATGCGGTCGGGATAAAGCCGTGTCCATTGCTCGAGCGCGTGCTCGTATTTGCGCTCGCCGCTGCCCAGGATCACCAACTGCAGCGGAAGTTCCAGGAGCTGGGGCAGGACGTCGATGACCAGGTCTATGCCTTTCTGCTGCACCAGCCGGCCCACCAGGGCGATGACCGCGACCTTGGCATCCTGCGCGAGGCCGGAACGCTTCTGCAGCGCGGATTTGACCCGTGTCTTGCCGCTCAGGTCGCTGGCTTCGAACGGGTGGGGCAGGTAAGGGTCGCGGGCGGGATCCCAAGCCTGTTCGTCGATGCCGTTGAGGATGCCGTGCAGCCGGTCTTGGCGCTGGGCCAACAGTCCTTCCAGACCGCAGCCGAATTCCTTGCCCTGGATCTCCCGCGCATAGGTGGGACTGACGGTGCTGATGCGGTCCGCGTAGACCAGGCCGCCCTTGATGAAGGAAAGCTGGTCGTAGAATTCCAGCGCGTGGTGGGACCAGAATCGCTCCGGCAGGCCTAGTTGCCTGAACATGGCGCGCGGGAAGTTCCCCTGGTAAGCCAGGTTGTGGATGGTGAACACCGTGGCCGGGCGCTTGGGCTCGTCGCCCAGCAGGGCGGGAACCAGGCCGGTCTGCCAGTCGTTGCAATGGACGATGTCCGGCTTCCAGCGGAAGCCGACCCGGTTCATGGCCACTTCCACCGCCACTCGCGAGAGCAGGGCGAAGCGTTCGGCGTTGTCGGTCCAGGACTTGCCCTCGGGGCTCAGGTAGGGGTTGCCGGGGCGGTCGAAGGTGCCGGGATGGGCGACCAGCCAGATCGGCACGTCCGAGCCGGGCAGCAGGCCTTCGAGGATGTCGAGCTGGCTATGAGCTTGCGGGACGTGGTGGGCGTGCAGCGGCCCGAGGCTCGCCAGGGTGTCGGCGTAGGCCGGCATGAGGATGCGCACGTCATGCCCGAGCGCCTTGAGCGCGATGGGCAGACTGCCGGACACATCGGCCAACCCGCCGGTTTTCATGAGCGGGTAGGCTTCGCTGGTGACGAAGAGGATCTTGGTCATTCTTCTTCGATGTCGGGTTCCTGCTCGTCCGTTAGCGTGGGTAGCGCCTTGAGGCGCAAAACGACGCCGCCCAGCGGGGGCAGGGTCATGACGATGGAATGGGGGCGTCCCATCCATTCCTTGGGATCCGATTGCAGCTCGACGTTGCCCATGTTGCTGCCGCCGTAGTATTCCGAGTCCGAGTTGAAGATTTCCTCGTACAAACCTTCTTCGGGTACGCCGATGCGGTAATTGGGGCGCGGGACGGGCGTGAAATTGAATGCGGCGACGACGAATTCGTCGCCGCTGCGGCGGATATAGCTCAATACCGATTGCGGCGCGTCGTGGCAATCGATCCACTCGAAGCCCTTGGGTTCGAAGTCCAGGTCGTGCAGGGCTTCGGTTTCGCGGTACAGGCGGTTGAGGTCGGCGACCAGTTTCTGCACGCCGCGGTGGTAGGGGTAATCCACCACGTACCAGTCCAGCGCACGGGCGGCGTTCCATTCCGTTCCCTGGCCGAATTCGCAGCCCATGAACAGCAGCTTCTTGCCGGGATAGGTGTACATGAGGGTGTAGAGCAGCCTCAGATTGGCGAAGCGCCGCCATTCGTCGCCTGGCATTTTCGACAGCATGGATCCCTTGCCGTGCACGACCTCGTCGTGGGAGAAGGGCAGGATGAAGTTTTCCGTGAAGGCGTAGAGCAGGCCGAAGGTGATCTGATCGTGATGGTAGTGGCGGTGGATGGGATCCTTGCTGAAGTAGACGAGGGTGTCGTGCATCCAGCCCATGTTCCATTTCATCGAGAAGCCCAGGCCGCCGGTCCAGGTGGGACGGGTGACCTGCGGCCAGGCGGTGGATTCCTCGGCCATCACCAGGGTGCCGGGATGCTGCTGATGGGTGACGGTGTTGAGTTCGCGCAGGAAGGCGATGGCCTCGAGATTCTCGTTGCCGCCGTATTTGTTGGGGATCCAGTCTCCCGCTTCGCGCGAATAATCCAGATACAGCATGGACGCCACGGCGTCCACGCGCAGGCCGTCGATGTGGAACTCCTCCAGCCAGAACATCGCGCTGGCGATGAGGAAGTTCTTCACCTCGTTGCGGCCGAAGTTGTAGATCAGGGTGCCCCAGTCGCGGTGTTCGCCGAGGCGCGGGTCCTCGTGCTCGTACAGCGGAGTGCCGTCGAACCAGGCCAGTCCATGCGCGTCCTTGGGAAAGTGTGCGGGAACCCAGTCGAGAATCACGCCGATGCCGTTTTTGTGACAGTAGTCGACGAAGTAGCGGAAATCGTCCGGCGTGCCGAAGCGGCTGGTCGGAGCGAAATAACCGGTGGTTTGATAACCCCAGGAGCCGTCGAACGGGTGTTCGGTGATGGGTAGCAGTTCGATGTGGGTGAACCCCAGATCCTTGACGTATTCGACCAATTGCTGGGCCAGCTCGCGATAAGTCAGGAATCCGCCGTCGTCGTCCAGGCGCCAGGATCCCGGATGCACTTCGTAAATGGACAAGGGCGTGTGCAGCCAGTCGCGGGTCTTGCGCTCGTCCAGCCAGGCTTGATCGCGCCAGGCGTAGGCCGTTGCCGGTTCGATGATCGAGGCGTTGTTGGGGCGCACTTCGAAACGCTGGCCGTAGGGGTCGGTCTTCAGGTGTATGGTGCCGTTTTGACGGTTGCGGATCTCGAATTTGTACAAGGTGCCGGCCGGCAGTTCAGGAATGAACAGCTCCCATACTCCGCTGCCTCCGCGTACGCGCATGGCGTGGGCGCGGCCATCCCAGCCATTGAATTCGCCGACCACGCTGACGCGTTCGGCATTGGGTGCCCAGGTGGCGAACAGTGTCCCTTTAATTCCGTCGACCGTGTGCGGGTGCGCGCCGAGCACGCGGTAGATGTGCCAGTGCTTGCCTTCGCCGAACAGGTGGATGTCGAAGTCGCCGATCTGCGGCGGGAAGGTGTAGGGGTCGATGTGACTCCGTTCCTCGCCGTCCTTGCCCACCCAGTGCAGGCGGTAGTGCTGGGGCAGGGTGTCGTTGTGGCCCAGGTTGCCTTCGAACAGGTCGGTACCGGGGATGCGATGCAGTTCCGGTCCCTGTTCGCCGACCCGGGCAGTTTCGGCCTGCGGCAGGATGGTCCGGACGACGTTGCCGCCGTGGCCGCGGTGTTTGCCCAGCACGGCGAACGGGTCGTGATGGCGCGCTAGTACGATACGTTTCAGTTCGGGATCCAACCCGCCGATGTCCTGATTTTCGGTGGCCACACGCTGAGTGTCGTTCAGGTTCACTTTGTTCAACCTCTAAGGTTAGAATGCCCGGGAATCGAGGGGCATGGTAGCAAACAGCCTCCCGCTTGTCTGTCCTGCACCCGAAGGAGTTTGCTATGCCAGAGTCCATGCACTCGTCCCGTTTTGTCAGCCGGCTCACTCGGCACACATTGGCATTGATCTTGGCGGGTGGGCGAGGTAGCCGACTGCATAAGTTGACGGAATGGCGGGCCAAGCCGGCGGTGCCTTTCGGCGGCAAGTTCCGCATCGTCGATTTTCCCCTTTCCAACTGCCTGAATTCGGGCATACGCCAGATCGGCGTGCTGACCCAGTACAAGGCCGACTCGCTGATCCGCCACATCCAGCAAGGCTGGAGTTTTCTGCGCGGCGAGTTGGGCGAGTTCGTCGACATCCTGCCCGCCCAGCAGCGCCTGCAGGAAAGCTGGTATGCCGGTACGGCCGATGCGGTCTACCAGAACCTGGACATCTTCCGCCAGCGCGATCCCGAATACATCCTGATTTTGGCCGGCGACCATATCTATAAGATGGACTACGGCTTGATGCTGGCTTACCACGTGGAAAACCAGGCTGACCTGACCATAGGCTGCATGGAAGTCCCCCTGGAGGAAGCCAAGGCCTTCGGCGTCATGCACATCGACGACGAGAAGCGCGTGCGGGCCTTCGAAGAGAAGCCCGATCATCCGCCCGCCATGCCCGATCGTCCCGATCATGCCTTGGCCTCCATGGGCATCTACATCTTCAATACCGGCTTCCTGTTCGAACAGCTCATCAAGGATGCCGATACACCCGGCTCCAGCCACGATTTCGGCAAGGACATCATCCCCGATGTGATCAAGAAATACCGGGTTTTCGCCTATCCCTTCCGCGATGTGCAGAGCGGCGTGCAGGCCTACTGGCGCGACGTGGGCACGGTGGACGCCTATTGGGCGGCCAACATGGAGCTGATCGGGGTCAACCCCGAGCTCAACCTGTACGATACCGAGTGGCCGATCTGGACCTACCAGGCCCACACGCCGCCGGCCAAGTTCGTGTTCGACGACGACGACCGCCGCGGCTTGGCGGTGGACTCCATGGTTTCGGGCGGTTGCGTCATTTCCGGCGCCGAGGTGCGTCATTCCCTGCTGTTCTCCAACGTCCGGGTCAACTCGTATTCCAAGGTGAGCGATTCGGTGATCCTGCCCGAGGTCAATATCGGTCGCCATTGCCGCATCACCAAGGCGGTGATCGACAAAGGCTGCAAGATTCCGCCCAACACCGTGATCGGCGAGAATCCGGAAGAAGACCGCGAGCGTTTCCACGTCAGCCCGTCGGGCGTGGTGTTGGTGACACCGGATCAGCTGGGCCAGCGCGTGCATTACGCGCGTTGATCCGCGTAACCGCCGACGATGCGAGCCGCTCGGCTCGTCCCGCAGAGACCGATCCTCCATCGGGGGTGGCCCAGCCATCCCCGGCTCCCACTCCCAAGCAAATCGACACACCGACGTGACACGAGCGCAGAGCATACTTGACCAAAGGCGCGCGGGCGTCCTGCTGCACATTACTTCCCTGCCCGGTGGAATCGGAAACGGTGATCTGGGCCACGACGCCCATGCCTTCGTGGACCTGCTGGCCGATGCCGGGGTGACCGTCTGGCAGACACTGCCGGTGGGGCCCACGCACGAGGACGGCTCGCCTTATCAATGCATGTCGGCCCACGCGGGCAGTCCGCTGCTGATCAATCTGGAATGGCTGGTCGATCGAGGGTGGCTGCCCGAACTGAGCGGGCCGGCGGAGGACGAGACGCCGGAAAGTTACCGCTATGCCCGCTTGCATGAGGCTTTCAAGGGCTTCAAACGCCATGTCGAAGACCCGTATTGGCCGGCTTACGGCGAATTCATCCGCGAGCATGCCGGGTGGCTGGAGGATTTTTCCCTCTACACGGCCTTGCGCGAGGAGTTCGCGCACCAGTCATGGCAACAATGGCCCGCGCCGTTGCGCGATCGCCAGTCGGCCGCGCTGGAGGCCGCCCGCGTGCGCCTGGCGGAGTCCATCGCGCGCAGCAAGTTCGAGCAGTTCGTGTTTTTCACCCAATGGAAAGAGTTGCGCGATCATGCGAGGGGACGCGGCGTGATCCTGTTCGGCGACATGCCCATCTTTGTCGCCAGCGACAGCGCCGACGTGTGGGCCCGCAAGGAAGACTTCGATCTCGACGAGAACGGCCATGCGCGCGTGGTCGCAGGTGTGCCGCCCGACTATTTCTCCGCCACCGGGCAGCGCTGGGGCAATCCTCATTACAACTGGGCCCGCATGCAGGCCGATGGTTTTAGCTGGTGGACGGAGCGCATGCATAGCCAGTTGGAGTTGTACGACTGGGTACGCATCGACCATTTCCGCGGCTTCGAGGCCTATTGGGAAATCGCCGCCGATCAGGAAACCGCCATGCACGGCCGCTGGGTCAAGGCGCCCGGCAAGGAGTTGCTGAAGTCCTTGTTCAGGGCTTTCCCGGGCAAGGGCCTGCCTCTGGTTGCAGAGAATCTGGGCATCATCACCCACGAAGTGGAAGCGCTGCGCAACCGTTTCGCCATACCCGGCATGCTGATCCTGCAGTTCGCTTTCGACGGCGGTCCGGGCAATCCCTACCTTCCGCACAACCACGCGGAAAACAACGTCGTGTACACCGGCACTCACGACAATGACACTACGCTCTCCTGGTACGAGGGCTTGAGCCCCGATCAGCAGCGCTACGTCTACGAATACCTGGGACGGCCCGAAATACGCATGCCGCTGGCGTTGATGCAAGCCGCGCTGGCGTCGGTGGCGCGCTTGGCTTTGCTGCCCATGCAGGACGTGCTGGAACTGGGGCGCGAACATCGTATGAATACGCCCGGTACGGTAGGCAACGGCAACTGGCGCTGGCGTTTCCATTGGGAGCAGGTGACCGACGATAAAATTTCTCGCCTGCGCCAGATGATAGGAATGTATGGCCGGGGCTGAACCCCGGCTCCCCTGACGCTCAGCGCTCGGCTTCGGCCAGGATGCGGCGGATGGCGTCGGATTGCTCCGCCAGCGCGGCCCGTTCGGCGCTGGTCGGCACCGGTTCGGCCTCCTTGCCCTGTGCGTAAGCCGGCGCCATGGCCATGGTGGCGATGGGCTGGAAGAAGGTCGCCGTCAGGCTATACGCGAACACCAGGGCAAACACATGGCGCCAATAGCCGATCTGCACCGGCAGGTCGGAAACCGCCCAGTCGATCGGATACAGCAGCAGCGCGTACAGCGAGATGAATCCCAGCAATTCGAACACCAGACACTGCAGGCGTTGACGCAGCAGGCGGTCGAATTGCCGGGCCAAACGCAACACGCCGCCGCGAGCGGATATCCAGGGGTTGTTGCTGGCGTTGTCGGCGCAATGAGCGGCCAGGATGGCCAGGGCGTCGGCTAGGACGATGCGTCCCGTGATCCAGGCCAAGGGCTTGCCGGCCGGATTCGCCTGCAAGCGGTAGACGAAGCCCGAGTAGTGCGCGGGAAGCGCGCTTAGCGCAGTGGCCAAGGTGTCTTTCAAGGGGTAAAACACCGCGCCCTTCTCGAAACGGTCGGCAGCCGCCCGTTTGGCCTGATCGACCTGCGCCCAACCGGCCGGCAGGTTGGCACCCCTCAGTTGCTCCGCCATCAGGGTCAGATGACCCGCCTCTACCTTGAACAGCAGTTCGGCCCGCAGTTTGTGCAACAGCAAGGCCGCGCCCGCGAATCCAAGCACCGCACCGACATTGGCGAAGGCCGCCGGGTTTTTGCTGAACGAGGCGAAAGCGATGAACGTGCCGGCTCCGCCCAGCGCGCCGAACAGGAGTGCCAAGGCGCCACCCAACAAGGTGATCAGGCGGTAGAGTACGAAAGGCATGGCGCTTTCGATGGCGCGGGTGGCGGCCAACAGGCTGAATTCCGGCATGAGCCTACTCCTCGGGTGCTCGCGTGACTGAACGAAGGCGGCCGGTGGGCCGCCCTTGGTTTTATTTCTTACCCACCGGCTTCAGGAAGCAAGCCGAGGCGGCCTGAGCCTTGGCCTCCTTCAGGGCATTGCGCAGCTTGGCCGATTGTGGCGGATCGCGGAATTCCGCCGCGCGCTCACCCGCCGCGCCGAAGTTGTACGTGAAGGTCTGGGCCTGGGCATAGTCCTCATGCCCCAGCTTTTCCGCCACCTGGTCCGCCGCGCAGGCGCAGTGATAGATGTTGTCCCGGTTCTGCAAACCGCCCGGTTGTTCTTGCGCGCATTCCAACACGAATTCCACCCGGGTCAGGGTCGGGTAGTCGTTGGCCGGTTTGCTCTCGGCAGCCGCTGCCGCGTCGGCGGCCGGAGCGGTCGTCTTGGGCGTGGATGCCGCGCAGGCGCTCAACAGTAGCGACGCGAGGACGGGAAGCAGATGGGGCGTGAGTCGTTTCATGAGGTCTGAGTTCCTTGAGTCATGGCTAGATCGAAGCCGGAGGATGATAGCCAGCGACTCGATGGCGCGCAATTCGGGCGGAGCCTTGCTTGACAAGCCTGCCTTGCCGGGTATTATTAGCACTCGCTCGCGTCGAGTGCTAATAATACCGATGGTTCGGGGTCTCGACGCAAACGTCCCGATTAAAACAATACAGGAGAAATCGATGGCTATTCGTCCGTTACATGACCGCGTGATCGTGAAGCGCCTGGAAGAGGAGCGCACCACCGCAGGTGGCATCGTCATTCCCGATTCCGCCACCGAAAAGCCCACGCGCGGTGAAATCATCGCGGCCGGCACCGGCAAGGCGCTGGACAACGGCCAGGTACGTCCGCTACAGGTCAAGGTCGGCGACAAGGTGTTGTTCGGCAAGTATGCCGGCACCGAGCTGAAGCTCGAAGGCGAGGAAATCGTCGTATTGCGCGAAGAAGACATCATCGGCGTGATCGAAGGCTGATCGGCCTACTACCCCCAGTTCATTCCAGATTCATATAGGTAACAAAAATGGCAGCTAAAGAAGTCAAATTCGGCGACGACGCACGTGCCCGCATGGTCCGCGGCGTCAACATCCTGGCCACCGCGGTGAAAGTCACCCTGGGTCCGAAAGGCCGCAACGTGGTGCTGGAAAAGAGCTTCGGCGCTCCCACCGTGACCAAGGACGGCGTATCCGTGGCTAAGGAAATCGAGCTGAAGGACAAATTCGAAAACATGGGCGCCCAGATGGTGAAGGAAGTCGCTTCGCAGACTTCCGACGTGGCCGGCGACGGTACCACCACCGCCACCGTGCTGGCTCAGTCCATCCTGAACGAAGGCCTGAAGGCCGTCGCCGCCGGCATGAACCCGATGGACCTCAAGCGCGGCATCGACAAGGCGGTAACCGCCGCCGTCGAAGCCGTCCACGAGATGTCCGTGCCCTGCGCCGACAGCAATGCGATCGCCCAGGTCGGTACCATTTCCGCCAACTCCGACGAGTCCATCGGCAAGATCATTGCCGAAGCGATGGACAAGGTCGGCAAGGAAGGCGTGATCACCGTCGAAGACGGCTCGGGCCTGGAAAATCAGCTCGACATCGTCGAAGGCATGCAGTTCGATCGCGGCTACCTGTCGCCCTACTTCATCAACAACCAGCAGAGCATGAGCGCGGAACTCGAAAACCCGTTCATCCTGTTGTACGAAAAGAAGATCTCCAACATCCGCGAAATGCTGCCGGTGCTGGAAGGCGTCGCCAAGGCCGGCCGTTCGCTGCTGATCATCGCCGAGGACGTTGAAGGCGAAGCGCTGGCCACCCTGGTGGTCAACACCATGCGCGGCATCGTCAAGGTCGCGGCCGTCAAGGCTCCGGGCTTCGGCGACCGCCGCAAGGCCATGCTGGAAGACATCGCCATCCTGACCGGTGCCACCGTGATCTCCGAAGACGTCGGCCTGAGCCTGGAGAAGGCTACCCTGGCCGAGCTGGGCACCGCCAAGAAGGTCCAGGTCAGCAAGGAAAACACCACCATCATCGACGGCGCCGGCAGCCACGAAAACATCGCAGGTCGTGTGGCTCAGATCCGCAAGCAGATGGAAGACACCACCTCCGATTACGACCGCGAGAAGCTGCAGGAACGTCTGGCCAAGCTGGCTGGCGGCGTCGCCGTCATCAAGGTCGGTGCGGCGACCGAAGTCGAAATGAAGGAAAAGAAAGCCCGCGTCGAAGACGCGCTGCACGCCACCCGCGCAGCCGTTGAAGAAGGCATCGTTCCGGGCGGCGGCGTCGCCCTGATCCGGGCTCTACAGAAGATCAAGGATCTGAAGGGCATCAATCACGATCAGGACGTCGGCATCACCATCGCCCGTCGCGCGATGGAAGAACCGCTGCGTCAGATCGTCACCAATGCCGGCGACGAGGGTTCCGTGGTGCTGAACAAGGTGGCCGAAGGCACCGGCAACTTCGGCTACAACGCCGCCACCGGCGAATACGGCGACATGGTCGCTTTCGGCATCCTGGATCCGGCCAAGGTCACCCGCAGCGCGTTGCAGAACGCCGCTTCCGTGGCCGGCCTGATGATCACCACCGAAGCGATGGTGGCCGAGGAGCCGAAGGAAGAAGCCGCAGGTCACCCCGACATGGGTGGCATGGGCGGCATGGGCGGTATGATGTAAGCCGTCCGAACGTCCGTCGGGCATAAGAAAGCCCCATCCCTGCAAAGGGGTGGGGCTTTTTTTCGCGTTATCGGTTTGCCTATGGCCGACCGTCCCTTGGCCTCAAGGGGGCTTCCGCGTGAGTCCGATGTCGCTTTTCAGGGCGTGTAGTCAATTACCAGGATCGGGCCCGTCCCTACCGAGGGGGACTGCAGTTGCGCCTCCTTGCTGTAGAAGGCCCGGAAGGTCGTCGATGACGATTCGTCGTCGTTGATGAGTATCCAGCCGTAGTTGCTGGAAGGGCTGCTCAACCACGCCTGCACATCGCTCACCATGTTTGCGTGCGACCAGGAATAAGTGGTGTTGAGCGTCTGGCTCACCGTCGTGGAGGCGCTGATCGTGCTGCTGTAATCACCGCCGGCCGTGCTCCAGGTGGGCGACGAATAGGAATAGGCATTCCAGGTCGCGTCCGTGCTATTGGCGGCAAACCCTCCACCGGTTCCGCCTATCGACGTGTAACCGCTTCCGGTTGATCCTTCTCCCCACATTCCGCTAGTGACCTTGTGCAGCTTGATCACTCTCGGTGTGGTGTCTCCACCACCCCCACCGCCGCCACCACCACCACCAGCGGATCCGGCGACTTTCCCCAGCACCAATTGCAGGGTGACGCTG
This sequence comes from Methylococcus sp. EFPC2, assembly GCF_016925495.1. Taxonomy (NCBI): domain Bacteria; kingdom Pseudomonadati; phylum Pseudomonadota; class Gammaproteobacteria; order Methylococcales; family Methylococcaceae; genus Methylococcus; species Methylococcus sp. EFPC2. Next base: position 2,576,713 of record NZ_CP070491.1, on the reverse strand, counting down.
TTGATCGACGAGGCGCCGGACAGGGCGCCACCCAAGACGTTCGTGTCGTAACCGGCCACGTCGAAATAGATGAGTGCCCGCCGTGGCGAACTGCCCCCGTTGCCTCCGGCAAAGATGCCGGGGCCGGCTCCATTACTGTTGTTGACGTTGTCCTGAAAAATGGAGGAGTCCTTAAGATAAACACCACTCCCGGTTGTTGCATAGATATAGGCCGTATCGGCGTGGGCTCCTATCGGCTGTAATAGCGATAAAGAGACGAGTGATGCGCCGGTAAAACTTGCCTGTTTGAACATGGGAATACTTCCTGAAGATGGGTGAAGAAAAATTTGCTACTGAGAAGAGCGATACCAAAAATACCTTCTGCCTTCCTTTTTATCTGTCCTGGTAATGCCCTCCTTCCGCTCTTGCGGTGTCCTATGATCGCTGCGCCTATCCCGCTCGCGAGTTGTGGTCGAGAGCACCCGCTCCGGGGTGCTCTTTAATCAGTGCGGATTTATTAACCCGGCCCAAATATGTCATTGTGGGAGCGGCCTTCAGGCTGCGATCTTCGCGGGCTAAAGCCCGCTCCCACAAATAACTAACCAGGGATATTTGGGGCCGGTTTAATAGCGTGGCGTGCGTCATCACCGCTGAAGCATCCGTCACATGGAAACAGGGCCGCCCTTGCGCCGCGTAAATCCGGCCAAGCCCGCGAGCGCGCTGCCGAAAAGCCAAGCGGCCGCAGGCACCGGTACCGGCGCGACGCCGCTCACTGCGTAGCCGCTGAAGCCGGTGACGGCGAAGCTGGCAAATCCGTTTTCATATGCCAGGTCCGTGTTCGCATACTTGTCCCAAGTGGCACCGTTGAAGTGCCAGACCGCGAGGTCGAGGAAGCGCTGTCCTGGACCGACCTCGAGCGACAGGTATGTCGGATCACCCTGCGCATAGCCGGTGGCGGAAAAATTCCACGCACTCAATATCGCCTTATCGGGATCGAGTAATCCTTGCAGCGAGTTCAACTGGCTGCCGCCCATGAGCGACGCGGTCAAACCGAGGTCGGTGGGGGCGCTGGCCGCCTGGAAACTCGCACCGACGGCTTGGCCGCTGGCGGTATCGGTGATCAATAGCCGCTGCGTGGTCGACAGGTCGATCGTTTTCTCCACTCCGGCCGTGCCGGCCGCGGCCGTCGAAACACCGACCGTATGAGTGGTCGGGTCATACACGCCGCCCAGGGCTTGCACGGTGCCGGCGCCGGTCCACGTCGCCGCGGAGATCGGCGCATAGCTGCCGTTGGCGGTGCCGGCCCCGGCGACCAGCCGGATCGTGCCGTCGTTGGCGAGCCCCTCGCCTCCCGTGGCGGTGACCGCGCTGCCAGTGCCGAGATCGACGGTCAAGAGCGAACTGCCATTGACGGTGATCGAGTTCGCGGCGACCGTCCCACCGTCGGTGACGCTGGCGCGGCCCGTCCCGGCCGATCCGATTCGAAGAACACCCGTGCTCGTCCAGGCCGAACCGGCCCCGTTGACCAGCGTCGTGCCCTCGGACCCGGCGCTGACGGCCAGTTGAGCATCGGCTTGAACGGATAGTGCCGCACCGTCGGTGACGGTGATGAGGCTGTTACTGGTGATGCCTGTCGCGGTCGGAGAGCCTCCTCCTATGAACAAACCGCCGGCGCCGACGGACCAACTGGAGCCGGGTCCGTCCAGCATGACGTGGCCCGAGGAGCCGGCGAACCGTCCCATTCTGCCGATGTAAGAGGCGACGGATCCGCTGCTGGTGATCTGCAGGGTTCCATTCCCTCTGAAGCCGACGTTCAGAGCGCTGGTGGAGGCTGCCGTCGTCGTCCAACTCGAACCCGTACCATCCACGGAGACCAGGCCAGTCGAGCCGGCGATCGCGCCTATGGTGCCCCCGGTATTGGCGATGCTGCCGCCGTGGGTGATCTTCAACAGCCCTGTGCCCGAATTACCGACTGTTGTAGCGGTGGTCCCTGTGATCGATGAGCCGACACCGTCCACGGTGGCGATGCCGGTGGCGCTGGTGCTGGTGTTGCCGCTGTTGCCGCCGAGTACGACGGTGCCGACGAAGTGGCCGCCGGTAGTGACGTTGAGAATGCCGGTGGAATTGGGGTATCCCCCGAAAGTCGCTACATTCGTGATGACGCTGCCGCCATGGGTGAGGTTGACGATCCCGGTACCGCCGTTGCCGGAGGCACCGCTGCCTTGGTCGCCACCGGCGGTTATGTTGCCTGTTGTATAAGTCGAACCGGCTCCGTCCACGGTGAGCGTGCCGGTGACGCCCGTGGTCCTGCCTATCCTGAGTTCTCCCTTGCCCGCGCTTCCGGCATCGATAGTCAGCCTGCCGTCGGCTGTGTTACCGACGAAGCCTATCGTGCTAGGGACCCAGTTCGCCGGGTCGGTGATGCCGGTCGCGGAGATGACATTCCCGGTGGTGACGAACGCCGCTTGCGCCGGACCGGCCATGATACTTGCCAGTGCCGCCGCAAGTGCGACTTGGCGGAACCGTCCGGCAGGCTGCGCCGAATCTTGCCTGCCGTTCACCGTGTGGGCTGATAATTTTGCTCGTTTCATAAGCATTTCCTTACGTCTTGTTAAAGGTTTAGGCATTCCGAACAGTTCGGAACGTGTGCGTATCCCTGTGTCGCCTTGGGGTTCCATCGCGGCTCGCCGTTGCGGATACGGCCATAGCCATCTTTTTTTACCCTTGAAGATAAGTCCCGGTATCCACGGGATCTGGAAAGTCCTCCTCCCGCGCGTCATAAGGAAACGTGAAGAAAAGGGGTGGCGATACGCTATATATCAAAAAATATTACGTCAACGATCTATTTCTGGAACAGGTTGTTTCCCAGTAGGAATCGGTGGATGCGATTTACTTACCATGCTCGATGAGTTTGCGGCAGAAGCCGGCAGGCACCGCCAATGCATGCGCTACATCGTGTGCCGTATGTGGACACCGAATGGATGTACGGAATGTTCGGTTGGCAGGAGAAACAATCTGTTCCGATATTACCAATTGAATCTATATCCCTATATATATAGCGTGTTTGCCGCGCCGCCATTACCGCATCCATGGCGGGTGGGGGAAACATTCCTAGACCCAACAGACATCAAGAGGATTTAACATGTTGAAACCAACAGCCGTCGCCGCGCTCGCGGCGGCAATCGTCGCGACAGGGCCGCAAGGCGCTTACGCCGCTACCGTTACGATCGGCGCACTCCATGACGCCACCATCTTTCAAAACAACGTCAATAACAGCAACGGCGCCGGTCCGGGCATTTTCGCCGGCAGCAACAGCAATCTATCCGCGCGGCGCGGCCTGATCAGCTTCGATATCGCCGGCAACGTGCCGACCGGGGCCACCATCACCGGTGTCGACCTTACCCTGTTCCTGGGCCAGTCGGCCGGCTCGGGCGGGAACGCGGGCGGTGGCGACCAGACGCCGCGTACGATTTCGCTGTACTCCATTACCAGTCCATGGGGCGAAGGCACGACCGGGTCTACGGCGACCGGCATCGGCGGAACCGGGCAGGGGTATACGGCCAATCCCGGTGATGCCACCTGGAATGCGAACTTCTACAACACGTCGACCTGGACGACACCCGGCGGCGATCATGTCGCAGCCGCCAGTGCCAGTCTGGTGGTGAACAACGTGTTCCAAGCGCCCTATACCTGGCAGTCGACGCCGCAGCTCGTCAGCGATGTTCAAGGATGGTTGGACCACCCTTCCGCCAACTACGGCTGGGAGCTGATCAATGCGACCGAGGCGGGTTTCCAAACATTCCGGGCTTTCTACACGAAGGAATGGAGCGATCCGACCATGCGCCCGCAACTGGCCATCAGCTACACCCCGGCGCCCGTTCCGGTACCTGCTGCGGTCTGGCTGTTCGGCACCGGGATCGCCGGCTTGCTGGGCTTCGCCCGGCGCAAAATCACCGGTTGACCCGGGAGTCACCGACCCGCCGCGCCGGAACGGCGTTGTGTGGGTAAGTGACTCGGCAGTGGGCGACGGGTTTGCGACTCGTCGCTCGACACGCGCATGAACCGAGTGGCGCAGTCACTCGCTGTCATGCGCTCCTAAATATCATCACTATCGAGATAACCATGATTGCCGATAGCCTGCGACGCCTGTCGTCGATAGCAAGCACGGGAAAGCCGCTGCCTTCCCGGACGACGTTCACCCTAGCGCTGGCTCTTCTAGCCGGCTCATCGCCCGAGAACGTACTGGCCGTCACCGTGACGGAGGGTTCGGGCAAGGTTTCCACGATCTTCGAGAACCAGCCGGATAACAGCATAGGCCGGGGCCCCGCCGTCTTTATCGGAGGTGACAGCCATGGTTCTCCCAGACGAGGGCTCATCGGCTTCAATATCGCCGCCGACATTCCCGCGGGGGCCATCATCACCAGCGTGCAACTGACCCTGTATCTGGCGCAGGTGGCGGGATCGGGCACCGGCAACGAGGATGCCTTCCCCAGAACTATCGAGCTTCATCGGCTAACGAATGACTGGGCTCATGGACCCACGGCCTTGGGGCTGACGCAAATCGACGGCACGGATCAGGGTTTCCCCGCCATCCCGCCTAGCCCCACCTGGAATGAACGACGCTATCAGCAGGGGCAGCCGTGGACCACGCCGGGCGGCGATTTCGTTCCGACGGCGAGCGCGAGCACCGCGGTGGGTGACGCGGTGAACTCGGCTTATACCTGGGGTTCGACGCCTGCCTTGGTCGCCGATGTGCAATCGATGCTCGATGAGCCCACCTCGAACCACGGATGGCTCTTGCAGAACACGGATGAGTACGGCTTGGACACCTACCGCGTGTTTTACACGAAAGACTGGAGCGATACGGCCATGCGCCCGCGCTTGCAAGTGAGCTATGAGATGGCGCCGGTTCCTTTGCCGGCGGCGGTTTGGTTGTTCGGCAGCAGCCTTGTCGGCCTGACCGGCCTGGCGCGCCGAAAAGCCGTACGCCAGCGGTAGCCGGCACAACATTCGGAGCAAGAAGCCCATGACCCTACGAAAGAAATATTTCTTGACGGCGCTTATTTTCCTGGCGTTGGTCGAGTCGTCGCCGGCGGCAACCATTACGCTGACGCCCAGCAAGGATGCGACGATTTTTGGAGCCAGCGTCAATCAAGGCTTGCCGAACACGGTTGGACAGGACCTCTACAACCATAGCAACGGAGCCGGACCGGGCATTTTCTCCGGAGGCAACGGTACCCTGGCTCCGCACCGGGCGCTACTCGCATTTGATGTGGCCGGGCAAATTCCTGCCGGGTCCGTGATAACCGGTGCCCAGTTGACGCTTCATATCGGCATTGTGGCGGGTTCCGGAGGAGCGCCGGGGCTGGGCGATCCGAATTCCCGCGTGATGGACCTCTTTCGTCTGACCACGGACTGGGGCGAAGGCAGCACGGGAGCAAATGCCACGAATATCGGCGGAACGGGGCAAGGATTTCCGGCCAACCCCGGCGATGCCACCTGGAATGCGGCCGCCTACAATTTAACCCCCTGGACCACGCCGGGAGGCGATTACGATCCCACGGTCAAGTCGAGCCTGGCGGTCGGCCGCGATTTCTACGCGGCGCAGACCTGGGGCTCGACACCCGGGCTAGTCGAAGATGTACAGGGCTGGCTGGATCAACCCTCGACGAACTTTGGCTGGATCCTGATCAACCAGGACGAAACCCTGCGGCAGACTCATCGTGCCTTCTACTCCAGGGAATGGAGTGATCCGTCGCTGCGCCCGCAATTGCAGATCACCTACGAGTCGGCGCCGGTGCCGGTACCACCCGCTTTATGGTTGTTCGGTACGGCGATTGCCACCTTGGCAGGCTTTGCCGGTGCCGGCTCACGAAGCGGAAAAGGCGCACGTTAGACCTCACCCTGCATCCGACAAACATGGGCCTTGCCTCGCCGAGACTTCCTGACTTTGTCACCAGATGAATTTTCCGGTCCGGTGGATGGGCGCCTCCAGCCCGGCGGCCATGAGTCGCGGCAGAACTGCCACGATGCTGACGAAGTCCAGTTCGGCGTCGTCCAAGAGCATGAGGAAATACGAGCCGATCAATGCCTGTGCTGAAACGTTTTCAGTGCGGAAATCAGCAAGATCAGGCCGAGCAAGGTCAACAGCAGGTTCGTCGGCAGCAGGCCCAACAGCAGACCACCTATGGCCGCTCCCAGGATCGAACCCGCCACCATCGAGAGGAACAGCGTTTGCTCATGGTGCAAGACGAGGAAGGCATCGGAGCGGGTATAGCGGGCAAAACCCACCAGCATGGTCGGGAGACTGACGGTCAAGGAAAGGCTACCCGCCAGTTTGACATCCAGCCCATAGAGCAAAACGATGGTGGGAATCAGCAGCTCCCCACCCGCTACTCCCAGCAAGGCCGCCACGATGCCGATGCCGACGCCGGCGAGGACTCCCGCCAAGAATTGTGTGGTGCTATCCGGAAATATGGGCGCTGAGCCGTTGTGCAAGTCGAACCAGGCCTCCGATAACATCACGATAGCCAAGCCTGCCAATAACACCATGATGCAGCGGTCGAGCCACAGCCGCGACATTTTAATGGCGTGCCCAGCCGCCCACCATGCCCCGACCAGGCTGCCGGCGAGCAGGTTCAAGCTCACATCGATATGAGCGAGTTGTTGATCGAGGGAGATGGCCTTGGCCCGAAAAACCAATGCCGCCGCGACGACGACCAGGCTCATGGCTTTGTTGAGGATGACCGCTTCCAAGGTTGGCAGCCTGAACATGCCGACCAATACCGGCAGACGGAATTCGGCCCCACCCAAACCAATCAAACCACCCAGGGCACCGATCAGCAATCCGGCGATTAACCCCAGGGAGGTACGGCTACATCTGCTCATGAGGTCTCCGTACCAATAAGTTCGCCTTCATAATTCAAATTCGCTGTGTGCAATTAGCGGTAAAGCCTATGGTTGATGCGTTTCCTGCGACTAGAGCTCGGCAGTCCGTATGACGCTCATCAAAACAGCGTCGCGATAAATGTTTTTCCGGTTCGCCGGTGCTTCTGAGATCGATGTTACTGGAACGCGGGGTGGTGAAAGCGTATAAAAGTAACCTTCCTGTAACGACCGTATCGAGGAGGTATTCTGATGAAGCTCAGCGCCCGTAACGTCCTCAAAGGCACTGTAAAACAAGTGACCCCAGGAGCCGTGGATACCGAGGTGATTCTCGAACTGTCTCCCGGTGTCGAAATCGCTTCGATCATAACCAAGACGTCCGCCGAAAGCCTCGGGCTGAAAGTAGGTGGTACTGCCTATGCCATCGTCAAGGCGCCCAACGTCATTATTGGCGTGGACTGATAAAGTTTCTTCCGGATTGATAAAGGCCGACTTGGGAAACCGGGTCGGCCTTTTTTCTGCCCCATGTTCCTGTAGGCTGCGAACCCACCTATTCCTGCCGGTCACACGAGATGCCACGACGTTTGCCGCTCTCAGATTAAGTCGGTGGAACCCGTCCAAAGGAGTCCATTGCGACTATCAGTTTCCTGAGGTTCGTCAAGCCCAGAGATGCGCCGATAAAAAGCCAGAGGGAAGCCGGTATCGGCACGATAGGGGTGGAATCCAGGGAAGACTGGATGGCCGTTCGAGCGACGAAGCGCGCGTCGGCGCCAGGATCGAGCGCGAACGCCCAGACGAACGACCCGGAGGTGGTATGGCTATCGTTGGCATGACCGATATAAGTGCCCGCGCCCGAATAATCCATCCCTGCGCCCTCGTCGATACTGTTCCAATAGTCCAAGAGGATGAAACTATTGGCATATGCGCCGACCGCTGAGGCATGCAGCGAATAATCCAGGGTGGCGTTGAGCGTATAGCGGTAAGGTCCGTCATTGCTGAAAGAAAAGACGAAATGGCCGGTATGCAAGCTATTCACGGAGCCATGGAGCGGGGAGTTACCACTCACGGCGAATGTGCCGGCGAAACGCCGGTTCTCCGGAAAGGTAAGCGCGAGTTTCGGATTATCGACCCGATAGACGCCGTCGCCGCTGCTATCAGCGTAGAAACTGTCCGGATCGACCGCCGGCACAAATGACGCCGTAAGCGTAAGGCCGGTCAGATCATCGGCATTGTCCGGATTGGAACTGGCGATACCGTCGATCGTAAAGCCGAGCGCCGCGGAACTGTCGTAGCGGGTATCGGCACAGGCGGCGGGGGCGATCACAGCCAGATTGGCCGCTAATACCACGCCGGTTAGAAGGTGCTGGCTGAAGTTTGGGCTCATGGTTTTGCCGGGTAGATTCATCGGGGCGATCCCTATGCGAGTGTTGATTTTTTCCTCGGCATCGGCGGTATCCCGGGCTAGGGGGTAGCCGATAGGAAGGCGGAAATCGGCGTGTTCGACCCCTCGGCGCCCACGGCGGGTATCGCCAGGCTCTGATCTAGGCCCAAACCGGGATTAAGCGGATTACCGCCGCTCACTCGCGCTTCGTCGCCTACTTGCCCGTGAGGCACGGTCAATTGCGGATGATCGAACGGCGCTCGCTGGTATCTCACCCGTTCATCCGTTAGCGCCAACAGAAAATTGATCAGGTCGGTGCTGTTCTGGCTCGAACTCAGCAAAGTGGAAAAGCTGCCGAGATGAAAGTGCAGCGTATCGCTGGTGAAATTGCCGTGTCGGCCATAAAACTCGACGACTTGACGCAAGCTCGCCATGCCGCCGTTGTGCATGTAAGGACCAGTCAGCTCGATGTTGCGCAGGGTCGGTATCTTGAAAGCCCCGTGGGTTGCCAGTGCCATTTTCGGGCCGGCCAGATTGGCCTGTGCCGCGGCCGTGGTCGGCACATAGGCCGTCACGGGATTGATGCAATCCTGATTGCGCAATACGCCCTCGCGGCTGCCGTCGGCAACCAGCCCATCGCCGGGTAGAAAGTAATAGGGCAGGCTAAGTTGAAAGTTGTAGGCCAGCGGACTGATGAAATCGCAGGCGCGGATGCGGTCCACGCCGGGATCGACAATGCTCGCCGGGTTTCCCAGCAGGTATTCGACATACTGCGCGCTGTAGGACAGGGGATGGCCGAAGTCGTCCGTGCCGTCCAAGCCGGCATCCGCGTCGGCTTCGGCGGCACCGATGTTCGCATAGCCCAGGTCCATGAGTTTGGGCAACTGCCGGATGTTGGTGTCGCGCGTCACGGTATTGCCGTATTGCGTCAGCCCGGCTCTGGCGGCGGCGCCGAAGGGGCCGAAGGCATTCGGGCCGTAGGCGATCGGGGTGGCCGGGGGACCGAAAGTGCGGCCCTGGTTCGGTGTCAGCAGGGAGGCGTTGGTGGTCACCGCCGCCAGCGTCAGGGTGGGCCCCGCGTGGCAAAGGTTGCAGTGGTTTTCGATGAACAGATTGACGCCGTTCTTGAGCGAGGCGGCCAGGGCGGCCGTCTGTTCCGGCGTCTCGCCGACGATATTGCTCCAGGTGGGCTTCATGTTTGCGTCGATGGGGCTCAGATCGAATGGCGACTGGTCGGACACGAGCGTCGATTCGTAGAGCTGGATGGCGATGCCGAAAAACAGCGCGAAATTGGCTTCCATCTGGTTGTAGGGGATGCCGCCGCCGGCCGGAGCCCCGAATGGGCCGATACCGCCATAAGCCCAGTATTTCGGGTTGAACGCCTGGGTCATCAGGCTCCTGTAGAGGGTATTCAAACCCGGTTTCGGCTGGCCGCCGGTGCTCAGACTGTAAGGTCCCAGCACGCTGTCTCGGGGGTGGACCTGCTGGTATTGTAAGGGCTGGCGCAATAACAGTTTGCGGCCGATGTCGGGCCAGATTCTGCCCGCGCAGCCCATTTCGGTGTCACCCTTGACCGGCGGGGCAAGCGCCTGCGAGGCCAGGGAGGAGTTGATCAGGTGCAGTCTTTGCCTCGCCACGGTCCCGGCAGCAGTTTTCACCCACACGCCGGCATCGGGATCCCGCTCTCCCCAAGGGCTGCTGCCGTTGAAGATGTTGTTGGCGCGGCCGTCCCAGAAATTGCGGTGGTTGAACACGGCGTTGATGACGGTGGGGGCGTTTCTGGCCGTGACTTTACGGACGCCGATGTGATTGACATTGAAGACTTCATCGGCGCTGCGCGAGCACAGGTCGCTGGTGCCGCTGAAAGGTGTAACCGCTTTGTAGCGGCCACCGAATGAGCCGGCCGATCCCACCACGTCGTCGGTGCTGTAGACCACCGGACTGGCATTGCTGGCGGGATCGCTGAACTGATGGAGGGGGAAATCCTCCGGACGCAGGACATGGTTGGGTCCGCCTCCACCCGAAGGGAGTATGTCGAATGCCTGGCCGCCGGCGTCGATGCCGTTCTGGCCTGGGTTGATCTGGTTCTTGATCCGGCTATCGACGCCGGCGTGAAAATGGCAGGAGGCGCATGCCTGTCCGTCGCTGCCCACGTTGGTGTCCCAGAACAAGGCCTTGCCCAGGGCGATCGCGGCACCCTTGTCGACGACGATGGGGTCGGCTCCGTCGGCCAGCCCCGGAACCGGGGGGGCGGGAACGCCGCGCAGGGACACCGGCACCGGGCCTATGGCGCCCGCCGTTTGCGCCGCCAGCAAGCCGCCGGCCAGTATCAGCTTAACCAGAGTACGCATGCTTGCCTCGTCTGCGGGTTCAGATCGGTTGCGCCGATCCGGCTCTTCCCGTCGACAGCCGCAGCAGGAACAGGCCGGCGCTGAGGAACAGCCAGGCCGCCGCGGGTACCGGCACGGCCGTGCTTCCTGCCGCCGCGCTGACGAATAGCTGCGAGTGACCGCCGGGTTTGGTGATCTGATTGACCAGATAGGTGACCTGGTCGTCGGCCGCGGAACCGAACAGGCTAACGATGCCGCCCGTGGTCACGGTGTCGAACAGACGGGTGTTGTCACCCAAATCCCAGAATCGCGGCGCACAGACATCGTTACTGCAATTGTTGGTGCCGTTGAAACTGCCTCCGGTGTAATGGAAAGTGCCCAGGGTCTGCAGGTCGTCCAGCAGGGTGCCGTATTTCCCGCCGGTGCCGAATACCGAATTCCAGCTGAGGTCGGGATTCGCCAAACCCAGGGCTCCGGCCGTTGCGGCGTCGAACCAGGTGTTATTTGCCAGCAAGGAAATATTGAAGGCGCCGGCGGCGGGAACATTGAACTGCGGGTTGTGGGCCGGTATGCCCGGTATGTCGAAATTGGTGTACCACTTGACCTGGACGTCGGTCACATGCCAGTTGCCGGCGCCATATTGGGCATCGAATCCCGACTTGAGGGCGGCTGTGTCGTAGGCCACCAGCAGATCCAGCGTCCTCGGGTAGTTTATGCCCTGGATGGGGTCGGGCAGGTTCGCCGAAATCTGCATGGCGCCGAATGCCGACATGTCGCGGCCGGCATAGGTCGGGTCGCTGGAAATAAAGGTATCGGCCACGGCCTCGATGCTCAGCGTGGCGTCGGCCCATACCGCCGCCGGCTGGCTTGCCAATGCCGAGACGAGCGCACATTTCGTGAAATAGGGTTTGCTCATGGATTATCTCTTGGATGGGTAATCAGGTCGCGGTTCCGGTTTGGATTCAGCGGCTCGCCAGATTTCGATATCTAAATGAGAGACCCAGCAGGGGGAGGGCAGCGCCGGGGAAAAGCAGGATCGCGGCCGGCAGCGGCACTGGGGAGGCGTTGGCGGCTGCGCTGACGAATAACTGAGGAAGGGCGCCGGCGGCGCCGCGCTGGTTCACCAGGTAAACGACGTTGGCGTCGGCCGCAGAGCCGAACAGCGAAACCGTTCCGCCGTTGGTCACGGTGTCGAACAGGCGAGCGTTGTCGCCCAAGTCCCAGAACCGGGAGTCGCAGACGTCGACGACGCATTTGTTCGCGCTGTTGAACGTTCCGCCGGTATATAAATAGGTGCCCAAGGTCTGGGCGCCGTTCAGCAGTCCGCGGTAAGCGCCGCCCGGGCCGTATACGCTGTTCCAATTCAAGTCGGTATTGGCCAGGCCAGGTCCTCCGGCCGCCGCCGCGTCGAACCAGCCATTATTCGCCAGCAGGGAAATATTGAAGGCGCCGGCCGCGGGTACGTTGTAGCGCGGGTTATTGGTGGGTATGCCGAGGATATCGTTGCTGGAGAACCATTTGACCTGGGCGTCGGTCACGTGCCAGTTTCCGGCGCCAAACCGGGTATCGAAGCCGGCTTTGACGGACGAGGCATCGTAAGCCACAAGCAAGTCCATGGTCCTGGAGTAATTGATGCCTTGGGCGGGGTCAGGAAGATGGGCCGAAATCATCATCGCGCCGAAATTGGATAAATCCCTGCCGGCATAAGTCGGGTCGCTGTTCAGATAGGTATCGGCCACGGAATAGACGCTCAGCGTGGTGTCGGCCTTGGCATGATGCGAATGGAAGATCGATGCCATGGCAACGACAGCGGCAAGCGCGGAGTGCGAGAGTCGTGTTTTATACATGAAGTGCCCTTTAGGTTTTTGTGTGTCCGCCTTTGCCGAAACCCGGAGCAAGAGACGTTTTAATCCATGGAGCGCATGAAGCCGCTCGTTCAATTCCCGGCTAACCCTATCCGCTTACAGGGCGGGATAGGCGAGGGGCGGTCCGGGAGGAATGTCGTAGCCGTGAAACATGCCGGCCTTGAAGGCTTCGGCCATGTGTTCCGTCTTGGCGATGGCCCTCTCGGCTGCCGCGGCCGGGAGCACTTCCAGGGCCGTTTCCCTGAACAAGGCGAGCCAGCGGTCGAAGTGTTCGGGACGGATGGGCAGGCGGGCGTGCAGGGAATAGGGCGAACCGCGGTAACAGTCGGTGTTCAGCAAGGTGCGCGACCAGAAATCCTCGACCACGCGGTGGTGCATCTCCCAGTCGTGTATCGCCGCTTCGAAGATAGGGCGCAGGCTGTCGTCGGCCATGGCCCGCTCGTAAAAGCGGCGGACCAAGTCGGCGATATGTTGCTCGCTGAGCGCGTCGTCTTCCGAGTTCATCGTCGCTACCTCCTGATGATGTGAATGAAGATGTTTGAACCCGGGCTATCGGATCGGCCTTTAACGTTCTTGAAATTCGAGTGGGCTGATGCGTTCTTCCCGTAACTCACCAGCGCCGAATCTTCCGTGCAGTCACCTGGCCGGTGTCTCCGATGCAAACCGCGCATCCCGGCGATTTGCCGCAGCGCTTCCCTGTGCGGCGTGCGTCCGTTGTTTATTACCCGAGCGCACCCTGGTGCTCGGCCACTTTCCTTGTGAATATGCCGGTCGGCACCCTTTCCAGCAGAGGACGGAAGGGCGAGGCGCCGAGCGGCAATCCGGTATTCCAGGTTCACGCCGCACGGCGCCGACCGAGTACGCTCAACCAGGCCAAGGCGCTGGCGAACAACCAGGCGGCGGCCGGTACGGGTACCGGAGCGGGACCGGCTGCGGCGGAAATGAAGATCTGAGGATGGGCGTCAGGCTTGGTGAGCTGGTTGACCAGATAAACGACCTGATCGTCCGCCGCATAGCTATGGAAGGACAGGAAGCCGCCCGCTAGGATGTCGTCGACCAGGGGCGTGGCGAGGTTCAAATCCCAGAGTCGGGGCGCACAGATTTCCCCGGCGCAACTCGTGGTGCCGTTGAATGTGCCGGTCGGATAATAAAAAGTCCCTAGCGACGTTTGGCCTGTGAACAGATTGCTCCAGGCGCCTCCGCCGTATACGGAGTTCCAGGTCACTTTCGGGCTCGACACGGTCAAACCGGTCGCGCCGGCTGTGGTGGGATCGAACCAACTGTCGTTGCCGAAGTAGGAGATGCCGAAATAGCCCGCGTGCGGCACGTTGAACTGGTTGTTGTTGGCCGGTACGCCCTGGATGTCGAAGTTGGTGTACCACTTGATCTGCACGTCGGTGACGTGCCAGTTCCCGGCGCCGTATTGGGCGTCGAAACCGGCCTTGATGGTAGCCGTATTGTAAGAGACCAGGTTCTCCATGGTCCGTACTTCGGAAATGCCTTGTAACGGGTCTGCCTGCGGGGAGGAGATCATCATCGCCCCGAAGCTGGACATGTCCGAGTTGGCTTGCTGCGTATAGCTGGTCAGAAAAGTGTCGGCGGTCGCCTGGACGCTCAAGGTCGTAGCGGCTAATGCCGAATCGACGGGGATGGCCAAGGCCATGCTGATCGCGACAGCGGCGGCGGAAGGGACGAACGGCTCTTTAATCACGCGGCTTACTCCTGTGTTGGTGGTTGAAACGAATCGAACGGCGGTTTGCCGTACGCCGGACGGGGTGGCTGATTTGCGAGCGCCGAGCAGGAAACAAGGCAAGGCCCTTAGGAACGCTGGGTGATGCGGGCGTGTCGGGCGCCAGGCGGTATGTGTCGTCCGGCGCGATGGCTTCGCATGCGCGATGCCGGCGGCGTTGCACCAGCAGCGGTCGGGGTTACTCATCGTTTTTAAGTTTTATAGTAAATAAAATATATCGAATAATGTGCCGAAGCGTCCGCTCAGCAGGGGCTGGCGCGGCCGTACTGCGGTCATGGCGCTTTTTATAGAGCTTTTCTGGGTGTTGTCACGGCCTGAAACGGCTTCGTTTAGTCCTGAGTGCCTGAGCTGGGCCAGATTATCGGTCGATTCGTTAATTCTTGTTAGATATAACGCTAAACCAAGGCTCCGGTCCTGGTCAAACGAGGCATGCGAAATTTATTGTTTACTGGTGCCAGTATCGGTCTGGCTGATCGCGGGCCGGGGTGGGCGTCGTACGCCGCGCGGTCGAAGACGGCACCGTCGTTTTGGCACGTTCGCCTAATGCAGGTGGCCAGGTGCGGCGCGACCGGGCGTCGGTGCAGCCGGCCGGACCTTATGGCTGCCGGTTCCTGCCTATAGCAAATGGCGGATGACGGGATGTTCCTGCAGGAGTCGCTGGCGAAACTCTTCGATCCAGCCGTCGGTTTCACGGTCCGTTCTGGGCGTGGCGATGGGGATTTCGGCGATGCTGCTCATCGGATGCGTGCTGAGGAAGACCAGCCGGTCGGCCAGGGCGATGGCTTCGCGCAGGTCGTGGGTGACGAACAGCACGGTGTGCGGGCGTTCGGCCCATACCGCCAGCAGTAGGGCGCGGACGCGCCGAGCAGTCGGGGGGTCCAGGGAGACGAAGGGTTCGTCCATCAACAGCAGATCGGGTTTGACGGCAAAGGCCCGCACCAGGGCGACCCGCCGGCTCATACCGAGGGAGAGGCGTTCGGGGTATTGGGACTGCGCGTGTTCCAGTCCCATGACCTGCAACAGGTGATCGACCCACTGGGCGTCCGCACCCGGCGGCAGCGCCAGGTCGATGTTTTGTCTGACCGTCCGCCAGGGCAGCAGGCGGGGGTTTTGGAACACAAAACTCGTATGCGGCGGCCGGCCTTCCGGTTCCACCCGGATGCTGCCTTCGTAGTGAGGATCCAGCCCGGCCACCAGATTCAATAAAGTGGTCTTGCCGCAGCCGGAGGGACCAACCAGACAAACGAACTCCCCTGCCGCCATGTCCAGACGCAGATCCTGAATGGCGAGATGTTCGCCATGGGGCCCGGCAAAGGCTTTACGGTCGATGTCTATGTGCAGCGTGCTCATCGTCTCCAGCTCCTGGCGCGGCGGTCCAGGGGTTTGAGCGCTAGCCATTCGATGCACTGGATGACGGCGACGAAAGCGACGGTATAGGCCAGGATGCCGGCCACGTTGAACATCTGGAAATAGAGATGGAGCTGGTAGCCCATGCCGTTGCTGCGGCCCAGCAGTTCGACCACCAGGATGATCTTCCAGATCAAGGCCAGGCCGGTGCGCGCCGCGCCGATCAGGAAGGGGAACAGTTGCGGCCAGATTACGTGGCGTAGGGTTTTGATGCGGCCGAACCGGTAGACTCGGGCCATTTCCAGCAGGTCGCGGTCCAGGGCGCGGGCACCTTCGCGCACGGTGACGACGACGTTGGGAATCTTGTTGATGACCACGGCTGCGATGGCCGCACTTTCTTCCAGGCCGAACCAGACGTAACACAGTATGATGGTCACCAAAGCCGGCGTGTTGAGGAAGACCACCAGCCAGCTATCGAAAAAGCGGTCGAGTTTCGCGTGCCGGCCGAGCAGGATGCCGATGCCCGTGCCCAGGCTCATCGCCAGCAAAAAACTCGCCGTCAGGCGCAGGAGGGTGATGCCCAGATGGTAAGGCAGCCGGCCGGATCGCAGTTCTTCGCCCAAAGCTTCCAATACGGCTGGCGGCGCGGGCAGGGCGGGGGAATCGAGGGCCGTTGCCAGCGTATGCCACAGCGCCAGGAACACGAGGGGCGATGCGAGCGTTTGCAGGGAAAGAGGGGGCATGAGAGGCGGGGCCATCCGGCGATATGCGGTGAGTGACTATCCTCCTGTCATTTTACGGTTTCCGCTGGTATTGTGGCGACGATAAAATTCTTTGCATCGCCCGACCTTATCACGGCTGTAACCCGATCGGGGCACCTCACTCTACCCGATCCTGCTTTTCCATGCGCATCATTCCCCTGAAAATTCGTTCGTTTTCATTGCGACATCTGCTGATACTGGGCTTCGGCCTGGCGGTGCTGCCGCTCACCTTGGCTGTCGTGTCGGTGGTGTTCGCGGTCGAGGAGTTGGCCGCCCTTTCGCGCGCAACGGTCGACCACGTGGCGGTGGAAAGTCGTCAAAGCCGGGTATTGCTGGATAATTTGACCGACCTCGAGCGCAAGGGCAAACAATACCTGGTGTTGCGGGACGTCAACGCGCGCGCCGCTTATGAGGCCGGACATAAAGAATTCGTCGAGACGGTGGGGGCGCTCAAGGCCCTCACCGCGCCGGAAAGTCTTTCCGCGCTGCTGCATGAGTTCGCGGGCGAGGAAGAATCCCTGTTCCAGTCATTGATCAACGCGCCTCCGTCCGAAAAACCCGGCAAGCGTCCCGCCGCAAGAACCGATACCGCCATGAAGCAGGCCGCCGACGCCTTTCAGCGCCTGCGCGCCAAGGCCTCCGAGCTTTCGCTCGGCTATTCCGCCCATGTCGATACGGAAGCCGAAGAATTGAGTTCGCGTCTGCTCTCGGTGCAGCAGCGCCTGTTGTGGCAGGCATCGACATTGGCTCCGGTCGGTCTGATCGTCATTAGCTTCTTCCTCTATGTGGTCTTGCGGTCGATACGCCAGATGGACCACGCCATCCGCTCGCTGGGTGTGGGAGAGTTCGCCAAGCCCATCAAAATCCGGGGGCCGCGCGATCTGGAGTATCTGGGGATGCGACTGGAGTGGCTGCGCACCCGGCTGCTGGAGCTGGAAGAGGCCAAGCAACGCTTCCTGCGCAACGTCTCGCACGAAATCAAGACGCCGCTGGCTAATCTGCACGAGGGTGTCGAACTCCTGGCCGACGAAGTGGTGGGGGAGCTCAGCCCGGAACAACGCGAAATCGTCCGCATCGTCACGCATAACGCGGAGAGATTGGAAAGCCTGATCGCCGAACTGATGCAGTACAGTCGCATCAACGCCCGCATCAACATGCGCCCGCCCGAGCCGGTGGACCTGCACAACGTGGTCGAACGGCTCATCGAGGATTACCGTCTGCAATTGAGGGCGAAAGACGTGACGGTGCGTGCCGGGCTGCATAAGCTCAGCCTGGTCGGCGACGAGGAGCAACTGAAAACTGCGGTTGATAACCTCTTGTCGAATGCCGTTAAATACTCGCCTTCCGGTGGGGGGATAGACATCGGTCTCAACGACGCGGGCGATGCCGTCGAGTTGGAGATCGAAGACGACGGTCCCGGGATTCCCCCCGACGAGCGCTCGAAGATATTCGAGCCGTTTTATCAAGGCAGCGCCGCGCGTGAGTTCGGCGTCAAAGGCAGCGGCTTCGGATTGGCCATCGCCGCCGAATGTATCGCTGCGCACCAAGGCGTCATTTGGGCGCTCGAACCTCGCGACGGACGCAGAGGCGCTCGACTCCGCGTGCACCTTCCCAAATATCCGAGCCGTACATGAATCCAGTCGGACGACACAGTCTCGTTTTATCCTTTGCATTGCTCAGCGCCTGCTCCTGGTGGAAAGACCGGGCGCCGCCTTCACCCCCTCCACCGCCACCCGAAGCCCGATATCGAAGCACCGAATTGGACGAATTGTTGCGCTACGGCGAGGAGCTGGCGGCCATGACCCCGGAAATTCGCGTGACCGAATGCGCGCGCGTGCGGGAGCTGGCCGGTGCCGAGCCCGGTGCCGGGGAGCAACTGCATATCCTGCAAATCCAGATGCTGGCCGATGGCTGCGGCGACCGGCAGGCTACGCTCGCCGCTTTGTCCGCTTTTCGCGACGGCCTCGCAGAACCGCCGGTGCGCAGCTGGCTGGCTTTTCAGGAGCAGGTTCTCAGCCGATGGCAGGCCAAGGAGGAGCAGGTCCGGAGTCTGGAGAAACAATTGCAGCAGACCCAGCAGTCCGTGCAGAAGAGCCGCAAGACGGCCAAGACGCGGGAGAGTGAACTTCAAGACCTCAAAGACAAATTGGATGCCCTCAAGTCCATTGAACGTGACCTGGGCGGTTCCGAAGGCGGGCGCAAGCCATGAATGAAATACGCAAGCGCATACTGCTGGTCGACGACGATCCGGACCTGCTCAGGCTGTTGACGATACGCCTCAGCTCGGCCGGCTTCGAAACCGAAACGGTGGACAGCGGTTCGGCGGCCTTGACCAAGGTGGCCATCTTTCGCCCCCATGTCGTGGTCACGGACCTCCGCATGGATGGCATGGACGGGCTGGCTTTGTTCGATGCCCTGCACGAGCGTTATCCCACGCTGCCCATCCTCATCATGACCGCGCACGGAACCATCACCGATGCGGTCGATGCGACCCGGCGTGGAGTCTTCGCCTTCCTGCCCAAGCCTATCGATAAGAACGAACTGGTCAGGGTGGTCGACGAAGCCACCCGGATCGGTCTCAACAGCGTGTGCGGCATGGAGGACGATCCCTGGCGCGCCAAGATCGTCACCCAAAGCCCGGCGATGGAAGAATTGCTGAGTCAGGCCAGGCGCGTCGCGCAGAACAAGGCCAGCGTGCTGATCGGCGGGCAGAGCGGCACCGGCAAGGAGCTGCTGGCCCGCGCGATACACGAGGCCGGTCCGCGGCGGGAAGGTCCCTTCGTGGCGGTGAACTGCAACGCCATCCCGGAAAATCTGTTCGAATCGGAGTTGTTCGGCCACAAAAAAGGCTCTTTCACCGGCGCCACCCGCGATCACATCGGTCTGTTCGGGGCCGCCGACGGCGGCACCTTGTTCCTGGACGAGATCGGCGACATGCCCAAGCCGGTGCAGGTCAAGCTGTTGCGTGCGCTGCAGGATCGCAGCATCCGGCCGGTGGGAGCGACCCGCGATGAGCCGGTGGATGTGCGCATCATCTCGGCCACCCATGTCGACCTCGAAAAAGCCATGGCGGAAGGCGAGTTCCGCGAGGATTTGTACTACCGGCTCAACGTGGTCAGCTTCGAGCTGCCGCCGCTGAGCGAACGCCTGGAAGATATTTCCTTGCTGGCGATGCATTTCTTGCGCGACTTGTCGGAGTCTTACGGCGATCGGGTCAAGGGATTTTCCCCGGAGGCCCTGGAATTCCTGGTACATGCCGAATGGCCGGGCAACATCCGCCAGTTGCGCAATGTCGTGGAACACTGCCTGGCCCTGGCCACGACCCCGCTCATACCCGTCACCCTGGTGCAGCGCGCGCTCAAGGGCGACGAGCCGCCGGATGGCCTGTTATCCCTGCAGGAAGCCCGCGACCAGTTCGAGCGCGATTATCTGGTCCGCTTGCTGCAGATGACCCAAGGCAGCGTCAGCCAGGCCGCCAAACTCGCCAAACGCAACCGCACCGAGTTCTACCGCCTGCTCAGCCGGCACGGCATCAACGCCGGTCTGTTCAAAACGCTGGACTGATCTGTTCCTGCCGAGGACCAGCATGACACCGGAAGAAGAAAAAGCCGGCTTCCCCTAGCGTCCCGTCGCCTAGCCCGGCCACGAGGCCGAGCTGAAAAAGCCCACCCCCGGCAAGCTCTGCAACCAGCACCTTGGCATGAGCTGAACGCTGAACGCAAAAAAGCCGGCCGTTATCAGCGGCCGGCTTTTTTATAAGCTGGGAGCTTCGTCGGCGGAATTACAAGGCGACGACGTTCTCGGCTTGCGGCCCTTTCTGGCCGTTGACCTCGTCAAATCGGACGCTCTGTCCTTCGCTCAGGGACTTGAAGCCCTGGCCCACGATCGAACGGAAATGCACGAATAAATCGCTGCCGTTTTCGCGCTGGATAAACCCAAATCCTTTGGCTTCGTTGAACCATTTGACGGTTCCGGTTTGCTGTTGTGACATATTGACTCTTTGAAAATAAGCGCGGAATGCGCAGGAAGGTTTCAATATTCCCCAATATTCCCGATGAAAGGACTTACTGAAAGAATAAGGGGGTATTGCTGAAAGGCGGGACAGTTGGAGCAGAAATGTACTTGGCTGACAAATAGAAACTACGCTGACTGGCTTGACGCGGATCATCTTATACCGATGCCTATACTACGCCGAAAATCCAGGAAGACAATCTTTTTCGGCGCCCGCCACGAATGGCATTGCCATCTACCCGGTTTTTCTATTCTCCACGGCGTAAGCCCGATCGATCGCGCGAATGCTTTCATCGACAGGGGGGGCGCGAGCGCCATAACCTGTTAAGGCCTGGCGCGGCAGGTAGTTGTCGCGCCAGAAGCGGCGGGTGCGGGCTGTTCATTCTTCGAGGTAGGTGTAAGCGCTCAAACCCGCGATCAACTCGCTTTCGTATAACTTGCGCTGCCCGGGGGCCAGACCGGCGTCGAGCAGCTTCTTGAGGTAGGCGCGTTTGAGTTCTTCCGGATCGATGTGGACGTAGCGCAGCAGGTCGTCGGCGCCGTCGCCGCGCATGGGCTGCGCCAGGCGGTAGCCGCCCTGGCCGTCCAGTTCGACGTTGACCGAGTGGGTATCGCCGAACAGGTTGTGCATGTCGCCCAGGATTTCCTGGTAGGCGCCCACCATGAAGATGCCCAGCAGATAGCCTTCGCTCGGTTTGACGTCGTGTATCGGGAGCGTGGTTTCTATGCTTTGCCGGTCGAGGTAGGCGTTGATCTGGCCGTCGGAGTCGCAGGTCAAATCTTGCAACACGGCACGCCGGGTGGGTTCTTCGTCCAGCCTTTGCAGCGGCATGACGGGGAAGATCTGGTCGATGGCCCAGGCGTCCGGCATGGACTGGAACACCGAGAAGTTGCAGAAGACCTTGTCGGCCAGGCGTTCGTTGAGTTCGTCCAGCACCTCACGATGCGCCCGCAAGCGGACATCCAGACGCTGGCGCACGGCGTGGCAGATGGCGGCGTTGATGCGCTCGGCTTCGGCCAACTCCTGCAGATTGAGCGTGCCGCGCACGTACATGGAGCGCGCTTCGGCCAGGTCGAACTGCGCGTCCAAATAAAGTGCCAGCGGCGGTTCGTCGGGCAGGCGGCGGAGCAGGGCGCACAAGTCCTTGAGCGGCTGGGACTGCGACTGGGTGGGTTCCGGCCACTGTTCCGGCGTCGATTCCACGTCGATGATATTGGTGATGAGCACCGCGTGATGGGCGCTCATGGCCCGGCCCGATTCGGTGATGACATTGGGGTGGGGCAGGGCGTGCTCGTCGGCGATCTCGTGCAGGGCGCGGACGATGGCGTGGGCGTATTCGTCGATGCTGTAGTTGATGGAGCAGTCGCTGCTGGAGTGCGTGCCCTCGTAGTCGACACCCAGGCCGCCGCCGACGTCGGTGTAGAGGATGGGTGCGCCCAGCTTGCGCAGTTCGGCGTAGTAGCGGCCGGCCTCGCGCATGGCGGTCTTCACATCGTTGATGTTGGCCACCTGTGAGCCCATGTGGAAATGCATGAGTTGCAGCCATTCCAGCCCGTCGTGGGCGCGCAGCACGTCGATGAGCTTGAGGATTTCATTGGCATGCAGGCCGAATTTGGATTTTTCCCCGCCGCTGTTCTGCCATTTGCCGGCGCTGATGCACGACAGCCTGACCCGCAGGCCCAACTGCGGCGGTATGCCCAAGGCTTTGGATTCGGCCAGGATCAGTTCCAGTTCCGAGAGCTTTTCCACCACGATGAACACATCGAGGCCCAGCCGGCGGCCGATCAGGGCCAGGCGGATATAGGCGCGATCCTTGTAGCCGTTACAGACGATCACTCCGCTCTTGGCCAGGGCGAGGATGGCGAGCAGCTCCGACTTGCTGCCGGCTTCGAGACCCAATGGGCCGTGGCCGTTGTTCAGCAGGCTCTCGATGACGCCGCGCTGCTGGTTGACCTTGATCGGGTAGACCGGTGTATACGTTCCGCCATAGGCCAGGTCTTCCCTCGCCTTGGCGAAGGCCTGATGGAGCAGGCCGACGCGATTCTTCAAGATGTCGGTGAAGCGCACGAGCACCGGCAGGGACAGGCCTTCCTTACGGATAGCCCGGGCGACTTCGTGGAGATCCACCGCTCCGGCTACTGGCGTGCGATTCGGGTAGGCGACCACATGACCCTGCCCGTTGATGTTGAAATAGCCATCGCCCCAGTGCTCGATCGAATAGGTCTCGCGTGCGCGTTGCAAATCCCAGGCTGATGCGGTCATAAAAATACGCTTTCAAAAGGGGCGAATTATGTGGAAAATCCCCGCGCTTTCCAATCACGCGGGTGTTTTTTCATGCTAGAAGCGAACAAGTGGTTCACCGAGGTTTATCCCAAAGACGGCGCGGCGCTGTCCATCGCCGTCAAGGCCAAGCTGCACGAGGAGCAGAGCGCTTTCCAGCATCTGGAAATCTACGACACCGAGGCTTTCGGCAAGTTGATGGTGATCGACGGCTGCACCATGGTGAGCAGCCGCGAAAATTTTCTCTACCACGAGATGATGACGCATCCGGTGCTGTATACCCACCCGAATCCCAAGACCGTGTGGATCATCGGCGGCGGCGATTGCGGCAGCCTCAAGGAAGTGCTCAGGCATCCGGAAGTGGAAAGCGCCGTGCAGATCGAGATCGACGAACGCGTGACGCGGCTCGCCGAGGATTATTTCCCGGAGCTTTGCGAGTCGAATAGCGATCCGCGTGCCCAGTTGCTGTTCATCGACGGCATCCAGTGGGTGAAGGACGCGCCCGACGGTAGCGTGGACGTGATCATCGTCGACAGCACCGATCCGGTCGGTCCGGCCGAAGGTCTGTTCAACGAGGCTTTCTACCGCCAGTGCCTGCGCTGCCTGCGGCCCGACGGCATCCTGGCGCAGCAGAGCGAATCGCCGCTGTTCCACCTGTCCTTGATCGATTCCATGCGGAATACGATGAAGGCGGCCGGCTTTACGAATACGCGCACCCTGTTCTTCCCCCAGTTCATTTATCCCACAGGCTGGTGGAGCGGCACCCTGGCCGGCAAGGGCGATCTTACCCGTTTCCGCGAGGCCGACGCCCGCGCCAAACCGTTCGCGACACGCTATTACAACGCCGATATCCACCGGGCGGCCTTCGTCGCGCCGGAGTTTTTTCGCCAGGCTTTGGGACAAGACTGACTCGACACGGTCAAATCGGGAGCCGGACTATTTCCGAGTAATTTTCTTTGATTAAGGGATAGGGAGTGGCAGAATGTGCGCCGCTTCTCCCGTACTCGTTTCGCTTATGAGCCAGTCTCTGCCGAATTCGACCAGCCAGTTGATCGACCGCTATGGGCGGCGGGTCGACTATGTGCGCATTTCGGTCACCGATCGCTGCGATTTCCGCTGTGTCTATTGCATGAGCGAGAACATGGAGTTTCTCCCTCGTGCCCAAATACTGACGCTGGAGGAAATTGAAACCGTCGCCCGCGCCTTCGTCGAACTGGGGGTCGGGAAGATACGCATCACCGGCGGCGAGCCGCTGGTGCGCCGGGGTGTGCCGGATCTGTTGCGCGTAATCGGCCGGCTGGATGGGCTCCGGGAGCTGACGCTCACCACCAACGGCTCGCAATTGGAAAACTGTGCCGAAGAGCTCCGCGCCGCCGGGGTGAGGCGCATCAACATCAGTCTGGATACCCTGGACGCGGGCCGGTTCCGCGCCCTGACCCGGGTCGGCGATTTGGGCCGCGTGTTGCGTGGCATCGATGCCGCACTGGCGGCGGGCTTCGAGCGGGTCAAGCTCAACGCCGTGATACTCAAGCATCGCAACCACGATGAAGTGACCGACCTGGTCGCCTTCGCCAAGGCCAAGGGTCTGGATATCAGCTTCATCGAGGAAATGCCGCTGGGCGTGGTGGACGGTCACGACCGCGCCGAACAGTATTACTCCAGCGACGACATCCGGCGCGATCTCGAACGCGTCTATCATTTGGTCCCCTGTGCGGCAACGAGCGGCGGGCCCGCACGTTATTTCGAGGTAGCCGGCAGTTCTATGCGGGTGGGGTTTATCTCGCCGCACAGCCATAATTTTTGCGGCAGTTGTAACCGGGTGCGCCTGACCGCGGAAGGGCGTTTGCTGTTATGCCTCGGCAATGAGCATTCGGTGGATCTGAAACGGGTGTTGCGCGCTCATCCGGGCGATGCGGCTCGGCTCAAGGCGGCCATCGTCGACGCGATGGCCATCAAGCCGGAGCGCCATTATTTCGATCTCCAGGGGCAGCCCGTCATTTTCCGCCACATGAGCGCCACAGGCGGCTAAGGGGGCACGGTCTCCTACGGCTGTGTCACTTTATAGCCCTTGTTTTCCAGCAGCTTGAGGATGCCCTGATCACCGCCCAGATGGCCGGCGCCTACCACTATGAAGTAGGTGCGACCGTCCGCCATAAGTTCTTCCAGCTTGTTGGCCATGGCGGCGTTGCGGTCGCTGAACATCAGCTTGTACAGCTTTTCGGACACGGCATCGTTACTGAAGCTCTGGCGTACGATGATGTCCATGGCTTCGACATCGCCTTTTCTCCAGGCGTCCAGCATGCTTTTGACCAAGTCCGGGCCGCGCTCGAATTCCGCCAGGGACTGTATCAGCATCTGTTCCTGCTCCTGGGCGGCCAACGCATCGAAAAGCTTGACCTGCTGATCCACGGATTCCAGTTCCAGTATGGGCTTGCGGGTTCCTGCCTCTTTGATGAAGTTCTGGTCTATGCCCAACTCCGGGCTGAGGCCGGCCTGCTTGTACATCAGGCCGGTCAGGGTCAGGATGGCCAGCCAGGGCTTTTGTCGGTGCAGGGTCTCTTCGGGCAGGCCCAGATTTTTCGCGATGCTCGACAGCTTCTGCCAGGTTGCCGGTTTGACGTGATCTTCCAGATCGGCGCCTTCGCCATAGAGTCCCGCCTGGGCGATTTTACCGGCGGCTCCCCCGTTTTCCTGGTTCTTGGGGTCGGCTTCCACGACTAGCACGTCGGAGGCGGCGAAAGCTTTCGCCACGGACTCCGGCAGTGGGTACATGTCCTGCGTGCCAAAATGCAGGGACCCGAACAGGTAGGCCGTGCCCTTCTCGGACGAGGTTTTCCACAGAAAAGGGCGCTGGTTATCCTGGCCACCCAGTTGCTGCGCCAAGTGGCTGGGCAGGCGTTCGGTGTTCAGCTCCTGGCAGGGACGGTCCTGGTAGAACACGCGGTTTTTGGCGTCGGTGCATTTGTAGACGCCGGCCTGGGCGTAAAAGGGCAGGGCGAACCACAGGCCGATCGCCAGGATCAGTCGGGAGATGCGCGGAGTCATGGGCCTATACCTTGGCTGTTCGGTTTGATGACGATCGGTGAGGGACGCGTTTCAGTCCAGATGTTTGCACATGTCCAACACGTTGCCTTGCTCGGTCTTGCGGTAGCACACGGAATCCATCAATGAGCGTATGAAGAACAGGCCGCGTCCGCTTTCGCATAAGCCGCCGGGGTCGAGCGGTGGGGTTTGCGACAGGTCGAAGCCGCAGCCTTGATCCATGACTTGTATGCGGAGATCGCGGTCTTCAAGATGAATGGATACGCGTACCGCTTGCTGGCCCTGTTCGTCGCCGGCATGCTGAATGGCGTTGACCAGGGCTTCTGTAAGTACCAGGTTCAAATCGTAGGCCAAGATGTCGCGGTCGCCAGTGTAGTCGGGCAAGCCGCGGCCGAGTTGTTCGGCAATGGCCCCGATCAGCCCCAGATAGCGGGTTTGGGGCGGTAAGGCGATGTCCAGGTCAATTCCCGGATTTCTCGTCATGGCTGGGTTCCTCCTCTTGGGCGCTGAGCAGCGCCGCGGCGAGGGTGGGGTAGGTCCGGAACACGCGATGGAGGCGCGTGAGCTCGAACATGGCTTGCACCCGTGGTTGTAAGCCGACCAGCACCAGTTTGCCCTGGCGCAGATTGGCATTCTTGAATCCGGACAGTAGGGCGCCCAATCCCGAGCTGTCAATGAAGCGCACTTCGGCGAGATTCAGTATCAACATCGGCGGTCCGGCTTCCAGTTGGCGCAGCAAGGTATCTTTCAGCTCAGTCGAGTTATGGGCGTCC
The DNA here is from genome assembly GCF_016925495.1 of Methylococcus sp. EFPC2. Taxonomy (NCBI): domain Bacteria; kingdom Pseudomonadati; phylum Pseudomonadota; class Gammaproteobacteria; order Methylococcales; family Methylococcaceae; genus Methylococcus; species Methylococcus sp. EFPC2. Next base: position 2,550,308 of record NZ_CP070491.1, on the reverse strand, counting down.
AGTCGCTCCTCGTGGCAATGTAGCAGAGTCTTGCCATCGCGTATTTCGGTATCGATCTTCATAATTCGGTCCGTACGGCTCTGATTCGCAGAAATTCGTTCAGCGCGCGGGCGCGGAAATGCTCGTAATCCCAAGGTCGCCCGTCGAACAGGTCGTAGTGCTCCTCGCTTATCACGTAGACTTCGGCGCGGCGAGCTTCCCCCGCGGCGATCACCGTCACCGGGCAACGCCGGTAGAAGTCGTCTTCGTAAGCGTCCAACACGCTGAGTTCTTGCGTCCCGAGGTCCGTATATAGCACGCCTGAGGTCGACGCGCCCGGCTGACGGCGCAGACCGGGATATGCGTAGCCGCGCAAGGCGTAACAAGCATAGTCCGGCAAGGAGGCGGCGAGGCGGGGCGGCACGCGGCCGACGAGAGCCTGCATCAGTTCAGCGGCCTGCAGGGTGCCATAAGCAAAGAGTGCGTGGCTCACGGGGTGTCCGGCTTAGGAGGGGCCGGCGGCGCTTCGTCTTCCGGGATCAGACTCTCGACCTTGCGGGTAGCCGTTTCACATTCGGGTACGGCGTCGGCCAATTGCATGCGGGTCCAGAAGCTTGGAAGTTTGCCCGTCGCCGATTCGGACACCGCTTCATTGAGCGGCAAACAGGCATGGGCCATCTTGGCTTCCGCCAGCGGCAAGGAGTCTTGGTCGGCCGGGGTGGGGGCATCCGTGTGCGCCATGACGAACATCAAGTCATCTACCACCTTGTTGTGATGACGGAACACATGCTCCAGGTAGGCGGCGAACTCTTCCTCCGTCATGTCTATCGTGGCTCCGAGCGGTGTTTTGGTGCGTATCGTCGTGCACGCCGAGAGCAAGGCGACACCGATCAAGAACGAAATTTTGCGACTCGACGAGACCGCCATGCTGAGTGCCTTGACTCCGAAGGATACAGGCGATCAGTCTGTCCGCCCTTGACGATTCCGTCAAATTCTCTGTGGGCCTTTAAGGCGCGTCGGGGCCGGCGTGGTCATGATGATCGTCCGCTTCTTGCAAGCTTTGTACGCCCACGCCGTGTCCATAAACCATGTAGCCGCCGAGATCCGCTACCACGCCGATCAGGACGACCATGAGCGCGGCCAGGAAGAAATGCAGCGCGCGGGCCATGGACGAGCGCAGCCCGTGGCCTAAGGCCCGCCATAAGGCGAGGACTAGCGCCAGACCGGCAATGCTGATGCCGATACGTTTGTGCCATTCCATGGTTTCGTGGATCGCCTGACCATGCGGAACGATGCTTTCGGCGAATAATCCCGCTCCCACGGCCGCCACCGCCGAGATGGCGCCCAGATAAAGCGTCCAGTCCGCGGCGGAACGGAGGGCTGGTCTGCGCAAGACGAGACTCGCGATATCCAGCGCGAAAAATGTAACGAGCAACGCGATGGGAAAATGCACGATCATGGGATGGACGTTGCTTGCCAGCGTCGCGATGCCCGGGAATGGCGGCATTCCGCCACCCGAGGCGAGCAATCCGGTCACGGTTTCCAGAAAACCGTCGAGCAGCCCGACCAGTCCTGCGCCGTCATCGCTTCCTCCGTGGATCGAGGGTCTGCTGTAGAACGGAGTGCCGCGGAAGTTGCTGATCAGGTACATGGGCGTCTCGTTTGCAGGAGGGGGTCCGGGCGGGTCGCAACCCGGTACGGGCTTAGTCAGGCTCGAATGGCGACAAGTTTCGCAAAAAGAAAGCGCATGCGGAACCGGCGCCGCCGACAGGTGCCGATTTTCCGGGGCATGGGAAGTTCCGTTCCGGTGCGCGGGCGACCTGCGGTTGGGGCTTGCGCCGCCCAGGATGCGGGATCGACGTGTTTGGGCACCACCCGGACGGTATGCTATGCCTTTCGCGAATAGAGGGGAGTTGATAGAATCCGGCTTTATCTATCTCGGATATCCCCGAGCCTACACCCAGATAAACCGGACATGGCGACACTCAACGAGCGCGACAACCTCCATCAGCACATTTCCAGGCAATACGACCACGAATTGCTGGATATCCGCAGCAAGGTGCTCAGTCTGGGCGGATTGGTGGAGGAGCAGGTCGAGGCAGCCGTGAAGGCCGTGAACGACGGTGATGTGGAATTGGCGCAGCGGGTCATCACCGACGATTACAAGGTCAACGCGCTGGAAGTCGCGATCGACGACGAATGCACCCAGATTCTGGCCTTGCGCCAGCCCACGGCGCGCGACCTGCGTTTGGTGGTGGCGGTCATCAAGACCATCACCGACCTCGAACGCATTGGCGACGAGGCCGCACGCATCGCACGCCAGGCCATCGATTTGGCGGGTCATATTCCCAAGAAGAACCAACTGACCGACCTCGGCCATCTGGCTTCCCACGTCAGGGGGCTGCTGCGAGAGGCCTTGGATGCCTATGCGCGCATGGATGTCGATGCCGCTTTGCGGGTGGTCCAGGACGACCGCCAGGTGGATCAGGAATATGAAAGCATCATGCGCCAGCAGATCACCTATATGATGGAAGATCCCCGTTCCATTCCGGTGTGTCTGGATATCATGTGGTCCGCGCGTTCCCTGGAGCGCATCGGCGACCGCGCCTGCAATATCTGCGAGTACGTGGTTTATTACGCCAAGGGCAAGAACATCCGCCACATCAGCATCGAACAGGTCGAGCAGGACCTCCGGGGCGATTAGGCTCCGCCTCCGCTTACCTTTTCGCCGGGAATGGATGCCATCGCCCGGTTCACATCACCGTTCACGATGAAACGCACCCGTATTCCCTTCATACTCAGCATGGCTCTCGCGCTGACCTCGCCGGCCTGGACGGCGTCGTCCTTCGTTATCGAGGACATACGGGTGGAGGGCTTGCAGCGCATCTCCGCCGGCACAGTGTTCAACTACCTGCCGGTCAAAGTCGGCGACACCTTCGATCAGCGCCAGTCGGCGGAATCCATCAAGTCGCTGTTCAAGACGGGCTTTTTCAAGGATGTCCGGTTGGAGCAGGACGGGGACGTTCTGATTGTGCGGGTCGAGGAGCGCCCCTCGATCGCCGCAGTCAAGATCGAAGGCAACAAGGACATCAGCACCGAAGACTTGATGAAGGGCCTGAAAGGCATAGGCATGACCGAGGGCCGTGTGTTCGACCGGCAGATCCTCGATAAAGTGGAGCAGGAACTCAGGCGTCAGTATTACAGCCGCGGTAAATATGGCCTGAAGATCGATTCCGAAGTCTCGGACCTGTCGCGCAACCGGGTCGCGATCACGCTCAAAATTTCCGAAGGCAGGGTCGCCAAGATCAAGCAGATCAACATCGTCGGTAACAACGCCTTTCCCGACGGCGAACTGATCTCGGTATTCGAGCTCGGCACCCCCAATCTGCTGTCTTTCTATACCAAGAACGATCAATACTCGAAACAGAAGCTGGCCGCCGACCTGGAACGCTTGCGTTCGTATTATCTGGACCGCGGCTATCTCAAGTTCGACATCGAGTCGACCCAGGTTTCGATCACGCCGGACAAGAAGGAGATCTATATCACCATCAACGTCAAGGAAGGCGATGTGTATACGGTCGATGAGGTGAAGCTCACCGGCAGGACCATCGTTTCCCCGGACGAATTGGTGCCGCTGGTCCTGATCGGCCCCAGCGACACGTTTTCCCGCAAGGCCGCGACCGAGACTTCGAAAGCGATTTCCGACCGTCTGGGAGACGAAGGTTATATCTTCGCCAACGTCAACATGGTGCCTGACATCAACGAGGAGAAGAAGACGGTCAACATGACCTTCTTCGTCGATCCCGGCAAACAGGTCTACGTCCGCCGCATCACCATGCAGGGCAACACCAAGACGCGCGATGAGGTGCTGCGCCGCGAAATGCGGCAGATGGAAGGCGCCTGGGCGTCGACGGCCAAGATCGAGCGTTCCAAGACCCGTCTGGAGCGCCTGGGCTACTTCCAGGAAGTGAACGTCGAAACGCCCGCGGTGCCGGGCACCAACGATCAGATCGACGTCAACTACACGGTCAAGGAAAAAGCCTCCGGCAACCTCATGGCGGGCGTCGGCTTTTCCCAGTTGCAGGGCATCGTGTTCAACGCCAGCGTGACTCAGGACAATATCTTCGGTTCCGGTAAGCGGGTCAGCTTCACGTTCAACAACAGTTCGTACAACACCATCTACAAGATCGGCTATTTCAATCCCTACACCACGCTCGACGGCATCAGTTCCGGTTTCGATCTCAGTTACCGCCGGACCAACGCCGCGCAGATGAATATCGTCAGCTATTCCAGCAACGTGATGCAGGCCGGGGTGAATTTCGGCGTTCCGCTGGGCGAGTTCAGTAGCTTGCGGCTCAACCTGGATTACGAAAATACCCAGCTGAATGTGGGCGGCCGCACGTCCTTGGAAATTTCCAACCCCGATTACGCGTTTAACGGTATCGACAAGGGCTTCGTCGAGAAATACGGTGACCAGTTCAATGCCTTCACAATGGCGCTGGGATGGGCGCACGACACGCTCAACCGCGCCATCTTCCCCAATAACGGCGGTATTGAACGCGTCTCCGCCTTGGCGTCCATGCCATCCGTAAGCGATTTGGAATATTTCAAGGCCAGCGTGCGGGTGCAGCACTATTTCCCCGTCGCCAAGGATTTGACGCTGATGCTGGACGGCGAGGTGGCTTACGGCGACGGTTACGGCAGTACGGGCGACTTGCCCTTCTTCGAAAATTATTACGCGGGCGGTCCGCAGTCGGTGCGCGGATACCAGGCCAATACGCTGGGTCCGCGCGACACCCCGCCGCAAGGATTTTCCTCGCGCGCATTCGGCGGATCGCGCAAGATCGTGGGCACCGCCGAGTTGTTCTTTCCCGTGCCCTTCATGCAGGACAACAAGAGCGTGCGCCTGGGCGCTTTCTTCGATGCCGGCAATGTATTTGCGAGCAAATACGACTTGGGGGATATCCGCTACTCGGCGGGCATCTCGGCGAAATGGCTGTCGCCTTTCGGTGCTTTGGTGTTCAGTATCGCCCAGCCCCTTAACGCCAGCGGTGGCACTTATCAAGATTCGTCGGGGCAGCGCTTTAATTTCGACGATCAGGTCCAGCGCTTTCAGTTTTCCTTCGGCCAAGGTTTTTGATCGCCAGAAGCCCACACAGCGGCATTTGAGGTCGCGGCCGCGCCGTCTGATCTTGTATAATGCCGCCGAGTATCTCTTAGTTTCGTCCAGTTTCTTCGGCTAATTGGTTAGATTAACCCCGTTTATCAGCGAGATTGCACATGCCTAGAAAGAGTTTTTATTGCCTGCTGTTGGGAGTGTTCCTGAGCGCAAACAGTTACGCGGCCGATTTGAAGATTGGCTTCGTGAATGTGGCGCGGCTGTTGGAAAAAGCGCCGCAGGCCGAGCAGGCCAAGAAGGAATTGGAGCGCGAGTTCTCGCCCCGAGACAAGAAGCTCGCCGCCGAGGCCAAGGAAATCAAGGCGCTGGAAGACCGTCTGGCCAAAGATGCGGCAGTCATGAGCGAAGCCGAGCGCGACAAGCTGGATAAGGACATCCTCAATCGCAAGCGTGAAGCCAAGCGCACCCAGGATGAGTTCCGCGAAGATTTCAATCTGCGCCGCAACGAAGAACTGACCCAGTTGCAGAAGTCTATTTTTGAGGCGATCCAGTCTTTGGCCAAGGAAGGTGGCTACGATCTCCTGCTGACCGATGGTGTGGTATATGCCAGCGAAGGCATCGACGTGACGGCCGAAGTGGAAAAGAGACTGCTGTCCGGCTTTAAAGGCGGCAAGAAATAATAAGGCCGCCTAGCGTCTCGCACGTCCACCGACACTAAAACAAGGAAATACCTTGGATATACAAAAAATAAAGGAATTTCTGCCTCACAGATATCCCTTTCTGCTGGTCGATCGCGTCCTTGAGTGCGAGCCCGGCAAGCGTTTGCTCGGCCTCAAGAACGTGACCTATAACGAACCCTTCTTCACCGGTCATTTTCCCGAGGTCCCCATCATGCCGGGGGTGCTGATCATCGAGGCCTTAGCCCAGACGACGGGCTTGCTGGCCGGTGAATCCGCGCCGGATGTCTTGGGTAAGGGGCAGACCTATTATCTGGTCGGATTGGACAAGGTCCGTTTCAAGCGCCCCGTGGTGCCCGGCGATCAACTCCTCCTGGAAGCGACCTACGTGCGTCACAAGCGCAATATCTGGGCGTTTTCGTGCAAGGCCGAGGTCGATGGCGAGTTCGTCGCCAGCGCCGAAATCATGTGTGCGGCGGCGGAGTAGACTGTTTGATACATCCCACGGCCCTCGTCGACCCCAGTGCGGAACTGGCGGTCGACGTCAGTATTGGACCTTACAGTATCATCGGCGCCGGGGTGCGCATCGGATCGGGGACGACGATCGGGCCGCATGTGGTGATACGGGGGCCGACCCGTATAGGGAACGAAAATCGGATCTTTCAGTTTTGCTCGATAGGCGAAGATCCCCAGGACAAGAAATACCATGGTGAGGTCACCCGTCTCGAAATAGGCGATCGCAACATCATCCGCGAATACTGCACGCTGCACCGCGGTACGGCTCAGGACCGGGGCTTGACCAGCATCGGGAACGACAACCTGCTGATGGCGTACACCCATGTCGCCCACGATTGCGTGGTCGGCGATCATGTCATCATGGCCAACGCCGCCTCGCTCGCCGGGCATGTGGCGATAGAGGACCACGCCATACTCGGCGGTTTCTCCCTGGTGCACCAGTTCTGCAAGATCGGTCGGTACAGCTTCTCGGCCATGGGCAGCGTCATCTCCCGCGACATTCCCCCCTATGTCATGGTGGGTGGACGTCCCACCGAGCCGCACGGCATCAATAGCGTGGGACTCGAGCGGCAGGGGTTCGGCAGCGAAGCCATCCGCCAGATCCGCAAGGCCTACAAGATCATCTACAAATCCGGTCTCAAACTGGACGACGCCATCAAGGCGCTGGAAGAAATGGCCCAGGAAACGGACGAAGTAGCTTGTCTGGCCGAGTTTCTCAAAACCACCGGGCGCAGCATCATACGCTGAGCGATGAGGCCTGACGGCGCAAGCCTGTGCGCGGGAACGGATGAGGTCGGTCGCGGCTGCATAGCCGGTGCCGTGGTTGCCGCCATCGTCATTCTCCCGGTGGGAGAGCCGATCATCGGCCTGGACGACTCCAAGAAACTCAGCGCCAAGCGGCGCGAAGCACTCGCAGAGCTGATACGCGAGCGATCCGTGGCTTGGGCATTGGGCCGTGCCGAACCGTCCGAAATCGATCGCATCAACATCCTGCAGGCGTCCATGCTGGCCATGCGCCGCGCCTACCTGGCATTGCCGATCAAGCCCGACTGGGTCATGGTCGACGGCAACCGTTACCCGGACCCGCCTTGCCCGGGCGAGGCTATCGTCGGCGGTGACGGCAGCGTGGCCGAGATCTCCGCCGCGTCCATACTCGCCAAGGTGGCCCGCGACGCCGAGATGCAAACACTGGATGCGCTCTACCCCGGTTACGGTTTTGCCGAGCACAAGGGCTATCCGACTCCCGCCCACAAGTCTAGGCTCACGGCCTTGGGCCCCAGCCCGGTGCATCGTCTCAGCTTCGCGCCGGTGGCTCAGCGAACCCTGTTCTGAACTCCCCTCAACCCACGGCAGGCAAGCACCATGCAGATACTGGCGATCAGTCTGGCGACCGAAAAGACCGTCGAGTACCGGGGTAAGCCGGTCCGCACGGGCATCTACAAGATCCCGGTGACCGGACCTGTAATGGTCACGGCGACGGGCATAGCCGGCGACGTGCAGGTCGATCTCGAAAACCACGGCGGCGCGGACAAGGCGGTTTACGTCTACAGCGCCGTCAACTACCGCTGGTGGGAAGGCGAGTTGAGCCGGCCGCTGGCCAACGGATTGTTCGGGGAAAACCTCACGGTCAGCGGCTTGACGGACGACGAGGTCCACATCGGCGACACGTTCCGCATCGGGCCGATAGAGGCCCAGGTCACCCAGCCGCGCGTGCCCTGTTACAAGCTGGGCATCGTCATGAGCGATCCCGGCTTCGTCGCCCGCTTTCACCATTCCGGCCGGGTCGGATTCTATCTGCGCATACTCCGGGAAGGCCAAGTGGGTGTGGGCGATCCCATCGAGCGCGTCGGTGTCGACCCCGTGGGTCTGAGCATCCGCGACGCCATGCTGGCCTTGGGTCAGCATCCCCGCCAGCAAGAAATCATCGAGCAAGCGTTGAGCATTCCGGCCTTGTCCCAGTCTTGGCGGCACAGCCTGGAGAAGCGGCGCAAGCGGTGAGGGCTCCAGTTCAACTGGCGCATCTCTGATGAATCCGAGCGGTGCCGTGCTGCATTTGCAATAAAGTTGCTATAATAATTGCAAAATCTGTTGCGCGTGAAACGCCGGAGAGTCGACCATGAACACGGTACTCAAGATCAAGGCCCAGTCCTCGCAGGTGCTGGCGACCGCATTTCTCAGGGCGGGCAAGGAACTGGGTTTGAGCCAGGCGGCGTTGGAAGAAATCATCGACCGGAACCGCAGTTCCATCAGCCGTAACGGGATAGACCCGCAAACCAAGTCGGGCGAGTTGGCGCTGCTGTTCATCCGCGCCTACCGCTCGCTGTTCGCGTTGGTAGGCGGCGATGTCGGGCAAATGAAGCACTGGATGCACACCGCCAACCGCCACACCGGCGGTGTGCCGGCAGAGCAGGTGCGCAGCGTGCAGGGTCTGGTGGGCGTGGTCGAATACCTGGATGCGATGCGGGGCAAGATTTGAGCGCCGGAATCTGGTCTGCCTGCGCCGGGGCCGATTCCTGTGTCCCACTCGAAGGTTCATTGTTCCGCATCGTGGAAAGCCAGGTCCAAATCGCCACCCATCGCCTGGTTTCAACCCTGGAAGAGCAGGCCCTGCTGGAAGAGCTGCTGGAAACGGCCAAGCCCCCGCTGGCCGCGGGTACCGCGTCTCTCCATTACCTCTTGGCCACGCCATTCCGCTACCCGCCGTTGCGCCACGGCTCACGCTTCGGCCGGCGTCACGAGCCCAGCCTGTTCTACGGCTCGTTGGCGGTCGATACGGTCCTCGCCGAGGCGGCTTATTACCGCTTAGTGTTCTGGCAAGGCATGGAGGTAGCGCCCAAAGCCCCGCTGGCCACCCAGCACACCATGTTCGAAGCTCGTTATGCCTGCAGGCGAGGGGTGAGGCTCCACCAGCCCCCTTTCGACGCCTGGCGAGCCGAGCTGGTCCATCCCGCCAGCTATGTCGCGACCCAGGCGTTGGGCAGCGAGATGCGGGCCGCCGGTGTGGAAGCTTTCGAATTTACCTCCGCCCGCCATCCCGAAGGCGGGGTCAATGTCGCCCTGTTCACGCCGTCGGCCCTGGCCAGCCGCCGTCCGGAATCGACGCAGAACTGGCAGGCCGAAACCATCGGCGACCATGTCAGTTTCTACAGCCCAGAACAGGCGGCTTTCCACGGTTTCGAGCTATCCATTTTCCTGGTCGACGGCAAGTTGCCGATACCGGCTGGCTAGGGGCCGATCGCGGCACTTGAACGCATCGCATCCCGCAGCCCCCAAGTCAGTGTGAGACAGCGTGTTACACTGCCTTGCACTGCAAAACACGGTATCGAGGTAACCCACCATGAGTTCCTTAACGCTCAGAATCAGCGAAGACATCAAGCGACAATTGGAAGTCTTGGCTCAGGCGACCGGACGCACTAAATCCTTCCTCGCTGTCGAAGCGATCCGCGCTTATCTAAAAACGGAGGAGTGGCAAGTAGCCGAAATTCGACGAGCGATTGCCGAAGCCGACCAGGGTGATTTTGCGGAAGAAGAAGAGGTGCAGGGAGTCCGCGACAAATGGCAGAGAGATGCGGGTTAAATGGCTGCGCAAAGCGCTTTTTAACCTGGATTCCGCGGCGGAGTACATCGCACAAAATAACCGCATGGCGGCGCAAGCCATGGTGGCCGAAGCGTTCCGGTTGACCGGCTTGCTGGCCGATAATCCCGACCTGGGAAGACCCGGCCGAGTACCGGGAACCCGCGAGCTCGTGATGGCCCATTATCCCTACGTTATTCCTTATCGGATTCGGAACGGCAGTGTGGAAGTATTGCGGGTATTCCATGCCTCTCGGCAGTGGCCGGAGTCATTATGAAATATTCAACGTACAAGGGCGCTGTATTTACTCACTCACGGTAGGTTCTGCCGGCCTGAGGTGGTTATTGGCAGTAACGATAGTCGGGCCGATTTCCATCCACTGACTCTCACCATCATGCTTGATATCACCGGCAAGGACATTGCTGAACTCGACGATACAGACCTTCGAACGCTGGTTGCTCGATTGTGCACGGCAGAGCTTCGAGAATATGGTCTTCCCATCGCGGGCGTAACAGCGGGTGGCGATCAGAATGCGCCGGATGGTGGAATAGATGTGCGGGTAGTGCTTGAATCCGGCGTTAAGCCTACGGATTTCATTCCCCGTCCAGGCACCGGTTTTCAGGTGAAAGTGCCTGATATGGGATCGGCAGAAATATCGAAAGAGATGTGTCCAAAAGGACATGTCCGTCCGGTCATACAAGAACTGGCACGTGATGGTGGCGCCTATATCATCGTTAGCTCCAAGGGCTCGACCGCTGATCGCGCACTCCGGAACAGGCAAGCTGCAATGCGCAAGGCTGTTCGTGACGTACCGAACTCAGATAACCTGGTTTTGGACTTTTATGACCGGGACCGCATTGCATCCTGGGTCAGCCTATATCCCGGCGTCGCATTCTGGGTACGAGAACGCCTGGGTAAGCCGCTGAAGGGATGGCAGGCATACGGAAATTGGTCGGCACCCAGGGAGTCGCCAGGTAGCGAGTATCTACGCGATGGAAAATGCCGCATCTACGATGGTCGGACTAGCAAAGATGGGTCTTTGACTATCGAGCAGGGACTCTCTCGCCTACGCGACGCCTTGTCACGTCCGACTGGGACGGTTCGGCTGATCGGCTTGTCCGGCGTCGGTAAGACTCGCCTTGTACAAGCTCTCTTTGACGCAACAGTAGGCGACAATCCCGTCGATCCTTCCGTTGCGATTTATACCGACCTTGCGGACGCTCCCACACCTTCCCCGCGAGACTTGATCCAGCAACTGGTGCAATCTCGCCTACGGACCGTCGTCATAGTCGACAATTGCCTGCCAACGACGCATCGGGCACTTGCATCGGCATGTTCGGTTACCGAAAGTAGGGTCAGTTTGCTGACTGTGGAATACGATGTGGGCGAAGATGATCCTGAGGATACGGACGTCTTCCGGCTTGAGGCAGCCTCAGACGGACTCATCGAGCAACTGGTCGCTCAACGTGCGCCACAAGTCTCTCAAGTCGATCGCAAGCGTATAGCCGATTTCTCTGGTGGAAACGCTAAAGTTGCTCTCGCATTGGGCCGGACCGTCCGGCGCGGCGATAGTATCGCGAGCTTCACCGACGAAGAGCTGTTCAAGCGCCTTTTTCACCAGCGTCATTCCGAGGACAGGAGCTTGCTGCGGGCGGCCGAAGCGTGTTCCTTGGTTTATTCGTTCGATGGCGAAACGTCGACGGGAGTCGATGCGGAATTGCCGATACTCGCAGATTTGGCAGGATTATCGCTCGATGAGCTCTACCGACATATCGCCGAACTGAAAGCTCGAGACCTTCTGCAACAAAGAAGCAAGTGGAGAGCGGTACTGCCACATGCGCTGGCGAACAAACTGGCATCGCACGCGCTAGATCGATTAATGCCAGAGCGAATTTGCGATGTCTTGATTTCCAAGGCCCCCGATAGGCTCAAGCAGTCATTTTCCCGTCGCTTGGGGTATTTGCATGACAATCAAACCGCTCAAAAAATAGTGGGCTCGTGGTTATCCGATGGCGGATTTCTGTCGGATATCAATACGCTGGGACCCACGCAATTAGCCATGTTCCATAACGTGGCCCCGGTGGCTCCTGAAAAAACCATCGATGCGCTTGAGCGGGCATTGAATGGGCATTCCGCTAAGTTGCTTGATGACCTGAAAAACCTGGATCGTTATCCGATTGCAGTATTATTAAGGTCGCTTGCTTACGAGCCACAATTTTTCGAGCGCGCGTGCGAACTCCTGGCCCGTTTCGTGATCGCGGGACCACCGAACAATAATTACAACTCGACAAAAGGCCTGTTCCAAGAGCTTTTTCACCTCTACCTGTCCGGCACCCATGCGCCTGTGACTCTACGTTTGCAAGTTGTCGAGAAACTACTGAATTCGGAAGCCGTTGATAACCAAAACTGTGGTCTGATGGCGCTCGGTGAAATGTTGAAAACAGAGGGATTTTCATCGTTTCATGGGTTTGATTTTGGAGCACGCTCGCGGGATTACGGCTGGCATCCGCAGACTTTCGAGGAAATCTGGGATTGGTATCGTTCCGTACTACGTTTCGTATTAGATATAGTGGTTTCGAACATTTCTTTAATCGGCCCAATATCCTCAATAATTGCAAGAAAGTTTCAGAGCCTGTGGCTTACAGCCAACACGGCTGACGAATTGCAAGAATTCGTCGATGTTATGGCGGTTCGTGGATTTTGGCTTGAGGGATGGATAAGCGTCAGAAATACCTTGCGTTTCGATTCCAATGAGATGCCGGAAGAGGTTTTCAAGCGGCTGCTTGCTATCGAGGAAACCTTAAGGCCTACTGGATTGTTGTACGAGGCCCGCGCTTATGTTTTTTCCGGTGCCTGGGGAGAGCTTGATGTCGCCGACGGCGAGGAAGAAGCAGAGGATGAGCCCGACAAGGCCTATCAGAAAGTGGAGGAGCGTACGCGATCGATAGGACGTCGAGTTGCTACCCGTCACGATATACTCGATGCATTGCTCCCCGATCTTTTTACATGCCACAAGGTTGACCGGCGGTGGGCTTTTGGAATGGGGCTAGCGGAAGGCGCGGATGATATCGACGAGATGTGGCAAACTCTGGTCAAAAATTTGATGTCGATCTCCCTTGGCGAACGAAATATCCAAGTGCTGCTCGGTTTCCTTTCCGGGGCGGTCAATTTAGCCCCTGCCCGAGTTGCCGAATGGTTAGACGCCACGGTTACCGATCCCGCACTCGGCCCACTCTTCCCAATTCTCCAATGTGCGGTGCCTATCGATGAGGCTGGAATTAATAGACTGCTGGTTTCGGCCCAACTTGGTCTGGCTTCTGCCTCGGGGTTCATCTTCTTAGCGGATGGCCGAGTTTCTGACCCCATCGCTGCTTATGACCTTAGACGGTTACTCATGGCAATCTCCGCTTCGCCAGGCGGTTTGGAAGTAGCGCTCGATATCCTTTTCAGGAAATTGCATACGCCGAGTGAGCCAGGAATAACTGCGGATCCCGAATTAATCGAATGTGGAAGGCACTTACTATTGCGGCGCGACTACTCGGAGCTAACCGATATGGACGACTATAAACTAGCCGGTATCGCTAACTCATGTTTGGAGGGAGTAGACGCTAAAGAATGCGCGACTACGATTTGCAAAACTATGGTGCAGGTATTTTCATCCCATGTAATCTCGTTTTACAACTATGTCGATCTTCTCAAGATCTTATTCCGGGCGCAGCCGAATATTGCTATGACAATATTCGTAGGTGATCAGAGCATCTGTTGGCGTTTGGGCGATATAGGGGCGGCACGGGGGTATATCCTCGATGAAGTACCAGAGGACATCTTGTTCTCATGGGCCAATGTGGCCCCCTCAGAGCGCTATCCCGCATTGGCCTCCGCAATCCGGCTATTCACAGGGGGTGATAGTAATCGTGAGGCCTCATTGGCTCCACAAGCGATTGCATTGCTTGACCTTGCTCCGGATAAGGCGGCTATCCTATCCGGTTATGAAGAGCGCTTGTATCCCTCGAACTGGTCCGGATCGCTGGCCGATATTTTTGAGGCTCGCCGGTCTGCGCTTCAACCACTTGCCACTCACCAGGACCCTGTCGTAGTAAATTGGGTCAAAGAATGCGATCGCAAACTTAAGCGGTGGGCCGATGACGACCGATTACGGGATCGGGCCATAGACGAACGCTTTGAGTGACAGCTCCCTCTTCATTGCGCGAGGATTCGGGTGGACGAGGTTTGCCCGTCTATTTGCAAAATGGCTCAGGGCAGGTTCACCGCCACCGGTGGTTGCCAGTCGGCGCGGCGATGTTCGGCCACGACCGTGGTGTAGATACCGCCGCGGACGTTGAATTTTGCGGTGAGGCGCATGAAGCGGGGCTGGGTAGCGGCGACCAGGTCGTCGAGGATGCGGTTGGTGACGGCTTCGTGGAAGGCGCCCTCGTCCCGGAAGGACCAGACGTAGAGTTTCAACGCCTTCAGTTCCACGCACTTGGCTTCCGGCACGTATTCCAGGTGCAGGGTGGCGAAGTCCGGCTGGCCGGTCTTGGGGCATAAACAGGTGAACTCCGGCACGTCGATGCGTATGGTGTAGTCGCGACCGGGCTGCGGGTTGTCGAAGGTTTCCAGTTCTTTGCTGGGTTGGGTAGACATAGGTTTCCTGTAACAAAAGGTTTAAGCACATCTGAAACGCCAAACGCCCCGCGAGGGGCGTTTGTTTTTCAACGTGTTGGCTTAGTTCGATATAATACCGGTTCGTTCCCGCTCCAGCCAGACAAGCGCTTGTTATCTCCTAAAACTTACACTTTTCGCCGCCCTGCCTCGTGCCGTGGCGCTGCCCTGCGCTTGTCCTGATGCGCCTCGATAAGATCAGGCTGGCGGGTTTCAAGTCTTTCGTCGATCCCACCACCATTCCGCTGCCCGGCAACCTGGTTGCCATCGTGGGCCCCAACGGCTGCGGCAAGTCCAACATCATCGACGCGGTGCGCTGGGTCATGGGCGAGAGCTCGGCCAAGCATCTGCGCGGCGAGTCCATGGCGGACGTCATTTTCAACGGTTCGTCTGGCCGCAAGCCGGTCAGCGTGGCCTCGGTGGAGTTGGTGTTCGACAACGCGGACGGCACGGCGCCGGGCGAATACGCGCAATACCGCGAGATTTCCATCAAGCGGCAGGTCAGCCGCGACGGGCAGTCCAGCTATTTCCTCAACGGCGCGCGCTGCCGGCGCAAGGACATCACCGACCTGTTCCTGGGCACCGGTCTGGGTGCGCGCAGCTACGCCATCATCGAGCAGGGCACCATCTCCCGGTTGATCGAGGCCAAGCCCGACGACCTGCGCGAGGTGATCGAGGAAGCCGCTGGAATCTCCAAGTACAAGGAGCGTCGCCACGAAACGGAAACCCGCATGCGCCACACCCAGGAAAATCTGGAGCGTTTGCAGGACGTGCGCGACGAGGTGACCAAGCAGTTGGCGAATCTTCAGCGCCAGGCCAAGAAAGCGGAGAAATATACCGAGTTGAAGGCGGAAGAGCGCCTCTACCGCCTGCAGTTGCTGGCCATACGCTGGCGCCATCACGACCGGGTGATGGAGGGCCACCGCGAGGCTTTGCAGGTTTGCGAGCAGCAATTTCGCGAGCAGGTCGGCGAGGAAAACCGTTTGGCGGAAATGCTCGCTTTGGCCCGCGAGCGACAAGAGGCCCAACAAAAACAACTCCACGCCAGCCAAGGCGAATTTTACGAGCTGGGCGGCGAAATCGGCCGGCTGGACCAGGCCATCCGCCATGCCCGGCAAACGCGCACCGAGCTGATACGCGAGCGTGAGCGGCTGGGCGGCGAGCAGGCCCAGGCCATGGCGGAACTGGAGCAGGACAGGGAGCACCTGGACGAGGCGCGCGAAGAAAAACTCGGGCTGGAGGCGGCCCTGGACGAGGCGGCCGAGGCTGTCGAATCGGCCACCCAGGCACGCCAGGCGGCGGATCAGGCGCTGAGAGACTGGCGCAGCGAGTGGGATAGCCTGCGCGCCGAACTGGCCCGGCTGCGTGCCCAGGTCGAGATGCAAAAATCCAGGGCTCAGCAACTGGAGGATCAACGCCGTCAACTGGAGGTTCGCCGCGAGCGCATGCAGCAGGAGTTTGACGAACTGGACGGCGCGCTGGTCGAGGAGGAATTGGAACAGCTGAAAGTGGAACTGGCCGAGGCCGAAGCAGAACAGGCCGAGCTGCGCAGCCGGCTCGAACGGCTGGCCCAGGATGCCCGCGAGGCGCGCGAACAGGCCAAGGACAGCCAGCAGCAGCTCAACGCGGTACGCGCCGAACTGCATGCGGTTCAGGGCAAGATCAGCTCGCTGGAGCTATTGCAGCAACACGCCATGGGCAAGGATCGCGGCGCGCTCAAGCAATGGTTGGCTGGAGCAGGATTGGCGGAGGCCCGCCGGCTCGCCGAACACCTGGAGGTCAGTCCCGGCTGGGAGACGGCCCTGGAAACCGTGCTGGGCGCTCATCTGGAGGCGGTCTGCGTCAGCGACAGCGCGGCGGCATTCACGACCCGCGACGAGGCGACGCTGCCGGACTCCCTGGCCTTGTTCGAGACGGGACGGGAGCCGAAAGCGGCGAATTCCGCCGTAGCCCCGAGTCTGGCGGATTGCGTACGCGCGCCCTGGAGCTTGTCCTCGCTGTTGGCGGGCGTCTATCGGGCCGATGATCTGCAACAGGCCCAGGCGCTTAGCGCCGGACTGGCGGATCACGAATCGGTGGTGACCCCGGACGGCGTTTGGCTGGGTCCGGGCTGGCTATTGCTGAGCAAGCCGGACGATGGCAAGGCCGGCATGCTCAAGCGTGAGCGGGAGCTGCGCGAACTCAAGCAGCAGCGCGACGATTTGCATGCGCGGGTGGGCCAACTCGAACAGGCTCTGAGCCTGGCCGATGAAGCCCAGCGTCAGGCGGAGTTCGAGCGCGAGCAACGCCAATCCGAGTCCAACCGCCTGGGCGGCGAGATCACTCGCGTCAAATCGGCCCTGAGCGCCGCCAGCGCGCGCGCCGAGCAGACCCGAAGGCGCTTGCAGCAGCTGGAATTCGAGCTGGACGATATCCAGGAGAGCCTGGTGCAGAACGCCGAAGACCTGGCGGAAACCCGGACCAGCCAACGCGAACAGGAGCTTGAACTCACCGGATGCGAGCGCCAGGCCGAAGCCGGCGGCGGACGGCAGGGGGAGCTGGAGAATCTGGCCGGCGAGGCGGAAGCCGCCCTGCGCACCGCGCGAGACGGCTTGCAGGCGATCAAGAACCGCATCGAAAACCTGCGGTCCACCGAGACTTTGACCCTCAAGCATCTGGAGCGGGTACAGGGACATCAACGCCAGACCGCCGAGCGACTGGCCGAGATCGACCGCCGCCTGGAAACGGCCGGCGCGCCCATGGACGAAGAGGAGCAGATTCTGGAAGAGTTGATCGAAAAGCGCGCCGTGGTCGAGCGCGAGTTGGCCGAGTTGCGCAAGCGCGCCAGCGAAACCGAGGCCGAGGTGCGCAAGCTGGACGAGCAGCGCATGCGCCTGGAGCGGGAGCGCGACGCACTCAAGCAACGCTTGGAGCAGATCAAGCTGGATTACCAGGCCAACGACGTGCGCCGGCAGACCGTGCAGGAGCAGTTCGACGAATTGGGCGTGGCGCCCGAGCAGGTCTTGCCCGAACTGCCGGAAGAAGCCGAGGACAAGGCCTGGCAACAGCGGGTCAACGAGCTGGTCGATGAAATCAACCGGCTGGGCGCCATCAACCTGACCGCGATGGAGGAGTTCCAGGAGCAGTCGGAGCGCGCGCAATTCCTCGAACAGCAACATCAGGATCTGAGCGAATCGCTGGCCACCCTGCAGCAGGCGATCGAGAAGATAGACCGCGAATGCCGCGCGCGCTTCAAGGATACCTTCGACAAGGTCAACGCCGGCATCCAGCGCATGTTCCCCAAGCTGTTCGGCGGTGGCCAGGCCTATCTCGAACTGACCGAGCGCGATCTGCTGGAAAGCGGGGTCAGCGTCATGGCCCGGCCGCCCGGCAAGCGCAACAGTTCCATCCATTTGTTGTCGGGCGGCGAAAAGGCGTTGACCGCGGCGGCGCTGGTATTCTCCATCTTCGAGCTCAACCCGGCGCCCTTCTGCCTGCTCGACGAGGTGGACGCGCCGCTCGACGACGCCAATGTCGGGCGCTTCAGCCAATTGGTCAAGGAAATGTCCGAGAAGGTACAATTCCTCTTCATTTCGCATAACAAGGCAACCATGGAGATCGCCCAGCATCTCGCCGGCGTGACCATGAAAGAACCCGGCGTTTCCCGCATCGTCGCGGTCGACATCGATGCTGCGGTGGAACTGGCGGGAGTCTGAGGACAACAATGGACAGAGATACGGTGCGCATCATCCTGCTGATTTTGGGTGTCCTGGCCATCGCGGGCGTGTACGTCTGGGGCCGGTACAAAGACAAGCTGCTCGATTTCCTGCACAGACGGGGAGAGTTCGACGAGTTGGGCTACGACCTGGACGAAGACACGCAGGACGATGCGGAGTCCGAAGCCGAGTCGTCCTACGAGCCCATCCGCTTCGATGGTTTGCCGGCCGAGCCCGATCGCCCCGCCATGGCCCCCGGCGACGCTGACGAGGACGAGAGCGAATTCGCGCCGGAGTCCGAGCCGTCCCGGCAGGTGGCGCACGGCCATGGGCGCACCGCCTCCCTGGGAGCGCCCTTCCTCATCCAGCTCAGCGTGGTCGCCGGCGACGACGGATATTTCGACGGCGCGGAATTGCGCGACGCCCTGGTCGAGCTGGATTTGATTTATGGCGACATGGGCATTTACCACCGCTACGACCGCGAGTATCGCGAACCCTTGTTCAGCGTGGCCAGTCTGGTCGAGCCGGGCACTTTCCCCATCGACGACATGGAAAATTTCGAATGCCCCGGCGTGGTCTTGTTCTTTCAGCCTCCCCAAGTGAGCGACGCCCTGGAAGTGTTCGATGACCTGGTCCAAACCTGTCATTCGCTGGCGCTCAAGCTCGGCGGTGTCCAGTGGGACGAAAACCGTCAGCCGCTGACCGTAGAAAAAGTCGAGCGCATGCGGCAGCGTTTGGAACTGGCCTATTGAGCGCGGTTTTGTCGATGCTGGACCCGATAGACGTGGACGCGAGCTGGGCTGCGCTCGATGCCCGGAAACCCGATTAACGACCGGAGGTGGACGATTTATGACCAAGAAGACGCTGGCTGAGTGGTGGGAGGAAACCTACGGTTCGTCCGCTAAGCAGGCGGAGGAGGGCGATGCGGCTTACGACGAAGTGGAAGCGCTGTACGCCAAGCTGGGCAAGGAGCCCGCGGTGGACGCTTCCGTCGAGGTCATCCGCAAGGAGATGGCGGCCGTATACCGCGACATGCGATCCGGCCGCATCGATTGCAACGACGGTACCCGGCTGGCCTATGTGCTCGACCTGCTGCGCAAATCGCACGAGTCCACCGTGGTGAAGGATCGCCTGGGCATCCTGGAAAAAGCCGTAGGGGTGAAGCCGGACAACGGCGGTCCGGACTGGCTGGGCCTTCCCTTCGGCGACGCCGGGCCGGAATAGCCCGGCCTCTTACCGGTCACACCATCCATCATGTCCACCGAGCTTCCGCCCGAGGTCGTCCGACGCGCGGCCGAGCTGCGCAAGCAGATCGAATACCATAACCGCCGCTATTACCAGTTCGACGAACCGGTCATCGCCGACGCCGAGTACGATGCCTTGCTGCGCGAGTTGCAGGCTTTGGAGCGTGAGTATCCCGAGCTGCAGACGCCAGACTCGCCGACCCAGCGGGTGGGTGCCGCGCCTCTGGCGGCCTTCGCCGAGGTCAGGCACGAAGTGCCCATGCTGTCCTTGGATAACGCCTTCGAGGACGGCGACGTGCTGGATTTCGACCGGCGCATCCGCGAGAAGCTGGAGCGGGACGATACCGAATATCTCGCCGAGCCGAAGCTGGACGGGTTGGCCGTCAGCCTGCTGTACGAAGACGGTGTGTTGGTGCGCGGCGCCACGCGCGGCGACGGTCATAGCGGCGAGGATGTGACCCATAATGTCCGCACCATCCGCGCCATCCCCCTGCGCCTCAGCGGCAGCGGCTACCCGCAGCGCTTCGAGGTGCGCGGCGAGGTGTTCATGCCCAAGACCGGCTTCGAGGCCATGAACCGCAAGGCCCTGGAGGCCGGCGAGAAAGTCTTCGTCAATCCGCGCAACGCGGCTGCCGGGAGTTTGCGCCAGCTCGATCCGGCCGCCACCGCGGCCCGCCCCCTGGCCTTCTATTGCTACGGCTACGGCGTCTATCCTGCGGAGGCCCTGCCGGCCACGCAATACGAATTGATGGAACGGTTTCGGAATTGGGGCTTGCCCATCAATCCCGAGATACGGCAGATCAGGGGTGCGCAGGGTTGTCTGGATTATTACCGTGACTTGATGGCCCGGCGTCACGGCCTGCCCTACGAGATCGACGGGGTGGTCTACAAGCTCGGGCGTTTCGACTGGCAGGCGGAAATGGGCTATGTCGCCCGGGCTCCCCGCTGGGCGGTGGCGCACAAGTTTCCCGCCGAAGAGGCCACAACCCGCGTGCTGGCCATCGAGGTTCAGGTCGGGCGCACCGGCGCACTGACGCCGGTCGCCCGGCTGGAATCGGTGTTCGTCGGCGGCGTCACCGTCACCAACGCCACCCTGCACAATGCCGACGAGGTCAGGCGCAAGGATATCCGCATTAACGACTGGGTGGTCGTGCGCCGTGCCGGCGACGTGATCCCGGAAGTGGTGAAGAGCATACCGGAGCGTCGGCCCGCCGACGCCGCGGAATTCGTCATGCCGGCGCATTGCCCGGCCTGCGGTTCCGAGGTGGAGTTGGAGGAGGGCGAAGCTATCGCGCGCTGTTCCGGCGGACTGTACTGCCCGGCCCAGCACAAGGAGGCGATCAAGCATTTCGCATCGCGCCGGGCCATGGATATCGAAGGCCTGGGCGACAAACTGGTCGACCAGCTGCTGGAACGCAGGTTGGTCGACACCGTGGCGGATCTCTACCGGCTGACGGTCGAACAGCTCGCCGAGTTGGAGCGTATGGGCATCAAGTCCGCAGAGAACCTGGTCGCCGCGCTGGAAAAGAGCAAGGCGACCACCTTGCCGCGTTTTCTTTATGCCTTGGGGATACGCGAGGTCGGCGAAGTGACGGCGCGCAATCTGGCGCTGCACCTGCATGGCCTGGACTCCATCATCGCGGCCGACGAAGATGCGCTGCAGGCCATTCCCGATGTCGGTCCGACCATGGCCGCGCATATCGCCGCATTCTTCCGCCAGCCCCACAACCTCGAAGTCATTCGTGACCTGCGGGCGGTTGGTCTGCATTGGCAAGAAACCGAGGCGGGACCGGCGGGCGCGCAACTTCTGGCCGGCAAGACCTTCGTGCTTACCGGTACCCTGGAGAGCCTGACCCGCGACCAGGCCAAGGAGAAGCTGCAGGCCTTGGGCGCCAAGGTTTCCGGCAGCGTGTCCAAGAAGACCAGCTATGTCGTTGCCGGTACCGAAGCAGGCTCCAAGCTGGCCAAGGCTCAGGAATTGGGCGTCGAGATACTCGACGAAAGCGGATTGCTGGCCCTGTTGGGCAACGGCGAAATCTAAGGAGAGCCCAGTCCACCATCCGGTCGTGCGTCTGCACGACCGGATGGCGGGGCGCCTCTCAGGGCTTAATCCGTGAAGTGTGCGGAAGCAGTCGGCCCCCGCGTTTTCGTGGCTATCGGAGCATGACGAAGAATGCTCCGTCGCCGCGCTGTATGTTGAGCAGCAATTCGTTGCGGCCGTGAGCGGCCGTGCGCAAATCTTCCAGGGTTCTGACCGGCTGGCGATTGGCCATGGTGAGGAGGTCGCCGGGGCGCAAACCCGCGCGGAATGCATACGACGCACTATGGATCTTCTCCACAATCACGCCCTCAGTGGGTGCGTTCGGCGGCGCATTGCCGAGTATGGTTCCGGTCAGCTTGGGATGGATTTTCTTGCCGTCTTCCTGCGTGAGCTTGGGAGCCGCGATCTCGGCGGTGAGCGATGCGGTTTCGCCCCGACGCAGCACGTCCAGATGCACCTTGTCGCCGATTTGCAGCAGCCCCACGATATTGCGGACTTCCGCGCCGCTCTTGATCTTGCGGTCATTGACGGCAAGGACGATGTCGCCCGGCTCGATGCCCGCCTTGGCCGCCGGCGAGCCGGGCTGTATGGCGGTAATCACCGCGCCCTGAGTTTGGTTTAACCCGAAGGCCTGGGCCAGATCCGGGCTGAGGTCCTGGATGTTGACGCCGAGCAGGCCGCGCCGGATGACGCCGTGTTCGATCAGGGTGGTCTTGATGTTGGCCGCCATGTTGGACGGTATGGCGAAGCCGATGCCGACGTTGCCTCCGTTGGGGGCGAGGATGGCCGTGTTGATGCCGATCAGCTCGCCTTTCAGATTGACCAGGGCACCACCGGAATTGCCCGGGTTGATGGACGCGTCGGTCTGGATGAAGTCTTCGTAGCCTTCGATACCCAGCCCCGAGCGCCCCAGCGCGCTGACGATGCCCGAGGTGACCGTCTGGCCCAGGCCGAAGGGGTTGCCGATGGCGACGACGAAATCGCCGACCTGCAATTGGCTGGAGTCGGCGATCGGCAATTCTTCGAGGTTTTTCGGCTCCACCTTGATTACCGCCACGTCGGATTCCGGGTCTGTGCCCACCAGTTTGGCGCTCAACTGGCGCCCGTCATGCAGGGTCACCAGGATTTCGTCTGCCTTGTCGATGACGTGGTTGTTGGTGAGGATGTAGCCGTTGCGCGCGTCGACGATCACGCCCGAGCCCAGGCTGGAGGTTTCGCGCTCGCGTGGCGCGTTGGGGATCTCGAAGAAATGACGAAAGAAGGGATCGCGCATCAGCGGGTTGTCTTCCACCTGTATTTTGGTCTTGGTGGATATATTGACCACCGCGGGCGTGGCCTTCTTGAGCATGGGGGCTAGGCTGGGCAGGTTTTGGCCATCCACGCCCAGCGGCAAGGCGGCAGAGACGGGCGAACTGACGGATAGGAAGGCGCAGAGAGCGGGAACGATCAAACGGGCGGAAAGATGACGCATTTATGAATACCTCGGGGCGATGTCATGAGTGGGTCTAAGGTTGTCGCTCTATGCGCAAGGGTTTGTGGCAAGGCCGCCAAAGCCGGCTGCTATCGCTGACACGCTTTCGACTATTATAAGTAAGCCCGGTTCACCGCACACGGGCGGCCGCCTGCGCATACCGGGTAAAGGCCGCCTCAGGGACTTCGTTTTCACTCGCTTCTGTCAGCATGGGGGCTTCCATCGCTATGTCTTTCGCCGTCACCGCTCAAGATGCGCAGGATTTGCGCCGATTGATTCCGCTCAACATACTTTCGGCCGATCGCTTCGAAAAATTGTGCGCTGACATCGGTATCGAAGAGGCTCCGCGCGGTACCGTATTATTCAGCCAAGGCGACGCGAAAAACGAGTTCGTTTACGTACTGAGCGGAACCGTTTCCCTGCAGGCGGGAGGCATGGAGATGGAAACCATCAGTGGCGGCAGCGAATCGGCGAAATTCGCCCTGGCGCACCAAATTCCGCGCAAGGTATCCGCCATAGCCAGGGACAAGGTGCGCTATGTGCGGGTCGATTCGGATTACGTCAACCAGCCCAATCACCGGGTGGGCGGGGTTGCGACTTACGAGGTCAGCGATCTGCCCGAAGAGTCGACGGGGGACTGGGTCACCACCTTGCTAAAATCCCCCATTTTCCAACGGCTTCCGCCGGCCAATTTGCAACAGATACTCAGCAAGCTAGAGGAAGTGCCGGTGCAGGCTGGTCAGGAAATCATTCATCAGGACGAGCCGGGCGATTATTACTACATCATCAAGAAAGGCCGATGCCAGCTGACGCGCAAACCGTCACGGTTGGCGCGCGAGGTGAAGCTGGCGGAACTCAGGACGTGCGACACCTTCGGCGAAGACGCGCTGATCTCCGAGCAGCCGCGCAATGTGACCGTGACCATGACCAGCAAGGGGGCCTTACTGCGGTTGAACAAGACCGATTTTCTCAAGCTGGTGAAGGATCCGGTCATCACGATGGTTGATTTGGCCAAGGCACGCCATATGGTGAGCGAGGGAGCGCATCTGCTGGATGTCCGTTCACCGGACTTGTACGAGGAAGGCCACCTGCCGGGGGCCAGCAACATTCCATTTTTCCGCTTGCGGGTCGATCTGGGCGCCCTCGGACGTGATCGGCCCTACGTACTCGTATGCGAAACCGGCCGTTTGAGCGAGGCGGCGGCATTCCTGCTCATCCGCAACCATTTCGATGCGCTGGTCTTGAAGGGCGGCATGAGCGGCATTGGTGTTCAAGACCTGGAAACCGGCGCCGCCGCGGCGCCGCCTGCCGCCCATGAAATCGCTCCGTCGCGGCCGGCGTTCAGCGAGCCCGTTCAGCCCAGTGCTCCCGGGGAGAGCAGACGCCTGAAGGATGTGGAGTCCTTGAGTCAGGAGAACCACAGGCTGCTGGGCGAGTTGGATTCCGTCAAGGGCGCGTTGGCAGACCTACAGCGCGCCGGGACTGAAGGGCGCGAGGCGGAGCGGGCGTTGAACGAGCAGATCGCTCTCCTGAAACGTGAAACGGAAGAAGCCGGCTCCCGTGCCGCGGCTCTGGAACATGAGTTGAAACAGCGTGCGGATGCCCAGCCAGGCGCGACCGAATTGACTGAATGGCGCGATCGCTTGGCCGCGGAGGAGGCCAAGCGTGAGGGGCTGGAAGGCGAATTGGCGGAAGCCCGGACGGCACAGCATGATTACGAGACCGAGCGGCGGGCCTTGATCGCCGAAAAGGAAGCGCTCGAACAAGCTTTGCGGGCGCAGCGGGAAATCGTCATCGCACAGAAATCGGGTGGCCCGTCGGCTCATCCGGATCTCGAGGGCTTAAGGGAACAGCTTGCCGTCTTGGAGCGGGAAAAGCTGGATGCCTCAGCACGTCGACAGGAGTTGGAGGCTCAGGTGGCCGAGTTGAGTGCCGTGGTGCGCGAGTTCGTCGAGCGGCAGCAGGGTGGGGAAGATGAGAGCGAGGAAACGCTATCCTTGCGCGCCGAACTGGAAACCGTGAGGGAACAGGCGACCACGGACGTGATGGCCATGCACGCCAAGCTGCGCAGCTCCGAGAAAGAGGTGTCTCGCCTGAAAGGAGAGCTGGATGCCGCCCAGCAGCGCTTGCTGTCGTGGGAGGTCGAGCGCTTGGGCCAGGTTGAAGGGGGGCAGGTCGGACCGGGAAAGACAGCGAGTGCCGGCTGGGGGGCGAAAGCCTTATTTGCCCTCATCGGAATCGTGTTCGGCGCGGCCTTGCTGTCAGCTCTGGCCGTTGGCACGGGATACGGACGAGAACTGACCCGCCAATTGTTGACGGAGTTCGGAGTTCCGCAATAGCGGGGTATCTCCGCGAGAGTACCCAGGATTACCGTTTGATTGGAGACTGCGTCGGAGGCCCCCAGATTCGGAGCCTCAGCGTTCCGCAGGCTAAGACTTACTTGATCTTGCCTTCCTTGTAGATCACATGCTGCCGCACGACGGGATCGAATTTCTTGATCTCGAGCTTTTCGGGCGTGGTGCGCTTGTTTTTCGTGGTGGTGTAAAAGTGCCCGGTACCGGCGCTGGAAATGAGCTTGATTTTGTCAC
Organism: Methylococcus sp. EFPC2; assembly: GCF_016925495.1. Taxonomy (NCBI): domain Bacteria; kingdom Pseudomonadati; phylum Pseudomonadota; class Gammaproteobacteria; order Methylococcales; family Methylococcaceae; genus Methylococcus; species Methylococcus sp. EFPC2. Next base: position 2,524,742 of record NZ_CP070491.1, on the reverse strand, counting down.
GCATGGTTGAACTCCTTAAACACTCTCGCCGCGCTTGCGGATATCGGCCAACACGCTGTCGATGCCGTTCTTGTCGATGATCCTGAGGCCTTGATTGGATACGCGCAACCGCACCCAGCGGCTCTCGCTTTCGACCCAGAAGCGGCGGTCGTGCAAATTGGGGTTGAAGATTCTTTTGGTCTTGTTGTTAGCGTGCGAGACGTTATGGCCTACAATACGTCGCTTGCCTGTTACCTGGCAGATTTTAGACATGGGTTAACCTCTGATCAGAGTCGTCTAGCGGGGATTCATTGAAACGCAGCTTTATAATGAAGGGCGGCGATGAAGTCAAGTTTGCCTAGTCCGCGACCAAACCACGAAAACACATCCGCATGAGCATCAAACTGGGGATCGTCATGGATCCCATCGGCGCCATCAACATCAAGAAAGACACCAGCTTCGCCTTATTGCTGGAAGCCCAGGCCAGGGGATTCGAGCTGTACTACATGGAGGTGAACGACCTCTATCTGCGCGACGGCCGTACCCATGCCCGCATGCGCCGGTTGGCGGTGCAGCGGGACGCATCCGGCTGGTTTTCCTTCGCCGGCGAGCAGGATGTGCCCCTGGATGCCTTGGATGTCGTTCTGATGCGGAAAGACCCTCCGTTCGACCAGGAGTATATCTACGCCACCTATCTGTTGGAGGCGGCGGAAAACCGGGGCGTGCGGGTGGTGAACAAGCCGCGCTCCCTGCGTGATGCCAACGAGAAGCTGTTTACCGCCTGGTTTTCCCATTGCTGCGCGGAAACCCTGGTGGCCAGGGAGTCTGCGCGTATCCGGGCGTTTCTCGATGAGCAGGGAGAGATCGTGTTGAAACCACTGGACGGCATGGGAGGGGCGTCCATCTTCCGGGTCCACAGGCGCGATCCCAATCTGAGCGTGATACTGGAGACCATGACCCAGCACAATCGCCGTTTCGTGATGGCGCAACGTTACCTGCCCGAGATCGTCGATGGCGATAAACGCATACTCGTGATCAACGGCGAGGCGGTGCCCTATGCGCTGGCGCGCATACCGGCGGAAGGCGAGAGCCGCGGCAACCTGGCGGCCGGCGGGCGGGCCGAGGGGCGAGAACTGACGGCCCGCGATCGCTGGATCGTCGAACAAGTCGGCCCGACCCTGCGTGAGCGAGGCCTGGTGTTCGTCGGCCTGGATGTCATCGGCGATTATCTGACCGAGGTCAACGTGACCAGTCCGACCTGCGTGCAGGAGTTGGATCAACGGTTCGGGCTTAATATCGCCGGTTTGCTGATGGATTATATCGAGACCACGGTGCGGACTTGACGGCAGCGCTTATCGTGAATGGCGCCAGCTGGAAATCGACCGACCGTTTACTGGTCATGCTGGTGGCCGCGGCGATTTTGCATGCCGTTTTGATTCTGGGCGTGGGCTTTGATCTGCCGAAGCCTGAGAAGATACGCAAGTCCCTCGAGATCGCCTTGGTGCATACCCCTTCGCCGGTCGCGCCCGAGAAGGCGGATTATCTCGCGCCGGAACATCAGTTTGGCAGCGGAGAAGCGGAGCACAAGGCCATACCCAAGGCGGAGCCCGTCCCCAAGACCGGCAAGGGACGCAACATCGCGCCCGCGCCGAATCTGGCGCGGGCCCCCGAAGCGCGCCCTAGGCCGGTGCTCGGGCAAGCTAAGTCCGAAAAAAAAGTGGCGGAGGATAGCGGCAGCGAAGTGCGGACCGACGTCGAGCGCCCGCATATCACCGCCGACATGCTAAGCCAACAAATTTCGGAATTCAGTGCCGAATTCAGCAAGTCGCAGACGGCGCAGGCCCGCCATCCGCGCACGGTATATATCAATTCGGTCAATGCCCACAAATACAAGGCGGCCGCCTATGAACAGGCCTGGCAGGACAAGGTGGAGCGCATCGGCAATCTCAATTACCCCGACGAGGCGCGCCGGCAGAATTTGTCCGGCAGCCTGCTCTTGAGCGTGGGCATTAAGGCCGATGGCAGCCTGCACAGCGTTCAGGTGCGGCGGTCGTCCGGTTATCCCGTGCTCGATGATGCGGCCGTGCGTATCGTGCGTCTGGCCTCGCCATTCGCGGCGTTTCCGCCCGAACTGAAAGACGACGCCGACGTGCTGATCGTCACCCGAACCTGGAAGTTTCTCGGCGATAATCGTGTCGAAACCGCTCCGTAACCATTACCGCCTTGCTAGGCCGATTTTCTGGCCCATACTACGTTCATGATCGAAGTCGACGTCAATCTGACCAATCATTTTCTCATCGCCATGCCCGGCATGGCCGACCCCTTTTTCGCCAAAACCGTGACTTATCTCTGCCAGCACAGCGAGGAGGGGGCTTTGGGCATCATCGTCAATCGTCCCTCCGATCTGACGCTGAGCGATATCATGCAGCAAATGAATATCGAGGTACGCGAGCCGGAAATGGGTAACACGCCGGTTTATTTCGGCGGGCCGGTGCAACCCGAGCGCGGTTTTGTGCTGCACGATGCGCCCGGCCAGTGGGATACCACCTTGCAGGTTACCGAGGGAATTTCCCTGACGACGTCGCGCGACATACTCGAAGCCATGGCGCGTGGCGAAGGCCCGAAAAAGGTCCTGGTGGCCTTGGGTTATGCCGGTTGGAGCAAGGGGCAACTCGAGCGTGAAATCGTCGAAAACGCGTGGCTGAATGCCCCGGCCGACAAAAACATCATATTCGAGCACCCCTCCGCCCAGCGCTGGAGAGCCGCGGCCGAGTCGGTGGGGATAGACATTTCCCTGCTCACCACGCAAGCCGGCCATGGCTGAAACGACCCAGCGGCACGATCCATTCGCGCCCGTGGTTGCCGGGCAAACCTATTTGGGCTTCGACTTCGGCAACAAGAGCATAGGCGTGGCCGTGGGCCAGCGTGTCACCGGCGGTGCCACCGCGCTCGAAACCATCCGGGTACAGAGCCAGGAGATCAAATGGCAGGCCATAGGCCGACTGGTCGAGACGTGGCGGCCGTGTGGTTTCGTGGTGGGTCTGGCCTATCAGCTGGACGGCACGGAAAACCCGATCACTCAGCCCACCCTGCGTTTTTGCCGGCAGTTGGAAGGCCGCTACCGCCTGCCCGTGTATACGATCGATGAAACCTACACCACCTTGGAATCGCGCGACGTGTTCTATGACAATCGCATGAAACAATCGTCTACTTTCGTCAAGTTCAAAGATGCCATCGCCGCTCAGCTCATATTGCAGACCTGGCTGCGCGTGGCAGCCCATCGGGAGGCCGGCGATGCTGCCTGATGCGAGTCTGAACATCTCCGTTCTGCTGGACAGCCTGGAGTCCGAACTGCGGCGGCAGATCGCCGTGCGCGGCCTGACCGACCCGGTCATGATAGGCATCCACACCGGCGGTGCCTGGGTTGCTCGCATACTGCACGAGCGCCTGGGTTTGAGAGACCCTCTGGGCTTGCTCGATATTTCGTTTTACCGCGACGATTTCTCCCAGATCGGCATGCATCCCCAGGTGCAGTCCAGCAAATTGCCGTTTCGCGTCGAGGGCAGGGATGTCATCCTGATCGACGATGTTTTCTATACCGGGCGCACCGTACGGGCGGCGCTCAACGAAATCTTCGATTACGGCAGACCGGCACAGGTGCTGCTGGGCGTGTTGATCGAACGCAATGGCCGGCAGATACCCCTACAGCCGGATTGCGTCGGGCAGCGGATCGAATTGTCCGGAGGGCGGCGCATCAAGCTGACCGGGCCCGAACCCATGGCCTTGAACATCCAGCAGGCCGGGCCGGACAGGAGGGCGTTGGCATGAGCCAGAACCTACAGTTCGACGAAACCGGCCGGCTGCGCCATTTCCTGACCATCGAAGGACTCAGCCGGGAGTTGCTGATCCGTATCATGGATACCGCAGAATCCTTCGCCAGCGTTACCGAGCAGCAGGTCAAAAAAGTCCCGTTGTTACGAGGCAAGACGGTCGTCAATCTGTTTTTCGAAAATAGCACACGGACCCGCACGACCTTCGAACTGGCCGCCAAGCGGCTCTCGGCCGACGTTCTTAATCTCAACATTGCGACATCGGCGACTTCCAAAGGCGAAAGCCTGCTCGACACCATACGCAATCTTGAGGCCATGCACGTCGATATGTTCGTGGTACGCCATGCCGAAAGCGGCGCGGCACACTTCATCGCCCGCCATGTTGCCCCGCACATCAGCGTGGTCAATGCCGGCGACGGCCGACATGCGCACCCGACCCAAGCCATGCTGGACATGTTTACGATCCGCAAGATCAAAGGCGACATTGCGCCCCTGAAAGTAGCCATCGTCGGCGATATCTTGCATTCGCGTGTGGCCCGCTCGGAAATCCATGCACTCAATATCTTGGGAGCTGCCGAGGTGCGCGTGGTCGGTCCTCGTACGCTGATGCCGGTCGGTATCGAAAAACTGGGTGTGACCGTCTTCAACGACCTGGATGCCGGCCTGGACGATGTGGACGTGGTGATCATGCTGCGTTTGCAAAAAGAACGCATGAGCGGCGCTTTCCTTCCCAGCGTGAACGAATATTTCGCCAGTTACGGATTGACCGAAGCCCGATTGGCCAAGGCAAAGCCCGATGCCATCGTAATGCATCCCGGCCCCATCAACCGCGGCATCGAAATCGACTCGCGGGTCGCCGACGGCCCGCAATCGGTCATACTGCAGCAAGTCAGCAACGGCATCGCCGTCCGCATGGCGGTGATGTCCATGGTGCTGCGCGGCCAGGATGACCTCGCCAGGGCAGAAGCAGCATGAGCGACCAGCGTCTGATCATCCAGGGCGGTCGGGTCATCGATCCGGCCGCCAATTTCGACGCCATCGCCGACGTCTATATTGCCGACGGCACTATCGTCGCGGTTGGCCATCGGCCGGACGGTTTTCTCGTTGAGAAGGTCGTCGACGCTAGCGGCAAGATAGTTTGTCCGGGTTTCGTGGACCTGTGTGCTCGGTTGCGCAATCCCTCGCGGATCGCCGAGGAAATCAAGTCCGCCGCCTCGGCCGGGATAACCGACTTGTTCTGTCCTCCCGACATGGACCCCATCATCGACACGTCCGCCGTGGTCAATCTGATCCGCGAAAAAGCCGAAGAAGCCGGCTATTGCCGGGTGCATCCGATAGGAGCGCTGACCAGAGGGCTGAACGGCAAAGATCTCAGCGAAATGCGCGCGCTCAAGGAGGCCGGTTGCCTGGCGGTCAGCAACGGCGAGGCCCCCATGGCCAACACCCTGGTCATGCGCCGCGCGCTGGAATACGCGGCAGATTGCGGTCTGGTCGTCATCATCCGGCCCAACGATCCCTGGCTCAGTGCCGGCGGCTGCGCGCACGAAGGTGCCGTCGCCACCCGCCTGGGACTTCCAGGCATTCCGGCTTCGGCGGAAACGGTCGCCATCGCCCAGACCCTGGCCTTGGTCGAGGAAGTGCGTGGCCGCGTTCACTTCGGCCAGTTGAGTACCGCCCGTTCTGTGGAGTTGATTGCCGAGGCGCAAGCGCGTGGGTTGTCCGTCACCGCTGACGTCGGTATACACCATCTGCATTACACCGAAGAGTCGCTCGACGGCTTCAATGCGCAAGCTCACGTCATTCCTCCCTATCGCACAGAAGCCGACCGGGATGCCCTGCGTGCCGGAGTGAAAACTGGCGTCATCAGCGCCATTTGTTCGGATCATCAGCCGCATGGACTTGATGCGAAGTTGGATTCGTTTCAGTCCATCGCTCCCGGTTTGCCGGCGCTGGAGCTGCTGCTACCCTTAACTTTCGGTTTGGTGGATATAGGCGTGCTCGACTTGCAAACAGCCCTCGGCTGTTTGAGCCATGGTCCGATTCAAGTGCTGGCTAAAGCCGGAGGAGCACTCACATCCGGAAGTCATGCCGACCTATGTTTGTTTGATCCCAGCGTGGGGTTTCACGCTCAAACATTCGTTTTGTCTGGCTAGTGTTAGCGTACACTGCACCGACAGGGCAAACGCCTTTCCATTGTTTGTGTCACATAAGGTACCCCTTGATAAGGAAGTTTTCTCATCTTAAGGGGAGCTCGAAAAACCTCGGTTGCCCGCCATGCACCCGGTAAAGTCCGAACCATCGCCTACAAGTTGTACTGCGTTACCGTTATGAACCACGCCTAAAGACGTCCAAGTCCCCGAGGACCGGCGATCAAGACCGATGTGTTTGCGGCGGATTTGCGCACGGAGAAGAGCGACCGGATGGGCGATCCGCTGCTGGCATTCGAAACGCACATTGACTTTGCCGCCTTGGCGGCGGAAGTGGACGAGTGGAGCCCCGTCCGTCGAGCACGCTGGCAGGTCGTTTGCCGTTTCCCATCAAGGTCCTGTTACGCCCCTGTTTCTCAAGCAGGTGAACATCTCTCGGGCGAACAGATGGAATACCAAGGGCTGGTCCGGATGAATTCCCGCGTTTCTGCGGCTCGAGCGATACGGCCGGCATTCCGGAGCGTACCACGGTGTGATCTTCGAGAACCGCATCAGGAAGGTCGGGACTCAGGCGACGCTCGAGGAGATCGAGCGGCATTTGCTCAAACACGGCTACATCGCCCGCGACGGTCATGTCACCGACGCTACCCTGGTGCCCGCACCGCAGCAGAATTACAGCCGGGGAGGACAAGGCGCAGCTTCGGCAGAACGCCGGTCGGCCGATTGGAAGCCGGCGAAGCGGTGGCAAAAAAACCTGGACGCCGCCTGGACCCAGAAACACGGCAAGAGCCACCACGGCTACGACCCCCCATCTACATCGACAAGCGCTACAGGCTCATCCGCAAGATCGAGGCCGGTACCGCCGTCGCCCACAACAGCTAACATTTCGAAAAGCGGCTGGATTACCTGAAGCCGGCAGGGCGTCGTGGCCTTTTGAGGCCCAGTCTCGCCCGGGAAACTCCCAACGCGGGAAGTCGGGGGGCTGACAAGACGACGGAATCGCCCCGAAGGGCATTAAAGCGGAGCGAGCACCGGTATGCTTACGCAATTTAAGCCCGATTTTCATGAAAATTGGAGTTTTTCGAGGTGCCCGATTGTGGTTGCGTTATCTGGCTCCTAAGATGAACGAAGCCGAACATGGATTCACTCCATCTTTCCGCTGGGTAATGTCGTTACGCTATGCCTTTTTCCATGAGGGGAAATGGTGCCAAGAACCTTAATATAACGGCATGGTTCTGTTGGGCGCGGCGCCGATAATCCGTCGAGATCTCGGCAGTTGCGGCTAAGTTATGAGGAAAAATATGCGTCATTGCAAAAAGTGCTTAATACCGGATCAGGTCCCCGAGGTAGTGCTTGATGCCGCGGGGATATGCAATTATTGCGCGTCAGGCACCCAGCATGCCGATGTCGAAAATCAAGCGCGCCAACGCCGAGCATTCGAAGCGGATCTCGAAGAAACCCTAAGGAACTGCCGTTCGCTTGATCGCGATTATCATTGTCTGGTGCCCTTCAGTGGAGGGAAGGATAGTTGCTTGTTGCTTTACAAGCTGAAGGTTGAGTATGGGCTGAAAGTGTTGGCTTTCACCGTCAATATAAACTTGCCCGGCATTGCTTATAAAAACATAAAGCGAACGCTCGAGAAGCTGGACATAGATCATGTGTCCTATTCGCCGTCGCCTTCCTTTTTGAAGGCGCTTTTTCGACACCTGCTACAAAATCAGGAGGAGCGAGGTGCCGTCTATACCGTTTCGTACGTGTATGCTCCATTGTTCGAGGGTGAGGCGATAAAAATTGCCTTACAGAAAAATATCCCTTTGGTGTTGGCGGGATATTCTCCGGGACAGCCGGAGCCCGATCGCATGTTGTACGAGTTTTCACGAAAGCTTATCACTCAAACCGATTGGACGCCGCCCGAACTCAAAAAATGTGGCAGCTTCAATGACGCCCAGTTGGAATATTTTTTCAATCCACTCAAGTACCCGCGCGGCACGGATTTTCCGCGCTATCTCGCTCCTTTTCACGCCTGGAGCTACGACCAAGATCAAATCATGAAGCAGGTGGTCGAGTTAGGTCTCGTCGCTACCAGTGCGCACGCTAGTCCCATATTCAGTAATTATCCGATCAATTGGTTGCTAATGTATTCGGATCTCAAAAACTTTGGCTACAATCCCTATGCTCCGGAGTTTTCTGCGTTGATCCGGGAGGGTAAGGCAAGTCTCACGTACTGGAAAATAATGGCTCCGTTTGTCGACTTTATGATTCGCAACAAAGTCCTTCTAGGGAGAAATGTGAGTCATAGCTTAAAGTGGCTGGGTTTGTCAGCGGATCAGTTACACATTACCCTCCCGCGGGGCGCGTATGATCCTGTTATCTTATAAGCTTGAATACCCATCCTGTATGTGTTTCCTACGTTTTTGTCAGAGTAAACTCATATGAGTTTCATCACCCCGAATTTTTCAGGCACCCTTCCTGGTCTTTTGGAAGACAGGGCTTCGGAAACACCCAATGGGGTCGCGCATTGGGGTACGGATCACCAGGGGGTGTGGCGTGCTACGACATGGGCCGAGTATCGCAGTAAGGCGGCACGTCTAGCTTTGGCGCTGAGACGTCTCGGCATTGAACGGGGCGACAGAGTTGCGATCATGGCCCCGCCTTGTCCAGCCTGGGATGTCGCGCAGCTGGCCGTTCTGGCATGTGGTGCGGTCGTGGTTGGAGTCGATCCCCACGAATCCGCAGAAGCGGTCGCGGACATCCTGGCTAACAACCACATCTGCGCGCTGATCGTTAAGGATCCTGGCATGTGTGCCAAGTGGGAGGGATGTCTACAATATGAACCTCGGCTTTTGCTCAGCATGGAGAGTGCTGGCGAAACGCATACTAAGGCTGACAAACTGCACTTTATTCAAGACTTGTTGAGTACGGTGTCGGCGGGTCAACTGGATCAATGGAATTTGGCAGAATCCGACGATCCAGCGGTCATCGTATTTACATCCGGAACCACTGGGGCGCCCAAAGGGATTCTGTATACGCATCGCCAAATTTGTTTGGCTTGCCGATCTATTACCGCAGCCTTCCATGATATCGGTGAAGGTAGCCACTTGGTATGTTGGCTGCCTTTGTCCAATTTGTTTCAGAGAATGATCAACTTTTCTGCGATCGTGCGGGGGGCATCCAGTTTTTTCGTCGAAGACCCCCATCAGGTGATGAATTACCTCGGAGAAATAAATCCCTGCCTTTTTATAGGCGTCCCGCGATTTTTCGAAAAATTGTACACGGCTATGTTGGAAAATGTGGCGCGGAATCCGCGCTGGCGGCGTGCTGTAGTTGAATGGAGCCTGTCTTTCGGCGAGCATTGCGCGCGCACCAGTCGAGAAGGGAGAGGGCTTTCCATTTTTGCCAGGCTTGTCCACCCACTTGTCGATAAACTTGTGCTGAGCCGGTTTCGAGGTATTCTGGGTAATAACCTGCGTTACCTGATTAGTGGTTCTGCACCCATGCCGCCATGGCTACTCGAACGTTTTCATGGAATGGGGCTGTTGATTTTAGAGGCCTATGGCCTAAGTGAGAATGTCATTCCAATCTCGGCCAATAGGCTCGACGCATTTAAGTTCGGCACCGTAGGCAAAGTAATGGATGGTAATGAAGTCATACTATCCGAAGATGGTGAGTTATTGGTTAGAGGTCCTGGCGTATTCGCTGGATATCTCGATGACCCATCGCGCGCCATGTTCTCCAACGGGTACCTCGCAAGCGGTGACTATGCGGAGATCGATAGCGAGGGATACGTTCGGCTTACAGGCAGGAAATCGGACATATTTAAAACATCTACGGGACGTCGCGTAGCACCGGCCCAAATCGAGGCTTTGTTGTTGAGCATACCTTATGTGGAAACCGCAACAGTATTTGGCGCCGGTCGAAAATTCCTTGTGGCACTCCTGTGTTTATCGCGCGCTGTCCTCGAAAGCCGGGCAAAGTCATTCGGAATTCAAGTGCCCGGCGATGCCGATATGTTCTCCGGCGAGATTGTAAGGATGGTCGTTCGCGATGTTGCATGTGCCGTGGAGCCGCTGGCCAAACATCAGCGGCCTGCCGGTATCATTCTCAGTGGAAACCCGTTGACGATCACTGGAGGCGAACTGACCGCAAATCTTAAGATGCGCAGGAAAACGATCGAAGGCAACTACAAGTCCTATATCGACGGGCTTTATGCGCGTTTGGAGCACCCTGAATCCATGGAAACAGTCATGATTGAGTCTTCCGCTATCGCACTTTGTTCGTTATGAGTACGTACTTCATCACAGGTGCAACAGGCGTCGTCGGCAGTGCTTTGGTTCCGGTGCTGCTGGAGAATCCCGGCCATTCCGTATCACTGTTGATTCGTGCGGAGTCCTCGGCGCGGCTGCACCAGCGGCTGGACGATTTGTTCGCATACTGGAATTGGGGGCACGATAAACATGATCTCCGCGCCAGAGTTCATCCGATCGCTGGTGACGTTTGTCTGCCACGTTTCGGCATTTCTCCGGATAATTATGCTGAACTTGCGCGCGCGTGTACGCACATCGTGCATTGTGCCGGCAAAGTGCAGATGAATCTGCCGCTTGAGGAGGCCCGGGCGTCGGCGATCGATTCTGCGCGGAATGTGGTCGATCTGGCTAGGGCGTCCATGGTGAACGGCCAATTTAACAAGGTTGAATTTGTTAGCACCATAGGCGTGAGCGGGCGGATGGGAGGGCTTGTTCCGGAAACGTGGATTACCAAACCGCGCCGTTTTCATAATTCGTATGAGCAGGCGAAGGCGGAAGCCGAGCTTTATATTCAGGATCAGGCGGATCGAGGATTACGGGTCACAGTTCACCGTCCGAGCATGGTTGTGGGTAATTCGGTAACAGGTGAAATCATTCATTTCCAAGTTTTTTATCACCTTTGCGAGTTCCTGTCGGGCAAGCGCACGTTCGGCGTTTTTCCGCACCTAGGCGAGTCATGCCTGGATGTGATCCCGGCAGACATCGTTGCCAGAGCGATCGCCTGGGCGAGCAAATGCGAGGAAACTTCAGGTCGAATTTTGCATTTGTGTTCAGGGCCAACAGGCTCGATCAGGCTCACGGATTTAAGAACTCAGGTCAGGGCTGCTTTTCAGGAATATGGCGAGACACTTCCGTTCCTTTCTCTTGGCTTGCCAACCGGCGTATTTCGGGCATCGCTCCCAATATTGCGCATGCTGGCTTCGGACAAGATGAAGCGCGCGCTAAACGCACTGCCCATATTCTTGGATTATCTGGCAGAAAGTCAGCAATTCGAGAACGAAAACAGCAAGGCATTGCTAAGCGGCGCAGGGATAGAGATTCCGGCTATAAATAGTTACCTCGATAAGATGCTTTCGTTTTATCTGTCTAACCGCCGTCCTGCCTCAGGTGCTCACACGGGTTAGGAGTTGACTCGGAACCGCGATCGGCGTTCCGTTTCCTTTTCCTAACAGGGGACGCGTTCCTGACGATAGGGATCTTTCCTGTGAAAGAGATCGACATGAATCAGTGGGATACCGTTTTGCATGCCATCCGCGCCGCCGCCGCCGAGGCGCCAACTGCCGTTGCGGTCATCGGCGACGACGGCACCGTAACGTACGGGGAGCTTCTGGCACGTGTAGAGGTCTTAGCTGCCCACCTCCGCGACGCGGGTATCGGGACGGGTAAGGGTGTTGGCGTCCTGTGCGAACGTAGTGTGGCGTGGATAGTATCCATGCTTGGTGTTTGGTGGGCCGGTGGGGTCTATGTTCCTATGGACCCTTCCTATCCGGCTGAGCGGCTGAACTTTCTCGCACACGATGCCGCTCTTGACGTGGTATTGACCTGCAAGGCTCTGGTCGGTCAAGTCCCTGAGTCAGTAAAAATCAGTATCGCCGTTGACGAACTTTTGTCGCCTTCCGAATCCTCGGTGGATGAGCTGCCGCATGGGAACGACGTTGCCTATCTCATATACACGTCCGGCTCGACGGGTACGCCCAAGGGCGTTTTGGTGGAGCATCGTTCGCTCGTGAGTTTCGTACCGGCGATTAACGAGATCCTAGGTATGCAGGGGAGGGATCGGCTTTTGCAGTTTGTCTCACCCAACTTCGATCCTAGCGTGATGGATGTTGCGCTTACCTTGGTATCGGGAGCAACGTTAGTCCTCCGCTCTCCACGCATGGCCGACTCCTTCTCCCGCTTTCTCGATGGATTGAGGCAGAGTCGCGTGACCATGGCGAGTCTGCCGACCGCTTTTTGGCACGGCCTGGTAGACGCGCTGGATGAATCGTTCGAGCTATCACTGCCTGCCGAGCTTCGCTTGATTTACTTTGGCGGGGAACGGGCGGATCCCGAACGTCTTATTCGCTGGCGGGAGAAGTTTGGTGATCGAGTGAAGCTTGTCAACGTCTACGGACCCACTGAAGTGACAATTGGTGCTACCGCCTGGGACGCCAGCGAGTGGTTACGCGGTCACGGCGGTTTGTCTGAGGCTCCGATCGGCGTCCCGCTACGCACCGTCGAAGCGCACGTTTTCGACGAGGCCGGCCGCGAGTGTCCCGTGAATGTAGCGGGCGAACTCTATCTTGGCGGGGTTCAACTTGCGCGTGGCTATCACCAACGGGTCGAAGCTACCGAGAAGGCATTTGTCACACTCAACGGTGAACGACCAAGTACACGCCTTTACCGGACGGGTGATCGAGCGGTATGGCGCGATGACGGCATGCTTCGGTGTTTAGGGCGCATCGACGACCAGTTGAAAATCCGTGGTTACCGCATAGAGCCCGGAGAAATAGAGGCCGTTCTACGTAAGCAGCCCGACATTAAGGACGCTGTGATTGTTGGACATCGCGACACGATCGGTGAATTGCAATTGGTGGGGTATGTCGTGTCATTTGCGGAGCGCGCGTTTAATGTCCAATCACTGATGCAGGCCATCCGCCATGAATTGCCGGCGCACATGGTGCCGGCAGTGCTTACTCCGATGGACCGTTTGCCGATTACGCCCAACGGCAAGGTCGATCGTCATAAGCTGCCGCCGCCCAACTGGGGGGAACTTCGTTCGCGGGGAACACCACCTAAAGGCGAAATCGAGCAAAAGCTCGCGGCCATTTGGGCAGAGTTGCTTCACGTGCCGCAAATCTATCGCGAAGACGATTTCTTCGACGATTTGGGGGGGCATTCGCTCTTGGCCGTACAAATGCTGACCTTGGTCGATCGGCGTTTGCGCGCAAATCTCGAGCTCGAAGCGGTGCTAACGCACAAAACGCTGGCCGGACTTGCTTCCGTCATCGCCGAATTCCTGTCGAGTCCAAGCCCGGAGTTGCCTCGCACGGCCCCGGCAGCTTCTGCACCGATACGGCGTTTGTCCCTATTGCAGACGGATTTCATGCAATACGAGGCATTGCAGGCGCTACTGGGCCTCGGTGTGAATCCCTTCGTCGCTCCCGTTTGTCTGAGGCTCCGTGGTCCTCTGGATGTGGCCGCACTTACGGCGGTGCTCAACGATATTGTGCAGCGGCACGAGGTGTTGCGGGCGATATTGCCCAGAACGCCACGCCCAGGTTTTTGGCCGATATCTTGGGTTGTCCGTCGACTTTTCGATCAACCGAGCATCAGCCGTTGGATGATACGTATTGGTGCCCGTCAGTTTCTCCGGCGCGACTGGTTGAGATCGGCGCCTGCGGTGAAAATTATGGCCGAGATGCCGGTGTGTCTTGAGGTACAGACGTATGTACGGCTGAGTGATGCCTTGGCGGCGGCGGATCGCGATTTCTGGCCGTGTTACTCCCGTATGCCGGGAGCATCATTTCGCGCACGTCTGGTTGGTCTGGGCGAGCACGATCATGTCCTGTTCATTGCCGTGGATCATATGGTCTTCGACGGGTATTCCGTTCAGGTTCTCATCAATGATCTGACGGCATTTTATCGTTCGCGAGTGTTGGCGGAGGCGGCTCCGCCCGCGCTGGCTATGCAATATTTTGATTGGGTCGCACAAAGCCTTATGGAGGCACCCAAATTAAGCGTCAAGGCTTTGGAACATTGGCGCACGGTTTATCGTCGGGTCGGGCCGGTTACCTCGGTTACCCTGCCTTTTCATCACAGTGTCTGGCCTCCCCGCGGGTTTCGCGAGCGCTGGCATCAACAGCGGGAGGTTCTTGCGGGGGACGAATTTGCACGCGTGCGCAAGTTTGCGGCGGATCACGGGGTGACCGTGTTCGTATTGATGATGTCGATATTCGTCGCCGCTTTGAGCCGTAGGGCAGGTGCGTCAACCGTCTCGGTCATGACGAACGTGGCGAATCGGAACAATGCCCATGCTCGGGAAATGATAGGGTTGATCGCCAATATTTTCCCAGTAGTGGCTGAATGTAGTGGAAAAACGCTGAGCGACGTGATTCAACAAGTAAAGAGGGCCGTCGCTTTTGGGGTGGAATCCCAGGCCATCCCCTGGCCTTCGCTACGCTCGCAGATGATGGCCGAGATTAATGACGCGCAGTTTCCGCGCAATCCGTTACTGGCTCCTCAGGTTCTCTTCGACTTTTATGCGCTTCGTCCGGCACAAGAGATGGTTCCTGGACTTAGTTTCGAGGAGGTATACATCCCGGACCCTGGAGGCAGTTGGTTACTGCAATTCATTGCTGTCCAGGAAGGACAGTCTCTAAGTATTCATGTAAAACATTCTCCCGATCTCTACGAGACGGTCGAAGTGGATCATCTACTCCGAGATTTTGTCGCTGTGCTGTCAGCGCTGCCGGAGTCTTCATCCATCCCCTTATCGGCACTCTCATTCGCTACGTGAAGGATGTCATCCTAGCGCACGTTAATAGGATTACTCGCCTTCAAGCAGTGGACCGAACGGTGCTATGCTCTAGCCGGGAAGGATAAAGCGAAATACACGTGTTAGTCTCGCGCCAACATAGGTCAGCTCAATTACTCAGTAATTCGCGAACAAGGCATACCATGAAAATTAAATACTTTTTTCCATTATTGTTCTGCTATCTGATCCCGACGCTCATTATCGGGTACGGATTCGTGATCCCAGGCACCTGCGTAGAAACGACCCAATCATTGAGTCTAGGTTTTTTATCCGGATGGATTAGCGCCGTGATCGCCTATGCTATAGGCGTATTCGTTGTATATAAAGATATAAAGTCCACCCAGCCTCAACACGGTGACATCAGTCGATTTGCCAGGCGCAATCGATAAAAATCGTGGGCGCGAACTGCGTTAACTCCAAAAGAGCAGAATGACGAAAAATCTATTGGACGAATCTATGACAGATGCGAGTCAGCTCGGGCGCCAGGATAAAAGCTCACTGAGCATTTGCATGGTCGCCGATGATTTTTTGCCGGGCAAGACGGGTGTTGGTGTGCACGTGCAGTCTATCGCTAAGGAGTTGATTCGGCGGGGGCATAGGATAAGTGTAATCACGACACGCCGAGGGGAGCAGCCGGCTTTCGAGGTTTGGAACGGTATCAGGATTTACCGTGTATTTTCCGTATGCATATATGGAATGTATCAGGCATTACCCAGCGTGTCGCAAGTGCATGGCATCCTGAAGGAAAATGCGGTCGATATTGTTCATTATCATTATTTGAGCTTGCTTCTAACACAAGCTTACAAGGCGGCCAAAAACTTACAGGTCAAGCACATCTATACGTACCATATGCCGGTTGACATTATTACGCAGCAATTTCTGACTAGGCCTTTTCGCGGCTTGATTTTCAAATTGCATGTGGATTACTGTAACAAATTCGATCTAATTTTAGTGCCTTCGCTGGGCTTGATTAAGCAGATCAGGGAAAGTGGGATCACGACACCAGTTCACTTTCTTAGCAACCCCGTCATGCTCGGTCTTCCCAATGAATCGACCGTGGCGCCGAATAAGGACAAGTTTGTAGTGCTATATGTCGGCCGGTTGAGCCCAGAAAAGAACATTCCATATCTCGTGAAAGGCTTTTCTTTGTTGCAGAAAATACATGGAAATTGCGAGCTTTGGATTATCGGAGAAGGCGATAGAGAGGGGCAGTTGCGCAAGATTTCCGAAGAACTCGGCATTGCGGCGCAGGTAAAATTCTTGGGCTTCGTACAACATGATGACTTAGCACAGTATTATGCGACAGCGGATGTTTTTGTCTTGCCGTCGTTGGTGGAAACGCAAGGGATTGTGGCGATGGAGGCCATGCTTTTTGCCAAGCCAGTAATTGTAACGAATGCCATTGTAGGCGCGCGCGAGCTGGTAGATGACGGTGGCAACGGTTTTATAGTTGATCCAGGTAATATCGAAGATTTGGCGGATAAACTCATACGGCTCAAGGAAGATCCGGAGCTGCGTAATGCCATGGGTGAGCTTGGCTTTCGCAGGTCCGAGCATTATGGAGCTTCTAGGGTCGTCGAAGCGTTGGAGCAGTTTTATTTGGGGCTGTTTTAACTATCCCCGAGTAATGGGCCTGCGTTAGGAGCGTCCAGTACGGACGTGGCGCGCGGTATTGTGAGGCAGTTGCTTTTTTAGGCTGGTGGCCTTGCCAACGCCTGCGTGTGCAAGCTCTCTCATATGGTGGCCGATGCGCAAAAACATACCCGTATAAACCAACCAAAACACTATCGTCGAAATCCAACCAACGATGTGTAAAGGGGCGTCCTTCAGTAGTACGCTAACCAACGATTGGCCGACAATGGCACTTGCCACAAACTTCCACCCAACTGCGAAGGACAAAGGGAAATAGCGGTATAGAAAATCCCGTCCCCGTCCGCCGCCGTTGCAATAGAACGTGAATAACAGGCCAAGGAATGTGAGCGCAAGCGTGAATATCGTATCCGCAAAATCCCAGCTTGTTAGAGGTCCGATCGGTGGCCAAAGGCGAATCGCCGTAACCTGGAAATAGTCGAATCCCGTAATAGCCAAGAAGTAGAAAAATACGCCGGTTTCCGATAGCTGCTTTCGCGCTAACTTGGTTTTCAGGTACCGAGTATCCCAAACGAAGCGATGGTCAAGTGGCATAACTGGAATTAGATATAAGTAAGAGGAATAATTTGTTTATTCCGAGACGATTATATTAGATCTGGTGAGAGCGATAGGCAGACTTAGGGATGATCTAGGTCCTGTTTTGCAGGCACTGTACCCTGGCTATTATTCAATATACGGGATAATAAGCGCTTCTCCATGGTAACTACGAGTTGTCTGTGGTAGAGCAGTGAGTAGGTATTTTCTTTCTCCCCGATACGGAGCTCGCAGGTCCACACCGTGGTACGGCCCGGAATGCTGGCCGAATCGGGCAATCCGCAGAAACGCGGGTAACTCATCCGATCCCGCCCTGGATATTTCATCCGCGCGTTGGAGGGATTGTTCACCCGCTTGAGAAGCAGGAGGCGCGCACCATCGTCTTGGTGGGAAATGGCAGACTACTGCGCTGCGGGCTCCCCGGACGGGGCACCACCCGATCCACTTCTGCCGCTTAGGCGGCGGAGTCAATATCCGCTTCGAATGCCAAGAGAGGTTCGCCCATCTGGTCGATATTCTCCTAACGCAAATCCGCCGCAAACAAATCGGTCTTAATCTCGCTGTTCGAGGGCTTCGACGGTTTGGGCCCTCTCATGGCGCCGAGTCCTACCGATTGATTGACGATGGAGACGATTTTAACGGATGCACGGCAGGAAACTAAGGTTTTTCGGGGTACCCTAGACAACAAAAAAGGAGGGGGTTTTAGCCCCCTCCTTTCTTCGCATCGCCAGACTAACCAGCAGGCAGTTTAGGCGTTGGCTAGCTTCCTTCTGCGAGCGCTAGCCCCCATGCCCAGCAGGCCCATGCCGAGCAGGGACAGGGTGGCGGGTTCCGGGACGGTGGTGATGTTGTCGATCGTCAGGTCGATGGACAGGCCGGTACCCAGCGGGTTCAGTATGACTTGCAGGGCGCCGACGTTGTTCAGGTCAGCCAAGCCAGCCGAGCCAGCCCCACCGTTGGCGGCAACAAATGCGGCATTCTCGAAAGCCGCGAAGGCGAGAGAGAAGGTCTGGTTGCTGACCGGGACCACCGTATCGATCCTGATTCTCGAGAAGTGAGTCGCATCCGTGTATACAATCACGTCAGCCGTAAAGCCTTGATCGGCGAAAATCACATCGAAGCTGAACAGGCTGCCGGTGTCCCACAGATTGATACCGCCCAAACCGGTGGGGTTCAAGATGCCGCCGTCCGCGCCTTCAACACCAACGTTACTGCCGTCCCACTGAATCTGGGCCTCGGCGCCGGCTTGCGTATCCTGGCTGAAGTTGTATACGCCGGCGGTGACGCTGGCGCTCGCGTTAACATTGGCCGGATCCGGAGAGTTGATCAGGTTTACCGAGATGTCACGATTATCGCCAATGATCGAGTTCAAGGGGCTCGGATAGGGATTCGGGTCATTGACCGTACGGCTTTCGGCCACACCATTTGTGGTGACGTCAAAGAACTTGGCTTGAGTGACGGAAAACAGATCGATGACCCTGTCCGCGCTTGCGTTTACAGACACAGCCATTGCCATAGCAAAGGCCGTGCCCAGGAGAAGGGGTTTCTTGTTCATAATAGTACTCCTAAAGTGGTTAGATTCTGGTGCAAGTCAAGCGACAAGCGTTCGCTGCGTCTTGCGTTTATAAATCCAGAAGATTTAGAACCGGCTCATCATCCATCGCTCGGGATGCTTGAAACCAATTCGAAGCCTTAGTCTTAGCGATCTATATGAAGCACGAGTTGTGCCATGGCTAAATTTTTCTAATTATATCAATTAGTTAATTGATTATTCTCGTGAGCCTTAGTGCCCAGAACGGCGTTTTGTAAAAAAAACTGACACTCTCAAGCGACCTCGCCACGCTATGTACTCGACGCCGATTGGTATGGCATGCTGACTTCTAAAGCGTTACCTTTTTTTGAGCTTGGTGAGCAGTGCCTCCGCTTCTTTCCGCTCGTCAAAGTCGTCCTTTCTGCTCAATAAATCGTTCAAGGTGTTCAGCGCATCCTCCTTGGCGCCCTTCTTTTCCTGAGCGATTGCTAAGTGATAGCGGATCAAGGGATTGCTCGGTGCGAGCGCAGCGGCCTCCTGGATGACGCTCAAGGCGCGATCGGCCTGCGATTTTTCAATCAACACCATGGCCAGGGTATCCATCAGACGCGGAGATTTCGGTGCTTTGGCGACGGCCTCTTCGGCATACTCCAGGGCTTTGGTTGGCTCCGACTTCCTCAGGAGCCAAGCCAGGTCGTTCAGGGCGAGGATATAATTAGGATCGATCTTTATGGTTTGCTCCAATTGTTCAATGGCCGCTTTATCCTTGCCGAGCTGTGTATACAAATTAGACCGCGCATAGTGAATGAATGCATCGTTGGGATGTTGTTTGTTCCATTGTTCCAAGGTTGCCAAAGCACGATCCCGGTCTCCAGCCAACCATTGTGTTTGAGCGAGTTTGGTGACCGCCGAGGTACTAGGCGCTTTCTCGAACGCTTTTTGATACGGGGTGATCGCATCCTTGGGGCGATTTTGTAGCACAGTGAGATACCATCCTTGCAGACTCAAC
Source organism: Methylococcus sp. EFPC2 (assembly GCF_016925495.1). Taxonomy (NCBI): domain Bacteria; kingdom Pseudomonadati; phylum Pseudomonadota; class Gammaproteobacteria; order Methylococcales; family Methylococcaceae; genus Methylococcus; species Methylococcus sp. EFPC2. The sequence continues at coordinate 2,505,242 of NZ_CP070491.1, read as the reverse complement.
ACATCGGCATTTTCGGGTTCATCGTTGACTAGGGCAGTCAGTTGTTTTTCCGCTTCTGCGTTTTTCTGCTCCTGAACCAATAGTCTGACCATTGCTATCCGGGACCGGAAAAGCTTGGGGTCGAGAGTTAATGAACGCATCAGCGCTGTTCGCATGCCTTTGGCATCACGGTTATTCTCATATGCAGCAGCCAGCAACAGGTGTGCAGCAGCAGACTGGGGCGCCTCTTTGGCCAATGCTTTAGCCGTTTCCAGCGCTTGGGTTGCGAGGTTATCTTCCAGCTGCGCCTCGGTCAGGGTGGCCAACAGATCCTGACTATCCGGATATCTCGGGCGCACTTCCACCAGCAGGGTTTGGCTGCGACGAGGCTGCCCGAATCGCAAGTAGTGACGGGCAAGTAATATCCGAGGCGGCAAGACATCCGGATGATCTTGCACGATTTGCGTTAACTTGGCCTCCATATCCGACGGCTTGCCTTCCAAGCTGTCCAATTGGGCCAGCCTGAGTTGAATATCGAGATCGTTTGGGTGCGCGTGCAACGCCTCTTGGTAATAGTTACGGGCCACATCGAATCTTTTATCTTTTAAAGCTAGTTGCGCGAGTCTGTCCGACGCCATGGAGTTACCCGGTTCAAGGGTCAATGCTTGTTTAAAGGCTTGCTCGGCATGTGTCTGCTGACCTTGGCCTAAATGCGATAAACCCTCCAGGTTCCAAGGGCCTGGGCTCTTCGGCAAACGTTCCTTGAGGGCCTGAATAGTTTCCCCAGCCTTGGCGTATTCTTTTGCGCTAATCTGAGATAAGGCCAGCAAAATAGCGGGTTGGGGAGACTGAGGATCAATTTGAATGGCCGCCTCGAACTCCTTTGAGCTTTTTTCCTGATTACCGCTACGCATCAATCCCATCCCTAAGTCGATATGGGAGTCGGCAGTATTCGGGTTCAAATTGACGGCTTTTTCCAAATACTCGATTCCCTTCGTTTCGTTTCCCTGGGCCAGCTCGATATTGCCTATTAACCTAAGGGTTGCAATATCATCCGGAAATTGTGCCAGTACCGGTTGCAGGGTTCTCTTTGCTCCTTCTGGGTCATTTAGGCGATATTTGATCGTTGCCAATAGTTTATAGCCATTTACCGATCGTGGAATAATAGACAGGTATCTATTTATTTCATCCTCTGCTTGTGCCAAATGGTTTTGCATTAGATGAGAAAGGCTCAAGAAATAGTGTGTTTGTGCGTATTTGTCATTCAGTTTGAGCGACTGCTCGAAAGCCCCTTGAGCTTCCGCAAATTTATTTTGAGCATATGCCAGGGCGCCGTCGGCAAAATGAGTCAAAAACAAATTTTGGGCTTGTTTTTTTAGTATTTCAATATCCTCCTTTGCTAAGTCGAGTTTCTTCAAGTCAACTCGGACTATGGCGCGATTGGCACGATCAAGTTGATTTAAGGTCCGCCTCTCGATGGCTTTTGTATAACTGTCCTCTGCTTTTGGAAAATCACTTTTCGCTCGATACAATTCTGCCTGTAAACTCCATGCCCTGGCTTCGTTGGGTGCCGATTCCACGGCTTCTGTTGCCAATTTTAGAGCATCGTCGATTCTATTCTCGGCTAGAGCTATACGGGACAACCCAAGCTTAGCGAACGCAGAATTAGCGTCGATGGATAATGCCTGGTGATATTCGGTACTGGCTTGTTGCGGTTTGCCGAGAGCCAGCCACGCGTCACCACGATACGCCGTAAGCTTTGCGCCGTCGGTTGCTGAAAAAGTAGGAGGAATAGTGATTTCATCCAGTATTTGTTGATGCTTGTTTTCAAGTTGGAGGGCTTCAGCTAAAGGGACCAGAATCGCTTCCTTCGCTACGCCCAGCTCCAGTGCTCGTCGCAGTTCTTTTTCCGCATCCCCGCCATTACCAAGCGTTACATCGATTTCTCCTAATAGTCGCCGTGCTTCAGCGTTGTCGGGATTTTTTTGTAATGCTCCCTTTAATTCGATAACTCCCGTGCGAAGGTCGCCGGCGTCGAGAGACTCTTTTGCTTTGGCGAGATGCTCAGTATCCGTCAAATATTTATCACAACTGGTGATTGTTATTCCGATAAAACAAGCGATGGCGGCGGCCGAGTTATATTTCCGAAACAGTTTTTTCTGCATTCGAGCACTCCAAAAAATGACTGCTATTGTAGGTAAATATCAGTCAGTGTTAGTTTTAATTAAAAGAGTAGCGTAGCGCACTAAAATCAGATGAATCTAAGATTCAGGCTATTTGAATTCCGTTATTGGACTAAACTAAACTCAAGTGCGCGATGTATTAGTGCAATAATCGGGAATTTTTAAATAAGAAATTTAATAGGGTGATCATCAAAGCTGTTTCGGAAGATTGCCCTTCTCCTTCTATAAAAAAGCGATAGAAAGTTGTATAAATAAGCCAAATTCCTCATTAGAGCGTAAAACGGTAAATGGGGATTTTTCTTTGAGCAGATAATCTGGCGAAGTCCGGTTTGAATATGGGGGAGAAACGAGGCCCGCTCCTTCAGTGGTTTCGTGCTCAAGCATAGTTTGGATTTTTTCTGCAAAAAGGGAAGGCCTGGGCTCTTTTGATGCGACGCCGCTGGTGCACCAATATCGGGTTAACGATCTGTGCTCAAATAGCGTCATAGCGAATCATGCGAAGAAGCAGCATATTCTGCCGACGCATACTCACCTTAGCCGCCCCGGAAGCGCTCATTGTGGGCTAACTCAACGACTGCTTACAATCTCTTCCGAAAATCTCATAACCGAAGCCGTGCCGAAACGGCCAGATTTCAGTTCTCGGTGCAGGAGAGAAGCATGCCACCACGCTACTGAGCGATTCTTCGCGAAGGGATGCTCACCAGCGGTGTTTTTATCCCTATTAATGCTTATATCATAGGCACTTGACGTTTCCGTGGGTGACAGTACCTGCTACAACGCGTTCTAGCGGTCTTCGGCGTCGAAAAATCGTTGCCTTGTTGGCTGGCCGCGAATTCGTCAGCGAAGATTAGTTGACCTGGCTTCAGCAGCAACGCTTTCCATTTCATCAGCGCCTCTAGCGCAATACCCTCACCCCCGTCCTGGAACAAGCTTATTCGTGCGGACCGGCTGTTTACCACCCTCCAACTCGGCCAAGCCATGGACCTGATCGGATAGCGTCTCGTCTGGGAGGCTTCGTCTCCGTGTCCGCGCTGCGTCTGCCTAACGGCGACTTTCTTATCATCACCAACTCGCTCGCGCCGCAGCCCCAGACATTGGGGTCTATGTCCGCCGTTGGGAGATCGAAACCCTGTTCGGCTGCCTGAAATTCCGGGGCTTCAACGTCGAGGATACCCGCCTCGTCCGTACCGAACGCCTCAGCAAAATGCTCACCTTGGCCTTCGCCTAGTCTTATCATGCCGGCGAATTGCACCGCGAGCAGTCGCCCATTCTTTTAAAAAAACCTTCAGCGACCGCTCAAGTCCATTTTCCGCCACGGACTCGACTTCCTACGCCACTGTCTGCTCAAGCTAGCCGAACGATGGGTTGATTCCCTCTGGTGCTTGAGAGTTTTGTCTCGCACTTAGCAGGTTGCCATACGCGCTGAGTACCGCAGTCAGGGGGGGATCAGGCCATGTTAATCGCGGCATTGAGACACCAATCCGGTTACGATCTTGGGGGGGGCGTCTCCACACGAAAGGTATGTTCATCCCTAGGGGCGTCAAGAGTCCCTGACACGACCCTTAGTAGCTAGCGTGATTCGGTTGTCATCATCTCTCGCAGAGGAAGCATTGATTGCAGACGCGCATGCGTCAGCGTCATCGGCCAGGCTATTAGCCCGGCCAAATAATACCGATACCGTACGTAGTCTTGTAAAATTTGGGCATGGAAGCAGAACGAATCGATGCTCGAAAACTGGATCCTGCGGCACGGTAGCAATGACGTCGTACGGTCATCCGCTCGCACCGGCGCGGGCATAGTCAGACGGCGATCGCGAAGGAACTCGGGTTACGCCGCCCCGCGGTAACAAGACTGGTTGCTAAAAGCCGAAACGGGGTATGGCGTGCAAGAGGCCAAGCGAGGTCGGCCCAAAGGCAACGGTCGCCGCCTCACGCCCGCTCATGGAAGCATTCTCCAGAAAGACCTGGTGGACAAAACGCCGGATCAAGTGAAACTGCACTTTGCCTTATGGAGTGCGCAGGCGGTGCTGGCGCATATACAGGCCTGTTTTGGCGCGAATCTCCCAGTGCGCTCGGTCAGAAACTATCTGAAGAGCTGGGGATTCACGCCGCAGCGCCCGCTCAAACGCGCCTTCGAGCAACGACCGGCGGTGGTACAAAAGTGGCTCAGCGGGCGGAAGTCTGTCGGGGCGATGAAACGGCGGTCAGTTCGGTCGAGCATTATCCGCGCGGTTACGCGCCGCGGGGGAAAACGCCGGTGCTGGGGCTGCCCCAGTCCAAGCGGGAACGTATCAATCTCACTCGGCCATTACCAACCAGGTCAAGATGCGCTTCATGATGTACCGAGAAACGCTCACGGCCGACGTCTTCATCCAATTTCTTCAGCGGCTGGTCCGTGAAGCGGGGCGGAAGGTGATTCTAGTCCTCGATAACCTGCGGGTTCATCACAGCCAGGCGGTCAAAGAACGGCTGGCCGGCAAGATGGACCAGATAGAGCTGTTTTTCTTGCCCAGCTATTCCCCCGAGCTCAATCCGGATGAATACCTCAACGCCGACATCAACACGCGGATGAGTGCCGCCGAATCCGTGCGCGACGGGGCTCACTTGAAGCGCAAGGTGACTTCGCACTTGCGCTCGATCCAAAAACGGCCCGCCCGCATCCGCGCTTATTTCAAGTGCCTCCTATCAAGTATGCCGTTTAGTGCATACGATATTTTATGGCCGGGTTAATATCTTGCTTTCCTGCTGGCGTACATATAATCTCATGACAAATCAGCAGTAAAGCCCATACACGACATGGCTCTGTGTTTCTCGTGCCGGATGCGCGGTATGCACGGCTTTTCGCGCCGGATGATGTATGCTAACTTTTACTTGCGGTATCGTATTTTGCGACCAGCTGTCGATGTATTACGATTCGCTTTCAATATTCACCCTCGTTCCGTTGGTAATTGCAGCTCCATTGTGCTCCGGGTTTGGTAATGACTCAATTCAAGCTGGCAATACGTAATGTGATTCGCCACAAGCGCCGCAGCGGGGTCGCCATCATAGCGATTGCCTTTGGAGTGATGGCCTTGCTGTTATCAGGCGGGTTTATCGAATGGATACTCTGGTCGACACGCGAGTCATATATCGAGTCCCAGTCCGGTCATGTTCAGCTTACCAAGCGCGGTTACTTTGACAAAGGAGCTGCGGCTCCGTTTGAGTATTTGCTCCCGGTGGATTTGCCAATACTAAACACAATTCGACAAAGTGCGAATTTTAAGGCCATGGCCCCACGGTTATCATTTGGTGGCTTGATAAGTCATGGCGATACCTCAATTTCATTTTTGGGCGAAGGGGTAGACCCGAAATTAGAAGCGAATGTAAGCCACGAACTTCATATTATTAAGGGCGCTGGATTTTCGAGCGAAGAAACTGCAGGCATATTGATAGGAACAGGCCTCGCGAAAAGTTTAGGTGTAGAAGTTGGCGACCCCGTTGTATTAATGACTAACGCGGGAGACAAGGGGTTTAATGCTATCGAAACGCCGGTCGACGGGATTTTTCTGACGGCAGATAAGTCTTACGATGATTCTGTTGCGAGGATACCTATTGGATTGGCTAGAAAATTGTTGCGCATATCAGGGAACCAAGTTTGGGTTATTCTCCTTGATAAAACGGAGCATACAGGACACTTTACCGAGTCGTTGAAACGATTGATTGCTGAGTTAAGGATAACGGACCTCGAAGTTGTTCCTTGGAATGAGCGTGCCGATTTTTACAACAAAACCGCTCGTCTTTTTACCCGACAAATGTCGATTGTACGCGTTATTATCGGCGTTATCATCGTTTTAACGATTTCAAATGTTCTAATTATGAGCGTATTCGAGCGTACGCGAGAAATTGGAACCGTTATGGCTCTGGGATTAAAGCATAGAAATGTGATGCATTTATTTGTAGCGGAAGGAACTGTTCTGGGCTTATTCGGGGGTGTGGTCGGTGCGGTTGTCGGGGTTTCTCTAGCGGAGATCATCTCGAAAATAGGTATTCCTATGCCTCCTCCGCCAGGAATGACGGTTGGTTACACGGCTGAGATTCGCGTAACGACCGAGTTGGTCGTCGGTTCGCTGGTCTTAGCTTTAGGGACGACGGTGGTTGCAAGCATTTATCCTGCATGGAAAGCCGCTAATCTTCAAATTGTGGACGCTTTGCGCCATGGCCGGTAATTTAAGTTAAGAGTTAGCCGAGGGAGTGAAATGCCATTAAACTAGAGTGGCATGACGAATATTCCGCTTTATGGAGAGGACATAATTGAAGGCGGAGAGTCACGTTTGTTATCGTTCTCACGGTCCAAAATACGAGGTATAACGATTTGTTTCGACTCGCTTTCCGTAACATTTTCAGGCATGCGGGCCGTACCCTGCTGACTCTGACAGCCATTGCTCTTGGCGTGGCCGGCATTATTCTAACCGGTGGTTTTGTGGAGGACATATTCATCCAATTGCGCGAAGCTACCATTCATTCGCAGTTGGGTCATATTCAGATTTATCACTCAGGGTATTACGAGGTCGGCCAGCGCGACCCATTCAAATATCTCATGGAGTCGCCCGGTATATTGCTGGATCGGTTGAAAGGGACTCATGACGTTAACGATGTGATGACGCGTCTTAATTTTTCCGGTTTAGCCAATAATCGCAAGGCGGATCTTCCTATTATTGGGGAAGGAATTGAGGCTAATAAAGAAAACCGCCTTGGTACGTTTTTGTCCATCGTGGAAGGACGCCAATTGGTGGACTCGGACGCTACGGGGATTTTACTAGGGAAAGGTGTAGCCAAGTCTTTAAATTTAAGGCCAGGAAATTTTCTTACGTTGCTCGTGAATACGCCTGAAGGGGCACTGAATAGTCTCGAATTTGAAGTGGTAGGTATTTTCCAAAGTTTTTCGAAAGAGTTTGATGACCGAGCGGTCCGGATTTCGTTGCAGGCGGCACAGGACCTGTTGGCTACGACGGGAGTGCACAGCGTGGTGGTTTTGCTAAATGACTCTGTTCGCACCGATGCAGTACTTGCGGAGATGAAAACGTATCTTCCTGGGATGGGGTACGAGGCTAAGGCATGGTACGAGCTGGCCGATTTCTATAGCAAGGTCGTTGACTTGTATAAAAGCCAATTTGGCGTTCTGCAACTGATCATACTTATCATGGTTTTGCTGAGTGTCGCCAACGGCGTAAATATGGCGATCTATGAACGAGTCGGAGAAATAGGTACATTAATGGCACTCGGAAACCGTCGTAGCTATGTGTTTCGATTGATCGTAAGTGAGTACACGCTATTAGGCCTTATAGGTGCGGGTCTTGGCGTTGTCGTGGGTATTGGCGCCGCTTGGGCGATCTCGGAAATTGGCATTCCCATGCCTCCCCCCCCGAATTCGGAGTTGGGGTATTCAGCCTATATTCGCATCGTGCCGGAAGTTATCGTGATTGCTGCGTTGGTCGGATTTGCCGCGACCAGCGCTGCGGCAGTAATTCCTGCCATTAGAGCGTCCCGGCTGCCCGTTGTTGACGCTTTGCGTAATAACATTTAGCTGGGGCAGTGTCATGTTATCTCAACTCAGTTGCCGCAGACCTAAATCATAAATATAGCATGCTCATACTTAACGGAATGGGAAAAGATTTTTCCGATTAAGCGCCAATATTACAGCAAATAATAGCGCTTGGGGCCAGTAAGCTGTCGTGGCAGAAGAGGTGGGGTATTCTAATCCATTCACTCTCACAACTATTCCAGTTTTTTTAGGTAGTCTTTGGTGAAGATTTTATCAGGTAATTCGCGGCGTTTCATATCAGAGTATACCAACAACGACTGTTCGTTGCTTAAAGCATCAATCAAGAGAAGCTCTGTAGGCCGTATTTCGCCCTCCATCTGTTTAAAATTGCGGTAATGGGCGGTCTTTATAAGGTGATTTGAAAGCGAGTAGAACTCGGCTTTAAACGGCCGATAGCTGGTTTTATCAATCCAGTAAAGTACTCGGTGATAGGTTACGGTTCGATCAACGGCATTAAGTTCAAGGACATGATACGATGTGTTATTGATCGTATCAGTGCGTAACAGCGTAGGAGTGTAGTCGCCGGTAAAATTGGCGCGCGCCATATCACCATTTGCCACTTGTCCGGTTAGTCTCTGTGAAAGCGGTAGGCGTACTGGCTGAGACACAGAGGGCATGAAGACCCAGAGATCGCGACCCTTCATCAGCAAAATCTGTCCCCGGTCGCTCGCCGGTTCAGTTGTGTGGACAATCGTATTTTCGTTGCCTTTTGAGAGGACTTGATATTCGTGGACATCTGGCTGGGAGTCGGCCGAGGTCGTGGTTATTACCACTTTTACCTGAAAGTCGGTGGCAGGAAAACGAATGTGATCTGCTTTTGTAACTAATTCGACGGGATCTTCAGCTGCGGCAGGGTGTATAAAAATAGCACCTAGCATCAGCGCCACGGCGATTCCAAAAGATAACCTGACGAATCGGTGCGGTACGTTTTTTTGTGAATGCCTGATAATCATGAAAAGCCTTTGAAAAGTTGGATTTTAATGTGTTGAAGCAAGCTGTTCGTCGTAACGCTTCTGTTCTTTGTGCCTACGGTTAGCTAACTAAATGCCGCACTATTAAGTTCCTAGCAGACAGCCAGTTGGTGTCTGAGCCGAAAACGGTCCCGATCTTGTATATCGCCTGTTCTAGTTCTTTCGGCGTGAAGGATTAGGGTGGCAGTCATTCGAGTTTTATCTTTTTCCATAGAATTTCGATCCGGTTCAACTTCGGGTTGTACTGCGGCGGGAAGCAAAACGTCATACCTTTATACATCAATGGTTTCAAATTCGGTTCCTGCGCTTTCGCTGTCCAGATCAAGGCATTGTTCAGAATCGCCACCATCGGCTTGCTAATCCGCTCGACAACGTGGTCCGAACTATGACCACCAAGTAGTCACGCTCCAGACGCGTTAACAGCGCTTCATTCTCTACCAAATTGCTAAATTGCTGGCATTGGTCGTCCATTAGTTTGCTCGGCGCCCCGATTCCTGGCCGGTCCGGCACGCTTACCATACCGGATTTCAGCTACTTGCGCCGCCGAATCCGCGTCGCTTCACGGTGCAGGACCTGCTGCTGCCCCGCGAATTGGACGCTGTGCCTGGGCGGCCAGCACAACACAATCGTCTCCGCCCTGATCACGCTAGTGCCAATCTTCGCCCTTTTGATGATCCCGAACATGCATTCACGCCCGTCGTCTTTCAGCGCAAGCAGTGCAATCCGTGCCACTGCTCGCTCGATCATTCTTGGCCGAGCAGGTCGCGAGTTTACGGCAAATCAACTTGACGCGAAGCACATAACTAGCCACTATTTTCCGTACAAAAACGTACCTAGAATCGGGATACATGCTCCCTCAGTATGTACGCTATTTAGGGGGGGCAGATTAATAGTTTCGCCATTGGCATGCTCCATCAGTTCTTTTGGTAGCTAATGAATCAACTTGTTACGGCTCTTTGCGTAGGGATTTTTCGTGAATGTGTATGTAGATTAACGGTAAGTCTAGCACGTTAGTTTGTCGTGACCAGCGTGGAAAGGGCAAGTAATGACGGGAAGTTGCCGGAATCCATCGTTTTTTCCGTGGGGAAATTGGTATCGGACTGCTTTCTGACAGAATTTATGCTATGTTCAAGCAAATGTTGTTCAGTAACTAGGTTAATATGGAAGTCGTTAGGGTTTTTCATGCCTCCAAAAGCTATTTGCTAGGTAAGCAACGGGTTGATGCGCTGGTCGACGTGTCGTTATCCATTGAGGCTGGTGAGTTTCTTGCAATCGCAGGCCCTTCCGGTAGCGGCAAGTCTACGCTACTTAACTTGATAGGATGTATCGATAAGGCGTCGAGTGGCCAGATATTTATCGGTGGCATGGAGGTTAGTCGTTGTGGGGCCAACCAACTTGCTGATATTCGATTGCATACCATTGGTTTCATATTTCAGACTTTCAATCTTTTGCCTGTTTTATCGGCTTGGGAAAACGTCGAATATCCCCTGCTATTTCGAAAGGATATGAGCCGCAAGCTCCGATCCGAACGAGTGAAATATTATCTCGATATGGTTGGATTGAGCGTTTACGCCGGGCATAGGCCGAATGAGCTAAGTGGAGGGCAGCGGCAGCGTGTTGCTATAGCTAGGGCTTTAGCTGGTAATCCGCGAATTGTGCTCGCGGACGAACCGACTGCGAACCTTGATTCCAAAACGGGTCAGGAGGTGCTGGAGCTAATGAAACAAATCAATGAAGCCGAACAGACCACATTTATTTTTTCAACCCACGACCCACGTGTTATGGGTATGGCTCACCGAATTGTGAAAATTTCGGACGGGCGCCTTGTTGCGAGTGATCAAGCCGCGGATACCATACGGGGCATATACAGCCCGTTTTTGGGTGATGTTGAGCACTAAGCGTATGGATGAAATCGAATTTCAGATGTTCTTAACATACGTTTATGCCCGCAAATACGATTCAGGCGTTATCCAGCGGAAATGGTCGGTGATCTGGCGAGGAGGGTCGCTCGGGTACTCCGGTAAAACCCCTGTCCGGAAGGTAAATTAGTTCTACTAAGTAAGTGCTTTTTGAGAAGTTCGGTTGTACTCTAACAGTATCGTAAGCTATCGATTCGCATGATGATCATCGCCAGCAAATTTCATGTGAAGCACTTACTCTTGATTGCAATTAGCTTTGCTTCGATTGCCGCCGCCGAAGAACCGAAAAGTTTTGGTGATCTGTTCGAGATCGAAAAAGAGAAAAGCGAGTCGTCGGTCGGCGGGAAAAATTCCTCTTCTGTTCGAGAAGATGACTTCACCTTGCCGCCGATCAAGGGTTTCCTCCAAAGCGAGTTGGCCTATACGTGGCCAGGTCCCGGTCATTGGTCGAAATTCAGGAACATATTTGAAGTCGGCAGTAAGGGGGAAGTGGGTAAAAGTGTAAATTGGGTTGCGAATATTCGGTTTACATATGACCCAATTTATGATCTTACCAATTATTACTCTTCCTCGGTCCGCAATGATCAGCGCTTTGATTTCTCGATACGAGAAACTTACTTGGATTTTTCGGCGGGTGATTGGGATTTTCGCGTTGGCCGCCAACATATAATTTGGGGAGAGATGGTTGGTCTGTTTGTTGCTGATGTGGTATCTGCCAAAGATCTTCGCCAGTTTATTCTCCCCGATTTTGATCTCCTGCGAATACCTCAATGGGCCATTAGGAGTGAATACTTCCATGCAGACTTGCATGCCGAGTTTGTTTGGGTGCCTGTGCCAACGGTTAATGATATCGGCAAGGTAGGTTCCGAGTTTTATCCGTTTACTACCCCTGATATTTCGGGATTTCGTACGATTACTTACGACGACAAAGCGCCATCGCAAACCTTGGGCAACTCTGCTTATGGGGTGCGTACTTCGTATTTGAAGAATGGCTGGGATGCCTCACTTTTTTACTATAGCACACCGGAACTTTCTCCTTCGTTTCGCAGAACTGTAAGGGAGTCGGAAGCAGTGATTACCTTTACTCCGATCCACAAGCGCATACAGCAATTCGGCGTAACCATGGCGAAGGACATTTCGCGTACCGCGGTTTTTAAGGCGGAAGCTGTTTATTCTATGGGTAGGCCACTATCTGTTACCGATCAGCGGGATAGTGATGGTTTAGTTGGTCAGGATATCCTAGATTATATTGCTGGTATTGATTATACGCTTGAGGAGTTGGAAAATACTCGCTTTAATATTCAGTTCTTTCAGAGCGTAATTACGGACTGGCATAGAGACGTCGTTGCGGACAGGGTTGATTCGGGAGTCTCATTTTTATTCAGTACGCGAGCACTACATCCTAAGCTAGAGCCGGAGGTGCTTTATGTGCACGGCTTCAATCATAACGATTGGATGTTGCAAACTAAGCTCACTTGGGAGTTTACGACGAATTGGCGGTGGGTTAACGGGATAGACGCTTTCGGTGGTGGTCGGCAAGGCGTTTTTGGTCAATATAATGAAAAGGACCGGATTTACAGTGAGCTGCGCTTCTCGTTTTGATCCAGTTCCGGGGAGATATGGGTGAATTCTTCCACTCCCTTTGTTATATCGGTTAATAGTTCGTGGATTTCGGAGGAAAGGTGTTTCTCCAGGCTTTCCCGGGTGATCTGGAAAGGGCCGCGTAACCCGCGGTGTTCTACCGCGGCTCCAATTTGTTCAAAATGAATACCGAAAGCCTTAAGTCGTCGTGCGAGGCTAGGCTCCATCATGGCGAATGCCCGCTCCATGCCAAGATTTAAACCTACTGCGGCGGCAGCGAGATAGAGTCCAAGAGCAATATGCGGAATGCTTCGTCGATCAAGCTGTGATGAGGGTTGTGATTCGATACTTTCTGGGACAGTAGGATAGGGGGTGGTGCTTTCGCCCGCGCGGCGGCGAAACGCGGAAATTACTGCCAAGCGGGAAATTTCGCCATAGCTGCGGGGAGGAAGGCTGTCCATGTCGACAATGTTGCGATCGACAGTACAATATCGCTCGAAAGGCAATTCGTGACGATGGGATGATAAGTTGCTGGTAACCAGTCTTACGGTCCCCACGTACTTTTGACTTTCCTTATGCCGTAGAAGACAAAGGTAAGAGCGGTGGTCGTATTCATCTATTTCATAGCCATCCGGAAAATCGGCTTTATTTTCGAAGCCGAGCTCCTCGCAATACACCTGATAGCGTATCTGAAATCCGAGCTTCCGTAGGTCTTCTGTAATCGCCGGTACGATTTCAAAGTATTTGTTAAAGCTTTCGCGTATCGAAGGCATGAGCATTCTCCGGGTCCTCTTCATGTCTGGTTGTGTTGAGAAAAGCGTGCTTTTTCCGATTTGTCAACCGACGGGCACCTCGAAAAACCTCGCACTTCGACAAGCTCAGTGCGAACGGACCTATGAAAATCAATTTGTTCCGTTCGTGCTGAGCCTGTCGAAGCATGAGCGAACAGGTTTTTCGAGGCGCCCCGACGATGGTGCGCACGTTATGGATGAGGTTGTCCCCATCGTTCAGACAGTCTAATGGGGTTGTAAGCTCTGAACGGGGTTGTTGTTCAGCAATCAGGCGTTTTCTCGTCGATGCGGGAATGTAGTCGTTTCCCGTTGTACCAAGTGATATAGGTTGCCAGTCTGGGCTTGAGGTCGGTACCGTTCTCCGCTGGATTCAGGTAAATGTGCTCGTACTTCAGCGTTCGCCATTAGGAGTTCGACGAAGACGTTATCCAACGTCTGGCCTTTGCCGGTCAAGTACTAATGGCGATGCCGTGGGCCTTGAGCGTGTTTGTGAAGGCTTCCCCGGTAAATTGGGCGCCTTTTGGCCCATGTTGAAAACTCGGGGTGGCCACAGCTTGCCAAGGCGCTCTTGGAGCGCCGACACACGGACTGCGGTCTCCAGAGTGTTGATCCAAGCCAATTCAGCGCGCGCCGGGAATACCCGTTCAGGATTGCGGCCAGATACACATCTCCCTTGGCCATGGGCACATAGGGGTGATGTCAGTCGACCCGACCTGGTTAAGGCGCTCAAGGATCTTGCCTTGCAGTAGGTGCGGTTTTTTGGGGTGCTGTGCGGATGAGGGTGGGTGGTATGTATCGGGCTTAGTTCCGCTGAGGCAAGGGTCATGACGCCCATTCAGCCGGTTGATCCGTTTTCGGTTGATGGTATGGTCCCTATGTCGTCGCGGTTCGCGCAGGATTTGGGGGGATCCCATTTTGCCGTCCGGTCGAAGCGGATGCGATGTTCTGCACGTGCTCTCGCTTATGTTCCCGGAAGTCGAGGAGCGGTTGAATGATGATGCGCTAAGTGGGGCTGTCAACAGGGCTCGGGGCATTTCAAGCGGGAACTGTGCCACGTCGTGTGTCAATGTCGCGAAAAACCGGCTTTTTGAAAAAAATGTGGGCTTGCCGGATTGCGTTTCGAGGCACGGTAAATGGAGGTTGAAAGGTGAGTTGCTGGGCGGTGTCTATCAGAAATAGACGAATTGCTGGCTATTGTCGCCGGGGCTGCTGTAGATTCTATAACCCACGTTTCAAATTTTTTCACGGTATTGGTCGTTTGGGTCCGCAGCAAGCGACGAAATGTGTAAATGTTTCGTGCATAAGAACTATGCGGCCATGACCCGAGGATGGAAGTAATCTGAGTAGTGGTAGTAAGTTCCGTGCTGCTTGAAGCATTGCAAAGCAATCTCGGAGGTGAAGCCGTTTTGAAAGTCGTTAAGCCGCCCTAGATATGGATAACGGGATCCTCGATATTGAGACTTCGGGCCAATTTGCTTTACTACCAGCCCTAGCTTATCGACCACTCTGCCCAGCGATCGTTGGCAGAAGAAAACAACGTCCATCGCCCCCTTCTGTCTCGAATAGCTAATACCGCTGTGGATGGCTTTCATTAAGATGTGGCACTCAAACTGTGCATCGGTGATTGCTCCATTCTTGGGGACTTGGAATCGACGCAGAATTGCTAGACGAGAAAATTCGGCGCTTATTCCTCCGTGCGTTGGAATATGCTCGGGATATATTGAAGCATGTTTGCTGAGCGGTAGTTCATTGAAGCGATTGAAAACTATCCTATATGTGCCAATCCATGACTGCGTAGCCCTGCAGCGAATCAGGAAATGGGCCGATGTATCGTCATACTCGTCAACTTCTAATTGATCGACGAATTTTTTCGCTTCTTCGTACCCTTTTTCAAGGCAGTAGACGTCATACCGAAGCTTAAAGTGTATCCTCTTGCTTTCGGGTGTATCTGCCAAAACAATGTCGTATCCATTCTCATGAGAGTTCATGCGCTCTTTCTCTCAGTTGGTTACAGAGGTGAAAAACCTAACGGGGTCTCGGAAGCCCTGAATTCAGGTTTGCTCGAATTAATGTCTTGCTGTGCGATGCGAAAATTCGGGTAGCTGGCCTATCAATGTGCTAGCGCCGCTATGGCTGCATGCGATTGCGTTGGGGTGGTTAGGCGGCCAAATCATCTGTGTGTTATTGCAGCGATCAGATGACCTCTTATGAACCAGTTGGACGACGTATAACGCAGGAGCTGCTTTTGATGCATTATAAGGTATTCCCTGACAAGCCTCTGCTTGGTAGAACATATGCCGCGAAATCCAAGTTTACAAGTGAGGGTCCGTTTCATTGGCTTAAAAATTCCCGTTAGCAGTACCGCTGGCTGTCTTAAATAAAAGCAATAAATAGGCCATATTTTGTCGGTTGGCCGTGTGGTACCAAAGTGGGAGGGCTTTTATGTCGTTGCAACCGGATACCCCGGGGTCGCAGGGCGCGATAGCTGGCCGACAAGGTCGACGATTGCTGTCGAGTCTCGAAGCGATGTGGAAGTGAGACATTTGGGCCGTGAGCAAGTCGATGGCGTGAGACGTGGCAGATTGAACATAGCTTCGGATAAGTCTGTCGTTCATGAGTGACAGTGTGCGTCGGCGAATCTTTGGCCATCTCAGATTTTGACAGGTTCCCGCCGCAAGATGTTGGAGAAGTGTGGGTGTGCATCAATCAGCTGTTAGATGTTGTAGGCCGGCTGTTTGGGGTGTGAGTACGATGTTCGAGGGTAATGATTATATGAGTGCGACTACACGGACCGTTTTCTGTTTATCCGGGCACGACGCCACGGGGGGGGCTGGTCTTCAGGCTGATATTGAAACGTTGAAGGCGCTCGGATGCCATCCGTTGACCGTGGTGACGGCCTTGACTTCCCAGGACACCGTTAACGTCGAGGCCGTTTGGCCGCAACGCGAGTGCGACTTCATGGCCCAGGCAGAATGTTTGTTGAACGACATTCAACCGGTCTCGGTAAAAATCGGCTTGTTGGGTAGCGCCGACATCGCCAGAGCTGTCGCCGAGATTCTTCGTCGTCTGCCGCATGCTTGCGTCGTTTTGGACCCGATCCTGGCGGCGGGCGGCGGCAAGCCCTTGGCCCGTGCCGAGCTGATGGATGTTATGCGGGCCGAACTGTTTCCCCGGGTGACGGTACTCACTCCCAACACGATAGAAGCCCGCGCATTGGTGGGGCGCAAATCCCTTGACGAATGCGCCGAAGAGTTGAGACGGCTCGGTTGTAAGAATGTGCTGATTACGGGTACGCACGACACCGGAGAGGTGGTGATCAACCGGCTTTACGGCCACACGGCGCGGGAGTGGTCCTGGCCGCGCTTGCCGCATACTTATCACGGTTCCGGATGCACCTTGGCGTCCGCTTTGGCAGGCTTTTTGGCGTTGGGCCAGCCATTGGAAACGGCAGCCTACTCGGCTCAGCGCTTTACCTTCGAGGCCTTGCAGGCGGGCTACCCATTGGGCCGGGGGCAGTACATGCCGAATCGCGCCGCGCCGCGTCCCGAGCTGTGGGAGCACGACGCGGGCTAGGCGTCCGCCCCGCAGCTTTCCATGTACTCGATTCGCAGCTGCACGCTGCGTTGGTCGCGGAATTCGTTGACGTCCAGCCGATAGGCGGCCTTGAGGCGCCGGCAGCCCAGCCAGTTTTCCGGGTGTTCGACGAAGAAGGCGATGCCGTCTATCGACCGTTGCCGATCCGGGGTTTGCAACACCAGCTTGAGGTGTTTTTCCCCGATCACGCGGGCCTGAACCACGTCGAACTCACCGTCGAAGAGAGGCTCGGGAAAGCCTTGGCCCCAGGGGCCGGCGTTTTGCAGCAGCTCGGCGGCTTCCAGGCGTAATTCCTCGTTTCCGAGTTCGCCGTCGCTGTGTAGGGCATGGGCGAGGTCCAGGCCTTGCAGGTGGCGGCCGACTTCTTCGTCGAAGACCGCGGCGAAATCTTCGTAGTCCGTTTTTCTTAAGCTGAGTCCCGCCGCCATGGCGTGGCCGCCGAAACGGCTGAGCAATGCCGGGTGGCGCGCGGCGATGTCGCTCAGCACGTCGCGGATGTGCACGCCCGGTATCGAGCGCGCCGAACCCTTGATGCTGCCTTCTCCGGCCGGAGCGAAGGCGATGACGGGACGGTTGAGGCGATCCTTCAGGCGGGCGGCGAGTATGCCGATGACGCCCTGATGCCAGGACGGGTCGAACAAGCAGATACCCGACAGTGCTTCGGGGCTGCACGCGAGTTGCTGATTGTCGAGCAGCGCAAAAGCATCCCGTTTCATCTGGTCCTCGATTTCGCGGCGTTCCTTGTTCAGTGTGTCGAGTCGGACGGCGAGTTCGCGTGCCTTGTCGGGATATCCAGACAGCAGGCATTCGATGCCCAGGCCCATGTCTTCCAGGCGGCCGGCGGCGTTGAGTCGGGGCGCGGCGGCGAAACCCAGGTCGGCGGCGCTGATCGCCTCCGGTTTGCGCCCGGCGACTTCCAGTAGGGCGTTGATGCCGGGGCGTGCGCCGCCCGAGCGTATCCGTCGTAATCCTTGATGCACCAGGATACGGTTGACATGATCCAGGTTCACGACGTCGGCCACCGTGCCCAAGGCGACCAGATCGAGCAATTGTCCGAGATTGGGTTCGCTTATGCCCGACAGCGCAAACCAGCCATCATCTCGTAGGCGGGCCCGCAGGGCCATCAGCACATAGAACATCACGCCTACGCCTGCCAGGCTTTTGCTGGGAAATGAGTCGCCCGGCATATTGGGATTGACGATGGCATCGGCTTCCGGCAATTCGGCGCCGGGCAGGTGATGATCGGTGATCAGCACGCGCAGCCCCTGGCTTTTCGCGGTACGCACGCCTTCCAGGCTGGAGATTCCGTTGTCCACGGTCAGGAGAATGTCGGGTTGTCGCGCAACGGCGACGTCGACGATTTCAGGCGTCAGGCCGTAGCCGAACTCGAACCGGTTGGGCACCAGGTAGGAAACCTGTGTCGCTCCCAGTGCCTGCAGGCCCAACAGGGCGACCGCGCAGCTAGTGGCGCCATCGGCGTCGAAATCGGCGACGACGAGGATATGCAGCTTGTCTCGTAAGGCACACGCCAACTGTTCGACCATGTCGTCCATACCGGACAGCAGCCGTGGCGAGGGCAGTCTGGCGAGTGTGCGATCGAGCTCTTCGGGCTTGGTCAGGTCCCGTGCCCGGTAGACGCGCTGCAAAATCGACGGTAGCTGGGAAAACGGGGCGATTTCGGGGGCGAGCGGTCGGCGAAGTATCTTTTTCGGTACGGGGTGGTGGAGCATGCGAGACAGCTTACGATCCGGCGGTGTGTTCGCTCGTCGCGTGGGCGGCGATATAGGCCTTCAACTGATCCACGTCCTTATCCATGACCTCGAAGCGCTGCGGTAGGTTTTCTATGCTCTCCAGACCCACGGGACGTTCCGGCTTGCGCCCCAGGGCCTCGACGATCGTTTCCTCGAACTTGGCGGGCAGCGCGGTTTCCAGGCAGATGAGCGGCAGGCCGGGACGGCGCCGCTCCAGCCCCACTTTCAGACCGTCGGCGGTATGCGTGTCTATCATCACGCCGTATTTTTCCCAGGTTGCCCGTATTGTGGTCAGGCGGTCGGCGTGCGTGCTGCTGCCGGAGGCGAAGCGGAACTCAGGCAGGCTATCCCAGTATTCCGTGGATTTGATGTCGAATTCCCCACCCGCGTCCACCCGGCTCCAGAAGCGCGAGACCCGGGCGGCGTCGCGTCCGACCAGATCGAACACGAAGCGCTCGAAATTCGAGGCCTTGGATATGTCCATCGAAGGCGAACTGGTCTGATAAGTATTTTCCGTGCCGCGCGGACGATAGACGCCGGTGCGGAAGAATTCGTCCAGCACGTCGTTCTCGTTGGTGGCCAGGATCAGCTGGGCGATGGGCAGGCCCATCATGCGGGCGATGTGGCCGGCGCAGATATTGCCGAAATTGCCGGAGGGCACCGAGAAGGCGACGTCCTGGTCGTTGGAGGTCGTCGCGGCGAAATAGCCTTTGAAGTAATAGACGATCTGCGCCGAAACCCGGGCCCAGTTGATGGAGTTGACCGTGCCTATCTTGTGGCGCGACTTGAAGGCATGATCGTTGGACACGGCCTTCACCAGATCCTGCGCGTCGTCGAACATCCCGCGGACGGCGATGTTGTAGATGTTCGCATCCTGCAGGGAATACATCTGTGCGCGCTGGAAGGCGCTCATCTTGCCGTGCGGGGACAGCATGAACACGCGGATGCCCCGCTTGCCCCGCATGGCGTATTCCGCCGCCGAACCGGTGTCACCCGAGGTGGCGCCGAGGATGTTGAGTTCCGCGTGCTGCTTGTCCAGTACGTATTCGAACAGGTTGCCGAGCAACTGCATGGCCATGTCCTTGAAGGCCAGGGTCGGTCCGTTGGACAACTCCAAAAGATGCAGGCCCGGCTCCAGCGTCCGCAGGGGCGTGATCTGGGCCGTATCGCTGCCGGCACGGGCGTTGCGGTAGACCTCGGGCGTGTAGGTCTTGTCGACGATGCCCTTTAAGTCGTCCGCCGGAATATCGGTGATGAACTTGGACAGCACCGCGAACGCCAAGTCCGCGTAGGACAGCGAACGCCAGGCGTCCAGTTCGGCGCGGCTGACTTGCGGATATTCTTCCGGCAAGTACAGGCCGCCGTCGGGCGCCAGCCCGCCCAGCAGGATTTCGGTAAAAGTCTTGGCCGGGGCCTTGCCGCGGGTAGAAATGTATTTCATGGCGATGTTCGATGGCTGATGGAGACGGGCGATGCGATACACCCGTCTCCGGGGGGATGCGGTCTAACCCAAAGTCTCCAAGCGGATGCGCTTGATCGGCTTGTTGATGCTCGCCAGGGCTTCGATTTCGGCGATGGCGGCATTCAGCTCGCGTTCCTGCACCTTGTGCGTGAGCAGGATGATGGGGATGTGAGTTTCGCCGGTCAACGGCTCCTTCTGGATCAGGGCTTCGATGCTGATCTGATGCTGGGCCAGGATGCGCGTGATGTCGGCCAGCACGCCGGGCTTGTCTTCCGCCGACAGCCGCAGGTAGTAGGCTGTTTCGACTTCCTCTATGGGCAGCACCGGAATGTCGGAGATGGCCGACGGCTGGAAGGCGAGATGAGGCACGCGGTTTTCCGGATCGCTGGTGAGCGTCCGCACCACGTCGACGATGTCGGCCACCACGGCGGACGCGGTGGGATCCGCGCCGGCCCCGGCGCCATAGTAAAGCGTTGGACCTACCGCGTCACCTTCGACCAGCACCGCGTTCTTCACGCCGTCGACATTGGCGATGAGGCGCCGTGCCGGGATGAGCGTCGGATGGACGCGCAGTTCTATGCCTTTCTCGGTCCTGCGGGCGATGCCAAGCAGCTTGATGCGGTAACCCAGGGTCTCGGCATAGGCGACATCCAGTTGGGTGACGCCGGAAATGCCTTCGATGTAGACCTTGTCGAACTGCAAGGGGATGCCGAAGGCGATCGAGGCCAGGATGGTCAGCTTGTGCGCGGCGTCCACGCCTTCCACATCGAAGGTCGGGTCGGCTTCGGCATAGCCTAGGGCCTGCGCCTCCTTCAGCACGTCGGCGAAGTCGCGGCCCTTGTCGCGCATCTCCGTGAGGATGTAGTTGCAAGTGCCGTTGATGATGCCGGCCAGCCATTCGATCTTGTTGCCGGTGAGGCCTTCGCGCAGTGCCTTGATGATGGGGATGCCGCCGGCGACGGCCGGCTCGAAGGCGACCATCAGGCCTTTTTCGCTGGCCTTGGCGAAGATCTCGTTGCCGTGCTTGGCGATTAGCGCCTTGTTGGCGGTCACCACGTGTTTGCCGTTTTCCAGGGCCGTCAGGATCAGTTCCTTGGCCGGATGCTCACCGCCTATCAGTTCGACCACGATCTCGACTTCCGGATCGTTGACGATTTCGTAGGGGTCTGTGCTCAGCTTGATGTCGTGGGTGTCGCAGATTCGGGGACGGCTCAAATCCCGAGCCGAGGCGTGGGTGACCAGGATTTCCCGGCCGGCGCGGCGGGTGATTTCACCGGCATTGCGCCGCAATACGTTGACGGTGCCGCCGCCGACCGTGCCTAATCCGAGCAAACCAACTTTAACGGGCTTCAAAGCGCTGTCCTCTTGTCGTTCGTAGGGTAGGGTACGTCCGGCGTACCGCAGGAATGTGAAAACTAGGCCGCGCTGTCCTTGCGGAACATGGCCCGGATGCCGCGTATCGCCTGGCGGGTGCGGTGTTCGTTTTCGATCAGGCCGAAACGCACGTGGTCGTCGCCGTATTCGCCGAACCCTATGCCGGGCGACACCGCGACTTGGGCTTCCAGCATCAGCTTCTTGGCGAATTCGAGCGAACCCAAGTGCTTGTATTGTTCGGGGATCGGCGCCCACACGAACATGGTGGCCTTGGGCGGCGTCACCGCCCAGCCGGCGTCGTTCAAGCCCCTGCACAACACGTCGCGGCGCACGCGGTAAGTGTCGCGGATCTCGGCCACGCAATCCTGCGGGCCTTCCAGCGCCGCAATGCCGGCGACCTGAATGGGCGTGAAGGTGCCATAATCCAGGTAGGACTTGATGCGGGCCAGGGCGGCCACCAGCTCACGGTTGCCGCACATGAAGCCCACGCGCCAGCCGGGCATGTTGTAGCTCTTGGACAGGGTGAAGAATTCCACCGCGACGTCGGTGGCGCCCGGCACCTGCAGGATGGAGGGCGCGACATAGCCGTCGAACACCAGGTCGGCATAAGCCAGATCGTGCACCACCCAGATCTTGTATTCGCGGGCCATCTCGACGACCTTCTCGAAGAACTCCAACTCCACGCATTGGGTGGTCGGATTGCCCGGGAAGTTGAGGATCAGCATCTTCGGCTTGGGCCAGGAGTTCTTGATGGCCTTTTCCAGTTCGGCGAAGAAATCCACGCCCGGCACCATGGGCACATGGCGCACGTCGGCCCCGGCCAGCACGCAGCCGTAAGGATGGATGGGGTAGGCCGGATTGGGCACCAGCACCGCGTCGCCCGGACCCAGGGTGGCGAACATCAAATGGGCCAGCCCTTCCTTGGAACCTATGGTGGCGATAGCCTGGGTGTCCGGGTCGAGTTCCACGCCGTAGCGCGTCTGGTACCAGTTGCAGATGGCCCGGCGCAAGCGCGGTATGCCCTTGGAAACCGAGTATCGATGGGCCGTGCCTTTCTGGGAGACTTCGACCAGCTTGTCGACGATGTGTTGGGGCGTGGGCCGATCGGGATTGCCCATGCCGAAATCGATGATGTCGACGCCGGCAGCCCGTTCCTTGGCCTTTAATTCATTGACGATATTGAAGACGTAAGGCGGTAGTCGTTTGATGCGTTGGAACTCTTCCATCCTGGGCTCTTGCGGATTATTTATTTAGGAGTGTCGTGGGTGTGGCCGGGACCGCGGGGGCCTGGGAACGTGTTCGTAAAGCTACGGCGCGACTGTGATGGGACGCTCGCAGCGTTTTGCAAACGGATTGTAAGCCCGCACCGCGCTCGAAATTCAAAAAAAGGGGATAAAAGTACTGTCGTGCCGGGCTACTGTCAACGCACCCGCCCGAGATTTGGGCGCGCGGGGACGAGAGGATACCTATTAATATACGTAAACATCGCGAACCTTAACCCTTTGTGACATGCCGACGCCCACTTTGTCGTATCCATCCGATGACACCCTGCTCGATCAATCTTTGGGGCCCCGCGCGCTGGACCTGGCTTTCGGCGATTTTTTGCGGCGCCTGGATCCGGAGCTGGAACCCTCGGTGCGCTTGGCGGGCATACTCGTCAGCCGGCGATTGAACGAGGGCCACACCTGTCTGGAACTCGCCCAATTCGCCGGACGAGCAAGCCTGCCGGGTTTGCCCGGCGCGCCGCTTTTGGATGCGTGGTTGGACACGTTGCGCGCAAGCGCCTTGGTTGCCGAGCCGGGGAAAGACGCTCCCCTGGTACTGGATGGCGGCCGCTTGTATCTGCATCGTTATTGGCGCTACGAAACCGACATAGCCGTTCGCCTGAGCGATTTGATGGCGAAATCGCCCGCCGTGGACGAGGAACTCTTGAGGGACGGCTTGCGGCGTCTGTTTGCCGATAGCAGTTCCGGGACGGAGGCGGACCGGCAGCAAATCGCCGCCGCCTTGGCCTTGCTCAAATCATTCGCTCTCATCAGCGGGGGGCCGGGTACCGGCAAGACCTATACCGTCACGCGCATCCTGGCCTTGTTGATGGAGCAGTCGCCCGACGAAGCGCCACGCATCGCCCTGGCCGCTCCCACCGGCAAGGCGCGGGCCCGGCTGGCCGATTCCATCGAAACGGCGCTGTCGACAGGACTGCCGTGCAGCGAACCGGTCATCTCCCGCATACGCGAGGCCGCCCGCAATGCCCGTACCCTGCATGGCTTGCTGGGGGCGTTTCCCGGCCGTAGTCGCAGCCGTTACCATTCCGGCCATCTTTTGCCTTATGACGTGGTGGTGGTCGACGAAGCCTCGATGATCGATTTGCCGATGATGGCGCGGTTGCTCCGGGCCTTGCCCGAATCGGGCCGGCTGATCCTGCTGGGCGACCGCAATCAGCTGCCGCCAGTGGAGGTCGGCGCCTTGTTGGGCGATCTCTGCGCGGCGGCCGGCGATGCCGGCTATTCGGCGGAACTGAGTGAGCGCTTGCAGGTGCTGACCGGACGCGGCTTCGAGGCGCGAACGACCATGACGGGGCCGCTCATCCGCGACAGTCTCGCGGAGTTGCGCAAGCCTCGCCGTTTTGCCGCGGGGAGTGGCATCGCGGCCATGGCCGAAGCGATACAGCGGGGCGAGTCGGAGGCCTGTGCCGCGGTATTGCGGGAGAGCGAGGACATGCAGTGGCATAAGCCCGCTTCCGGCGAATTCGAGCCCTGGTTGGCCGACATCGTGCGCGACGCCATCCTGCCCTGCCTGCAGGCGGTAACGGTAGCCGAGGCCTTGGCGCGCTACGGCGCCTTTCGCATCTTGTGCGTTTTGCGCCAGGGGGGCAGGGGGGGGGAATCCGTCAATCCCGCGGTCGAAAGCATTCTGAGCCGGCTGACGGCCAGCCGGTACGGCTTGGGCGAGTGGTACCGGGGGCGGCCGGTCATGATTACCCGTAACGATCCGGCTTTGGGGCTCAACAACGGCGACATCGGCATCACTTGGCCCGATCCCGAGAGCGGTCAGGCCCTGCGCGTCTTCTTTCCGAATGAGCGGGGGCCTCTCAAGGCCTTTTCTCCGGCCCGGCTGCCCGCGCACGAAACGGTTTATGCGATGACCGTGCACAAGAGTCAGGGTTCGGAATTCGAGCACGTTCATCTCATTCTGCCCGACCATCCCGTACCCTTGCTGAGCCGGGAGCTGATCTATACCGCCGTCACCCGCGCCAAGTCCCGGCTCAACCTGTACGGCTCGGAGGCCGTGCTGGGGGCGGCCATCGCCCGGCGCATGGAGCGCGGCTCGGGGCTGCATGCCCGATTGGGAGGGGGCTGATCACCAGCCGGCTTCTTTTTCCGGGGTGGCGGATATCTTGTGCAGGCTGAGGTCGGCGCCTTCGAATTCCTGCTCCGGATCCAGGCGGATGCCGAGGGTGAATTTCAGCATGCCGTAGACCAGGAATCCCCCGGCACAGGCAATGAACACGCCGGTCAGGGTGCCCAGGACCTGCGAGAAAATACTGACCCCGCCCAGGCCGCCCAGGGCTTGCTGGCCGAAGATGCCGGCGGCGATGCCGCCCCAGGTTCCGCCCAGACCGTGCAACGGCCATACGCCCAGCACGTCGTCGATCTTCCAGCGGTTTTGCGTCAGCGTGAAGAAATAGACGAACAGCGCGCCGGCGATGGCCCCCGTCGCCAGTGCACCGATAGGGTGCATCAGATCGGAGCCGGCGCAGACGGCGACCAGTCCGGCCAGCGGGCCGTTGTGCAGAAAGCCGGGGTCGTTGCGGCCCAGCATCAAGGCCGCCAGGGTGCCGCCCACCATGGCCATTAGGGAGTTCACGGCCACCAGGCCGCTGACGGCGTTCAGCGTCTGGGCCGACATCACGTTGAAGCCGAACCAGCCGACGGTCAAAATCCAGGCTCCCAGAGCCAGGAAGGGGATGCTGGAGGGCGGATGCGCCGACATGCCACCGTCGCGGTGGTAGCGTCCGCGACGCGGCCCCAGCAATATCACGGCGCCTAGGGCGATCCATCCGCCTACCGCGTGCACCACCACGGAGCCCGCGAAATCGTGGAAGCCCGCACCGAAAACCTGTTCCAGCCAGCCCTGCAGACCGAAGTTCTTGTTCCACGCGAGGCCTTCGAACAAGGGATAGACGAAGCCTACGATGACGAAGGTCGCCGCCAGTTGCGGGTTGAAGCGTGCGCGCTCGGCGATGCCGCCGGAGATGATGGCCGGTATCGCGGCGGCGAAGGTGAGCAGGAAGAAGAATTTGACCAAGTCGTAGCCATGGTGCTGGGTCAGATGTTCCGCGCTGCCGAAGAACTGGACACCGTAGGCTAGGTAGTAACCGATCAGGAAATACGCCACGGTGGACACGGCGAAATCGGAGAGTATCTTGACCAGGGCATTGACCTGGTTCTTGCGCCGCACCGTGCCGACTTCCAGAAAGGCGAAGCCCGCGTGCATGGCCAGCACCATGATGGCGCCCAGCAGGATGAACAAGACGTCGGCGCTGTTGTCTACCGTTTCCATGTGATACCTCGATAAATGGATGGCGACTTGCTACAAGATTCGGACCATTTTGAATTTCAGCCGCACGCCTTGGATTTTGGAGCGAGTCGCGCGCATTGGTCGTGCACGAGACCGAATCTATTTGGTGCATTTCAAGAGTGCTGCACCAGAGGTGTGCGGAGCTCCGCGTCTTGTAGTCTTAACCCGATATTTCCTACCGCATGATCCTCGATTTGTTTCATCCGGCCGTTGCCGACTGGTTCAGGCAGACTTTCCCGGCGCCCACGGACTGCCAGCGACAGGCTTGGGCCGCCATCGCCGAGGGGCACCACGCGCTGATCGCCGCCCCGACCGGCTCCGGCAAGACGCTGGCGGCTTTTCTTTCGGCCATCGACGATTTGGCGCGCCGGGCGGCCGGAGGCGAGCTCCGGGAGGCGACCTATGTGCTCTACATCTCCCCGCTCAAGGCCTTGAGCAACGACATCCACAAAAACCTGGAACAACCGCTGGACGGCGTGAACCGTCGCCTGTTCGAACGGGGGCACGGCGAAGTCGCCCTGCGTTCCATGGTGCGCACCGGCGATACACCCGCCGTGGCGCGGGCCGCGATGCTGAAACACCCCCCGCATATCCTGGTGACCACGCCCGAGTCGGCTTATCTGCTGCTCACCAGCGAGAGTGGCCGGCGCATGCTCAAAACGGTGCAAACCGTCATCGTCGACGAGATCCATGCCATCCTGGGCAGCAAGCGCGGCGCGCATCTGGCCTTGTCGCTGGAGCGGCTGGAGCGCCTGGTTGAAAGGCCGCTCAACCGCATCGGCCTGTCCGCTACCCAGAAGCCCATCGAAGAGGTCGCCCGTTTCCTCACCGGCGGGATGGACTGCCGCATCGTGGACACCGGCCATCTGCGCCGCCTGGACCTGGCCATCGAATTGCCCGACGCGCCGCTGGAGGCGGTGCTGTCGCAGGATGCGGCCAAGTCGATCTACGACCGCATGGCGGCGCTGATCGAGGCGCACCGCACCACGCTGATCTTCGTCAACACCCGGCGCATGGCCGAGCGACTGGCCCGCGCCTTGAGCGAGCGTCTGGGTGAGGAACACATCACCTCGCATCACGGCAGCCTGGCGCGGGAACAGCGCCTGGACGCGGAAAGCCGCCTCAAGTCGGGAAAGCTCAAGGCCTTGGTCGCCACGGCCTCCCTGGAACTGGGCATAGACGTGGGCGAGGTGGATCTGGTCTGTCAGTTCGGAACCACCCGCGCCATCGCCACTTTTCTGCAACGGGTCGGCCGCTCCGGTCACTTTGCCGGCGGAGTGCCCAAGGGGCGATTGTTCCCCACCAGCCGCGACGAACTGATCGAGTGTCTGGCCCTGCTGGACGCGATACGCCGCGGCGAGCTGGATTTGCTGCACATCCCGCCGCATCCGCTGGACGTGCTGGCCCAGCAAATCGTCGCCATGGTCGCCTGCGAAGATTGGGACGAGGACGAACTCTATGCCTGGGTGCGGCGTGCCTGGCCTTACCGCGATCTGGGCCGCAAGGATTTCGAGGACACGGTGCAGATGCTGGCGGAGGGTTACCACACCCGGCGCGGGATAAGGTCGGCCTATCTGCATAGGGACGGCATAAACCGCAAGCTGCGCGCGCGACGCGGGGCACGAATGACGGCGCTCACCTGCGGCGGGGCCATACCCGACAACGCGGAATACCGCGTGATATTGGAGCCTGCCGGCGAGTTCATCGGCACGGTGGACGAGGATTTCGCCATCGAGAGCATGGCCGGCGACGTCTTCCAGCTCGGCAACACCAGCTGGCGTCTGCTCAAGCTGGACGCCGGCGTGCTGCGCGTCGAAGACGCCCAGGGCCAGCCACCCAGCATCCCCTTCTGGCTGGGCGAGGCGCCGGGCCGCACGCACGAACTGTCGCTGGCGCTGTCGCGGCTGAGGGTGGAGATCGCCGAGCGGTGCGTAGGCAGGGATGAGCGCAGCGTATCCCAGCAGGCCGATACGCAGACGCTGGGATCATCATCCCAGCTTAGCTTGGATAGCGTCGCCGACTGGCTGGCGCGCACGCTGAACGTTTCCGCCGAAGCGGCCGGACAGGCGGTGAATTACCTGGCCGCCGCCTATGCCACGCTGGGCGCCATGCCCAGTTTCGATACCGTGGTGTTCGAGCGGTTCTTCGACGAGTCTGGCGGCATGCAGTTCATCATCCATGCGCCCTTCGGCTCCCGCCTCAACCGCGCCTGGGGCTTGGCCTTGCGCAAGCGTTTCTGCCGCGGCTTCAATTTCGAGCTGCAGGCGGCGGCGACCGAGAATGCTGTGATTTTATCTTTGACCGGTATCCACAGCTTTCCTCTGGAAGAGGTCGCCCGTTATCTCAACGCCAAAACGGTGCGCGATCTGCTGATCCAGGCCCTGCTGGATGCGCCCATGTTCACCGTGCGCTGGCGCTGGAACGCAGTCTGCGCCCTGGCGCTCAAGCGCTTCCAGGGCGGGCGCAAGACGCCGCCCTATCTGCTGCGCATGCAGGCCGAGGATCTGGTCGCCACGGTCTTCCCGGACCAGCTTGCCTGCTTCGAAAACATCGTCGGCGACCGCCAGATCCCCGATCATCCCCTGGTGCAGCAGACTTTGACCGACTGCCTGAGCGAGGCGATGGACATCGACCGTCTGATCGAGGTGATCGAGGGCCTGGAGAGCGGTTCCATCCGCGTGGTGGCGCGCGATCTGGTCGAACCTTCGCCGCTGGCGGCGGAGATCGTCAACAGCCGGGTCTACAGTTTTCTCGACGGTGCGCCACTGGAGGAGCGCCGCACCCGCGCCGTGGCCAGCCGGCGCTGGCTGGACCCGGCGCAGGCCGGGGATCTGGGCCGTTTGGACCCGGCCGCGCTGGACCGGGTCCGCGCGGAGGCCTGGCCGGAAGTGCGCGATGCGGAAGAACTGCACGATGCCCTACGGGCGACCGGCTTCCTCGTCGCCCCGAGAGAAACCGGTCCTTGGTCCGGCTATTTCCAAAAGCTGGTGGAGCAAGGCAGGGCGGCGGTTTTGCCGCTATCGAACGGCATGGCGACGAGCGTGTCGCTCTGGCTGGCTGCCGAGCGTTGGCCGCAATTTCGCGTGCTTTATCCGGGCCGGACATCGCAACCGGCCCTGCACCTGCCTAAAACTCTCGACGATCAGATCTGGGAGCCCGAAGCCGCCCTGGTGGACATCCTGCGCGGACGACTCGCCGTGCTGGGACCCGTTCAGGCAGCCTGGCTCGCTGCCGATCTGGCCCTGCCGGCATCGGCCATCGATGTGGCCCTGTTGAGGCTGGAAAGCGAGGGCGGCATCCTGCGCGGCCAGTTCACGCCGGGCGGCAGCGAGCAGGAATGGTGCGAGCGCGGCCTGTTGGCGCGCATCCATCGCTATACCTTGCAGCGGCTGCGCGAGGAAATCGAGCCGGTGAGTGGGGCGGAGTTCATGCGCTTCCTGTTCCGCTGGCAGCGGCTGAGCCCCGATGCACGCGCCGAGGGGCCGGACGCGCTGGCGGCCGTGCTGGATCAACTGGAGGGTTACGAAGCCGCCGCGGTCGCCTGGGAAAGCGAGATTCTGCCGGCCCGCCTTGCGGGCTACGATCCGGCCTGGCTGGATGCCTTGTGCCTGTCCGGCAAGTACGTCTGGACGCGGTTGAGCCCTGCCTCTTCCGCGCAGGCGCCGGTCAAGTCCTCGCCCATCGCCTTGTTACCGCGCCGGCGCCTGGCAATCTGGCGTTCGCCGGCCACCGGAGGCGAGGCCGAGCTGTCCACGGCGGCCTCTAGGGTCCGGGAGGTTCTGGCTAGCCTGGGAGCCTCGTTTTTCGAGGAACTGGCGGAGCAGTCCGGCCTGCTCAAGACCCAGGTGGAAACTGCCCTGGCCGAACTGGCTGCCAAGGGGCTGGCCAACGCCGACAGTTACAAGGGCCTGCGGGCACTGCTGGTGCCGGAAGACAAGAAAAGACGCTACCGCGGCATCAACCCCTTCGGCATCGAGGACGCGGGACGCTGGTCTCTGATGAGTAGCCCGGTCATAGCGGACGAGGCGGAGCGCAATGTAAGACTGGAGCACATGGCCGGCGTCCTGCTGCGCCGCTACGGCGTGGTGTTCCGTGCCTTGCTGACGCGCGAGAGCGCGGCGCCGCCGTGGATGGAACTGGTGCGGGTCTACCGGCGCATGGAAGCGCGCGGGGAGATCCGCGGCGGACGCTTCGTTGCCGGTCAGTTCGGCGAACAATATGCGCAGCCGGAAGCGGTTGCCGCCTTGCGCGCGGTGCGCAAGCAGGACGCGGCCGACGACTACTGCGCGCTCAGCGCCGTCGATCCGCTCAATCTGGTGGGCATCGTCACGCCCGGACCCAAGTTGCCGGCCCAGCCCGGAAACCGATTGCTCTACCGATCCGGAGTGCCCCTGGCTTTGCTGACCGGGAAGGAAACCCGCTTCCTGAACAAGCCGGAGGATATCGATGAATGGGACGTCAAAAACCGCCTCGTCCGCCGTACCGTGCCGCCACAATTGAAGGCTTATCTTTAGAGCCAAGAGATTGCTCACACGTGGCGCTTCCGGTTCCTGCGGGGCATACATGTCGTGCTTCCCGTAAGCGTCAAGATTTTTTTAGAACATAAAAGAATTATTAATTATAGATAATTGTTTGAATTAGAATATAAGCACCCACTATAGTTCGCACCCTAAGCTAAATCCTCATAAGAACCTCGGGTGAGCCGCGCTTGCGCGGAGCCCATTTCGACAAATCGGGAGCGAACAGTGGGTAGTTTTAATCTGAATCGGGCGATGCCTTTGTCGGTTGTATTGGCCGCGATGTCTGCAGGGTCGGCGTGGGCGACCAATGGCCATGTGTTGCATGGCGTGGGTGCGGTCAATCAGTCCATGGGCGGGGCGGGCATCGCCACCGCGATCGATGCGACCGGCTCCAACTTCAATAATGTGGGATCGATTTCGTTTCTGGAGAAGAGCTCCATCGAGTTCGGGGCCGAACTCTTCATGCCGGAACGCAGTTATACCGCCTCGGCCTACAACGGCGCCGTTTCCGGCACCCTGGACAGCAAGACGCGAGAGGCCGTGATTCCCAGTTTCGCGTTGGTCTACAAGACGCAGACGCCGTGGACTTTCGGCTTTTCCGCAGTCGGCATCGGCGGTTTCGGCGTGGACTATCCGGCCGATCAGGCCAATGCCAGCGGGCAATTCAATCCGCTCGGCTTGCCCCAGAGCCAGAATGGATTCGGCTCCATTTACTCCAACTATCAGTTGCTCCAGTTGACCCCTTCGGTGGCTTACCAGATTAACCAGGACTGGTCGGTAGGTTTGGGTTTCAATCTGGATTGGGCCTCGCTCAGCGTGGATCCCTGGCCGGCGACCACTCCCAACGCGTCCGGATATCCCAGCGGATCGCATTCCGCCAGCGCCTGGGGTCAGGGATTTACCGTCGGGACGCTATATAAAGTGCTGCCCAACCTCAGCCTGGGGCTGAGCTTCAAGAGCCCGCAATGGTTCAACGATTTTGGCTGGAATTCGCAATATCCCAACGGCGCACCCGCCAAATACACATTCCGGCTGGACTATCCGCTGATCGTGGGCGCGGGCCTGAGCTACAAGCCGGTGGAAGATCTGACCCTGGCGGCCGATTTGAAATGGATCAACTACCGTAATACCGAGGGTTTCCAGGAGAAAAATTTCGCCAACGCCGGCTCCGGTCCCTATGTGCGAGGTTTCGGCTGGGAAGATATCTGGGCCGTTTCCCTGGGCGCCCAGTACAAGCTGAATTCGCGCTTCACCTTGCGGGCCGGCTACAACTACAGCGATAACCCGATACCGTCGAACCAGCAGTTCTTCAACGTGTTCGCGCCCGCCATCGTGCAGCATCACCTGACCGCGGGTGCCGGATTCAATGTGACGCCGGCTCTCGAACTGAACGTGGCCTATTACCACGCATTCGAGAATACCCAATCGGGTCCTTTCATCAGCAATGGCGGACCCGGCTACCCGGCCATCAATCAGGCAGTTCCCGGCACCCAGATCACCAACCGCCTGTCGGAAGACTCGGTTTCCGCTCAGGTGGTATACCGCTTCGAATAGACTCGCCGGCGTTGCGTCCGGCTGGGCAGTCGGGTGTGGCCGTTCCGGCAGACCTTGTATCAGAAGACTGAGAGTCGCCTTGCTGTATCCGTTCCGTGGGCCTATGCTCGCAACGGATGCGCAAGGTTATGGCGGAAGAGTCCGCCGAGGCGCGACATGCGCCGCCGGTGCGGCGACCCGGAGGGCACTGGCCGACGGCTTCTATTAGAGGAGGTCGTGTAATGACTGCTGAAACTCATGTTCCCGACTCATCCCATCCGGGCCGGCACGACCGGCTTTTGCAGGAATGGGTGCACGATACGTATAAGTCCAAGAGCAAATTGCCCGAGCCGGCAGTCTGTCCGGATTGCGGCGCAATCTACCGGCACGGCCGCTGGCAATGGGGCGAAGCGGAAGCCGGAGCCCATCAGGAAACCTGCCCCGCGTGCCATCGGGTGCGCGACAAATGTCCGGCAGGGTTTCTCACGTTGGGCGGGGAGTTTTTGCTCACGCATAAGGATGAGATCCTGCATCTGGTTCACAACCAGGAGGCGCGCGAAAAGGCCGAACATCCGCTCAAGCGCATCATTGCTATCGAGACCGAGGGGGATGGACTCACGATTACCTTCACCGATCCGCATTTGGCTCGCGGAGTCGGCGAGGCCTTGCATCACGCCTATCAGGGGCAACTCGATTTCCGTTATCAGGAGGAGGAGCGGATATTGCGGGTGAACTGGCTGAGATGATGTGAATGGAGCCAACGTGTAGCCCTGCATCCTGACCGGGATGCAGGGCTTTTTTATGTTGAGGCGGGTGACCTCGACAGGCAGGACGGGAGAAAATTGGTTTACGGCCGCATGAGTGCTTAGTGATGTATGGCCTGGTGGCGTGATGATGGCGGCCACCGAATTTGTCACCGATGCGAACTCGAGGTCCGGCCGGGCGCGTGGTCAGCGTCTGCTGGTACGGCGACAGGCCGGTTCGCCTGAATCGCCGAACCGCAAGACCACTATGGGGTACGCGATGTGGCGTTATATTTTTTGACTCAAAAAAAATCCAATAAGTTATTTTCGGAGGAATATGCCAGGATTGTATAGTCAAATGGCATGGACCGTATGCGAGGAGAGCCGAGGGGGCGAAGCCCGTATCTCCATATCGCCATGGACCGGAGCGATATCGGTCCTATGTGCTTGTAACTCCTTGATTATTTGATCAACCGTGCCCGATTTATGAATTTCGATCTCACCGTTGTGATTTCTGCGCTCTGCGGCGGCTTGCTGATAGGTCTGGCCGTTGCCTTGTTTCTGCTTCTTAACGGTCGCACGGCCGGCATCAGCAATATCGCGGCTGGTCTGCTGACATCCAGGGACGGTAATTTCGGCTGGCGAGCCTTGTTTATTGCCGGTTTGTTGGCGGGAGGAGGCAGTCTTATCCTCGCTTATCCGGAAAGCTTGGGCTCCGCGCCGCCTGTCCCTTTGCGGCAGATCGCCGTCGCCGGACTCCTGGTCGGATACGGGGCGCGCTTGGCCAACGGTTGCACCAGCGGGCATGGCGTCTGCGGTTTGTCTCGGCTATCGGTGCGGTCGCTGGTGGCGACGGGGGCTTTTATCGTGGCCGGCATGGTGACCGTCTATGTGGTCCGTCATGCAGGAGCATGATCGGCGATGAATTTATTGAGCGCTTTCTTCTGCGGCTGGCTGTTTGCTTTGGGCTTGGGCTTGGCTGGCATGGCTCAGCCATCCAGGGTCATCGGATTTCTGGATGTCGCCGGTACCTGGGATCCGACTTTATTGTTCGTGATGGGGGGCGCGGTCGGCGTGGGTCTGATCGCTTTCCGCCGGGTGTTGAAGCGAAGTCGCCCGATACTGGCCGACCGATTTCATATTTCGGAGCGAAGCCGAATCGATGCCCGATTACTGGCCGGGGCCGTTCTTTTCGGCACGGGCTGGGGTCTTTCCGGCTATTGTCCCGGGCCGGCGCTCATGTCGCTGGTTACCGGGCAAACGTCGGTGGTGGTGTTCGTCATCGCCATGTTCGCGGGCTTCACGCTGGCCGGGTTAGGTCGGCGCAAAAGCGCCTAGGAAGGACGGGTATCGGCCGTCGAGCGCCTGTCGAAGGTCGTCCTTTTTGCTGAATGCCGAAAATAGGGGATAAAAGGCTTCCCTTTGTTGAGAGAGTCGCTTATAATGCTCGCTCAACAAACGATCAGCAGGCGCGTAGCTCAGTTGGTTAGAGCACCACCTTGACATGGTGGGGGTCGTTGGTTCGAGTCCAATCGCGCCTACCAAATTCGAAAGCATCGCCTGGCGATGCTTTTTTGTTCCCGTCACTTTCTCGGGTTTTCAGCGATGCCTGTAATCACCCTTCCCGATGGTTCTCGGCGTGAATTCGATCATGCCGTCAGCGTGCGCCAGGTGGCCGAGTCCATCGGTGCGGGTCTGGCTCGTGCCGCGCTGGCCGGCAAGGTGGATGGCCGTTTGGTCGACCTTTCGACCGAGCTTGATCGGGACGCCGCCGTAGCCATCGTGACGGCGCGTGACCCCGAGGGCGTGGAAATCATCCGCCACTCCACGGCCCATTTGCTGGCGCAGGCCGTCAAATCCCTGTATCCCACGGCACAGGTGACCATCGGTCCGGTGATCGAGGACGGCTTTTATTACGACTTCGCCTTCGAGCGGCCGTTCACGCCGGAGGATCTGGAAGCCATCGAGAAGAAGATGGAGGAATTGGCCGCCTCTGAGCTGGAGGTCAAGCGCAGCGTCTTGCCGCGCGACGAAGCCGTCCGTTTCTTCCGTGGCTTGGGTGAGGAATACAAGGCCGAGATCATCGAGTCGATTCCGGTCAACGAGGATTTGTCGCTGTACACACAGGGCGAGTTCACCGATCTCTGCCGTGGGCCGCACGTACCGGATACCGGTAAGCTCAAGGCCTTCAAGCTGATGAAGATCGCCGGCGCCTATTGGCGGGGCGATTCCAATAACGAGATGCTGCAACGCATCTATGGCACCGCCTGGGGCGACAAGAAGGATCTCAAGGAATATTTGCATCGTCTGGAAGAGGCGGAAAAACGCGATCACCGCAGGATCGGCAAAGCGCTGGACCTGTTTCACCAGCAGGAAGAAGCTCCGGGCATGGTATTCTGGCACCCGGCCGGCTGGGTGCTGTGGCAGACGATCGAGCAGTACATGCGTCAGGTCTTCGCGGACAATGGCTATCAGGAAATAAGAACGCCGCAGGTAGTCGGCCGCGCCTTATGGGAAAAATCGGGGCACTGGGAAAAATTCAAGGACGGCATCTTCACTACCCAGTCGGAAGAGCGCGATTTCGCCATCAAGCCGATGAATTGTCCCTGTCATGTGCAGGTTTACAATCAGGGCCTCAAGAGCTACCGCGACTTGCCGCTGCGCTTGGCCGAATTCGGGTCCTGCCATCGCAACGAATTGTCGGGCGCCCTGCACGGAATCATGCGGGTGCGCGGTTTTACTCAGGACGATGCGCATATCTTCTGCACGGAAGATCAGATACAGGATGAGGTCTCGGTTTTTATCGACCTGCTGCACAAGGTTTACGCCGATTTCGGTTTTCATGAGGTGTTGATCAAGCTTTCGACTCGGCCGGAAAAGCGGGTGGGGGCCGAGGAGGTTTGGGACAAAGCCGAGGCCGCCTTGCAGCAGGCGCTGGATGATAAGGGCTTGAAGTGGGAATTGCAGCCCGGCGAAGGCGCTTTCTATGGTCCCAAGATCGAATTCTCCCTCACGGATTGTCTGAGCCGCGTCTGGCAGGTCGGCACCATACAGCTCGATTTTTCCATGCCGGAGCGACTCGGGGCGACTTATGTTGCCGAAAATGGCGCCAAATTGACCCCGGTCATGCTGCACCGGGCCATCCTGGGGTCCATGGAGCGCTTCATCGGCATTTTGATTGAACATTACGCGGGATATTTCCCGCTCTGGCTCGCGCCGACCCAGGTGGTGGTGCTGAATATCACCGATAAACAGTCTGAATACGCAGAAGAAATTGCTAAGGAATTGAAAGGACACGGATTGCGAGTGGCGACCGACTTGAGAAATGAGAAGATCGGCTTTAAAATCCGAGCCCATTCGATGCTGCGGGTGCCTTATCTTCTAATCGTCGGCGACAAAGAAGTCGAGGCGCGAACCGCGACGCTGCGCACGCAGAAAGGGGTCGATCTCGGCTCCTATGCTCTGCCGGAAATAGCACGAAAACTGGTTGACGAAGCCGCGAGTCGAACGATTAGCGCGTAAATTTTGCTTGGAGGATTTGGGTATCACTGCGAACGACAAAAAAGAGCCACGCCTTAACGACGAAATCTATTACCCTCAGGTTCGTTTGATAGGTCCGGACGGGGCTCAGTTGGGCATCTTATCCAGCCGGGAAGCCAAGCAAATCGCCTACGAGGCGGAATTGGACCTGGTGGAGATTTCTCCCACCGCCGAACCACCGGTATGCCGGGTGATGGACTACGGCAAGTACCGTTTCGAGCAAGCCAAGAAGCTGGCGGCGGCCAAGAAGAAGCAGAAGCTGATCCATATCAAGGAAGTGAAGTTTCGCCCCGGCACCGACGAAGGCGACTACCAGATCAAGCTGCGGAATTTGATCCGTTTTTTGAGCGACGGCGACAAGGCAAAGATCACCGTCCGGTTTCGTGGCCGCGAATTGTCCCATCGCGAGTTGGGCATGGATTTGCTGAAGCGGATCGAGACGGACTTGCAGGAACATGCACTCGTCGAGCAGTTTCCGAAGTTGGAAGGCAAGCAGTTGAGCATGACGCTTGCGCCGAAAAAGAAAAAATCCTGATTAATTGGAGTTTTAGACAATGCCCAAGATAAAGAGCAATCGCGGCGCGGCGAAACGGTTCCGCAAGACCGCTTCCGGCGGCTTCAAGGCCAACCACTCGCACCGCCGTCACATCCTGACCAAGAAGAGCACCAAGCGTAAGCGGCAGTTGCGCGCTCCGGGCCTGTTGCATGCCTCGGACGTGAAGAGCGCAACGCGTTTGCTGCCCTACGCCTGATCCATTTTAGAAGTTCCTATTTAAGTTTAAGGGGATAGTCCATGCCCAGAGTGAAACGTGGCGTTACCGCCCACGCCCGGCACAAAAAAGTTCTCAAGCAGGCGAAAGGTTATTACGGTGCGCGCAGCCGCGTTTACCGCGTTGCCAAGCAGGCCGTCATCAAGGCCGGCCAGTATGCTTACCGCGACCGTCGTCAACGGAAGCGCCAGTTCCGCGCGCTGTGGATCGCCCGTATCAACGCGGCGGCCCGCGAGCATGGCTTGTCCTACAGCCGTTTCATCGATGGCCTGAAAAAGGCTTCCATCGACCTGGACCGCAAAGTGCTCGCCGATCTGGCCGTGCACGACAAGGAAGGCTTTGCCGAACTGGCCAAGCTGGCCCGCCCGGCCTGATCCCGCTTCGTGATCCCCGGGGAAGCCCGCGAGGCTTCCCCTTCCCTCCTATTATTCCCGTGCGAGCAGGGCAGTGACCGCTACCCTTGAAGACATACTCAGTCAGGCTCGTCAGCAGCTTGCAGACGCCCTCAGCCTGCCGGACCTGGACCAGGTTCGCGTCGAATACCTCGGCAAGAAAGGTTTGTTCACCGAGCGCATGAAAGCGCTGGGATCGCTCGACCCCGAGTCGCGCCGCGTCGTCGGACAGGCGGTCAATCAGGCTCGCGATGCCTTTCAGACCGCGCTGGAAGCGCGCAAGCTCGAACTGGAGGCGGCGGCTCTCGATGCGCGATTGGCGAGCGAGACCCTGGATGTGACCCTGCCCGGTCGCGGCCAGACTGGCGGCGGCTTGCATCCGGTTACCCTGACGCTTCGGCGCATCGCCCGCTTGTTCGGCAATGTCGGCTTCGAGGTCGTCGAGGGTCCCGAGATCGAGGACGACTACCACAATTTCGAAGCCCTCAATATCCCGGCGTCGCACCCCGCGCGGGCGATGCACGATACCTTTTATTTCGACGAACACACCCTGCTGCGCACTCATACCTCGCCCGTGCAGGTGAGGGTGATGCAGGCCGGGGAGCCGCCGTTTCGGGTGATTGCGCCGGGCCGGGTTTACCGTTGCGATTCCGACCTGACCCACACGCCCATGTTCCATCAGGTCGAGGGTTTCCTGGTCGACGAGCAGGTCAGTTTCGCCGACCTCAAGGGCATCTTGTACGAGTTCCTGCGCCTGTTTTTCGAGAAAGACATCCAGGTCCGTTTCAGGCCATCCTACTTTCCGTTCACCGAGCCGTCGGCCGAAGTCGACATCGAATGCGTGATCTGCGGCGGCGAAGGCTGTCGGGTCTGCAAGCATACGGGCTGGCTGGAGGTGATGGGCTGCGGCATGATCCACCCGCGGGTGTTCGGCTTCGTCGACATCGACACCGAGCGCTATTCGGGCTTCGCCTTCGGCATGGGCGTGGAGCGTCTCACCATGCTGCGCTACGGCATCAACGATCTGCGGCTGTTTTTCGAGAACGATCTCAAGTTCCTGCACCAGTTCAGGACCTCCTGAACCTTCCCATAGAGACGAGCATAACCCATGCGCTTTAGCGAGGCCTGGCTAAGAACTTACGTTCATCCCCCCGTGACGACGGAGCAACTGGTCGCACAACTGACCATGGCGGGCCTGGAAGTCGACGCGGTCGAACCGGTGGCTGGCGAATTCCGCGGTGTCGTGGTCGGCCATGTGCTGGAGGTCGAGCCACATCCCCAGGCCGACCGTTTGCGCGTGTGCCAGGTCGCGGCCGGGGGCGAGGCGCCTCTGACCATAGTCTGCGGGGCGCCCAACGTCACCGTCGGCATGAAAGCGCCTCTGGCTGTCGAAGGCGCGGTGCTGCCCGGCGGGATGAAGATCGGCAAGTCCAAGCTGCGCGGCGTGGAATCCTTCGGCATGCTTTGCTCGGCCCGTGAACTGGGTCTGGAGGAAGGGCAGGGCGGCTTGCTGGCTCTGCCGTCCGACGCTCCGGTCGGTGCCGACCTGCGCGCTTATCTGCAACTCGACGACGTCAGCCTGGAAGTCGATCTCACCCCCAATCGGGCGGATTGCCTGAGCGTGGAGGGCGTGGCCCGCGAAGTGGCCTTGCTGAACGGAATCGACCTGCCCGCACCGGATCAGCCATCCAGTCCGGTATCCATCGACGCCACCTTCCCCGTGCGGGTCGAGGCACCCGAGGCCAACCCGCGCTACCTGGGCCGGTTGATACGCGGGGTGAATCCGCAGGCGGCCGCGCCGATCTGGCTGCGCGAGCGTTTGCGGCGTTCCGGTTTGCGCTCGCTGGGGCCGGTGGTCGATGCGACCAATTACATCCTTCTGGAACTCGGCCAGCCCTTGCACGCCTTCGATGCGGCCAAGCTGCAGGGCGGCATACGGGTGCGCTACGGCGTGCCGGGCGAAACCCTGAAACTGCTCAACGATCAGGAAGTTGCACTGGAAAGCGACGTGCTGGTCATCGCCGACGAAAAGCGACCCCTGGCCCTGGCCGGCATCATGGGCGGGGCGGATAGCGCGGTGAGCGATGCGACCACCGACATCTTCCTGGAATGCGCGTTTTTCTCTCCGACGGCCATCATGGGTCGGGCGCGCCGCTACGGTTTGAACACCGATTCCTCTCATCGCTACGAGCGCGGAGTCGATCCCGAATTGCAGCGGCGCGCCATCGAGCGCGCCACCGAGTTGCTGCTGGAGATAGCCGGCGGTTCGGCCGGCCCCATCGTCGCCGCCGAATCCGAGCGCCATCTACCGGTCAGAGCGCCCATCGTCCTGCGGGCCGAACGCGTCGAGCGGCTGCTGGGGCTGAGCATCCCCCAGGATCAAACCGAGCGCCTGCTGAGCCGGCTCGGTTTGAAGCCGGAACGGCAAGCGGACGGCTGGACGGTGACGCCGCCCGGCTTCCGTTTCGATATCGCCATCGAGGCCGATCTGATCGAGGAAATCGGCCGGGTTTACGGCTACGACAACATACCCAAGCGCAGCCCCGCCAGTCATATCCAACTCCAGCCGACCTCGGAGGCCAAGTTGGACATCGAGCGCGTGAAGGACTTGCTGGTCGATCGCGGCTACCAGGAAGCCATCACTTACAGCTTCGTGGACGATGGCTTGCAGCATCGGGTCGAGCCGGATTTGGAAAGCATCGCCCTGAAGAACCCGATTTCGTCCGAACTGGCGGTGATGCGCACGGGCCTGTGGGTGGGACTGCTCGATGCGGCGCTGAAGAACCTCAACCGTCAGCAAGACCGGGTGCGCCTGTTCGAGACCGGTTTGCGCTTTACCCGGACGGGCGGAGGGATCAAACAGGAAAAATCGCTGGCCGGCCTGGTGCTGGGCGGCGCACACGAGGAACAGTGGGGCGAGAAAACCCGATCGGTGGATTTCTTTGATCTCAAAGCCGACGTGGAGGCCATATTCCGCCTGGCCGGGCATGAAAGCGCGGTGGAGTTCGTGCGCGGATCGCACCCGGCGCTGCATCCCGGCCAGAACGCCGAAATCCGGCTGGCCGGGCAGGCGCTGGGCCGGCTGGGCATGCTGCACCCCCGTCTGGAGGCCGAACTGGGCTTCGACGCCCGGGTTTTCCTGTTCGAATTCGCCCAGGAACCCTTGCTCACCCGGCCCGTCGCCCGCTTCGCCAGCTTGTCCAAATTCCCGCAGGTTCGCCGGGATCTTGCGGTGCTCGTCGATCAGGCCGTCCCGGTCGGCGGATTGCTGGAGGCCGTGCGGGCCCTGGACCCTCGGTTAATCCGGCAGGCTTTCGTGTTCGACGTTTATCAAGGGCCGGGGGTGGAATCCGGCAAGAAGAGCGTGGCACTGGGTCTGGTCATTCAGGACAAGACCGAAACGCTCACCGATGCCCGCGTCGATACGCTGGTAAGCGACGTATTGGCCCGCTTGTCACAAGATTTCTCGGCCAAATTGAGGGATTGATCATGGCGCTGACCAAAGCCGAACTGGTGGAAAAATTATTGACCACGCTGGCCTTGAACAAGCGAGACGCCAAACGGCTGGTCGACCAGTTTTTCGAGGAGATCAAGAACGCGCTCGAAGAGGGCGATCCGGTAAAGCTTTCCGGGTTCGGCAATTTCGACCTGCGCGACAAGAAGCAGCGCCCCGGACGCAATCCGAAAACGGGCGAAGAGATCCCCATCACCGCACGCCGCGTGGTCACCTTCAAACCCGGCCAGAAATTGAAGGCCAAGGTCGAAGTCCATCCCGAGTCTGAATAGGGATGGCCGTGCATCTCAGCGCCACACCGGGATCTCGACCGGCATGATACAAGCAGGCATAGTCGGCGGGACGGGCTATACCGGGGTCGAGTTGTTACGCATACTGGCCCTGCACCCCGACGTCGTTATCCGCGCGGTGACTTCCCGCGCCGACGCGGGCAGCCGGGTGGATGCGCTTTATCCCAATCTGCGCGGTTTTGTCGACGCCGTATTCAGCGAACCGGACATCGAGGCGCTGAGCGGATGCGACGTGGTGTTTTTCGCCACCCCCAATGGCACGGCGATGCGGATGGCCCCGCAACTGCTCGAGCGGGGCGTGAAAGTCATCGATCTGGCTGCCGACTTCCGCCTGCGGGATCCCGCCGTTTGGGAGCAGTGGTATGGTGAGCCGCATGCCTGCCCCGATTTGTTGCAGGAGGCCGTCTACGGTCTGCCCGAAGTCAATCGCGAGGCCCTACGGTCGGCGCGCGTCGTCGCCAATCCGGGTTGCTACCCGACTGCGGTGCAATTGGGCCTGTTGCCCTTGATCGAAGCGGGATGGGTGCACCCGGACGGTCTCGTCGCCGACGCGAAGTCCGGCGTCAGCGGCGCCGGTCGCAAGGCCGAGATTGCCAACCTGATGAGCGAAACCGGCGAAAGTTTCAAGGCTTACGGAGTCCCCGGGCATCGTCATCTGCCGGAAATCCGCCAGGGTCTCGAACTTGCCGCCGGCCAGTCGGTGGGACTGACTTTCGTACCTCATCTGTTGCCCATGATACGCGGCATCCACGCCACCCTTTACGCCCGCCTCAAAGGCGAAGCCGGCGACCTGCAGGACTTGTATGAAAGCCGCTACCGAGGCGAGGCTTTCGTCGATGTGCTGCCGGCCGGCTCGCATCCGGACACGCGCAACGTGCGCGGCGCCAACCGCTGCCAGATCGCCGTACACAGGCCGCAAGGCGGCGATACGGTCGTGATCCTGTCGGTGATCGACAATCTGGTGAAAGGCGCGGCCGGCCAAGCGGTGCAGAATCTTAACCTGATGTTCGGTCTCGACGAGCGCGCCGGGCTGCGCGCCATCGGTCTATATCCCTAGCCTTTCCCCTTCGGTCGCCCGGTGTACTCGGGTGCCGAGCTCAACGTTCGGAGTTCCCATGAGTGAATTCGAGGCCGTCACGGCCCATCTCACCACGCTGCGCGACTACATCCGCTGGGGCGCCAGCCGTTTCAACGCCGCCGGGCTGTTTTTCGGACACGGCACCGCGAGCGCGACCGATGAAGCCGCCGCGCTGGTACTGCACGCCATCCACCAGCCGCACGACTTGCCGGCCGGCTATTTCAACTGCGTGCTGGCGCCGGATGAGCGGGCACGCGTCGTCGAGTTGCTGGAACGCCGCATCGCCGAGCGCAAGCCGGCGGCCTATCTGATCGGCGAGGCCTGGTTCTGCGGCCTGCCCTTTCATGTCGACGAAAACGTGCTGGTACCGCGCTCGCCCATCGCCGAATTGATCGAACAGCAATTCAGCCCCTGGGTCAGCGAGCCGGATACGGTCACCGACCTCCTCGATCTTTGCACCGGTTCGGGTTGCATCGCCATCGCCAGCGCCTTGGCTTTCCCCGATGCCGCGGTGGATGCCGCCGACATTTCCCCTGCGGCCTTGGCCGTGGCGCGGCGCAACATCGTTCGGCACGAAGTGGAGGATAGGGTGCGCGCGGTCGAATCCGACTTGTTTAGCTCACTGGGCGACAAACGTTACGATTTGATCGTCAGCAATCCGCCCTACGTGGCCACCGCCGAGTGGCAGTCCCTGCCGCCCGAATATCACGCGGAACCCAAGTTGGGCCTGGAGTCAGGAGTCGACGGTCTGGATTGCGTGCGGCGCATTCTGCGCGAGGCCGAGGCTCATTTGAAGCCGGAAGGCTTGCTCATCGTCGAGGTCGGCAGCAGCGCGGAAGCGCTGGAAGAGGCTTATCCCGACCTTCCTTTCTGCTGGCTGGATTTCGAGCGCGGTGGGGATGGGGTGTTTCTGGTCACCGCCGAGCAGTTGCGGGCCAGTCGGCATCAGTTGAACTGAGGGCGAGCCGCGGCTTGCCTTGCTCATTGCCGTTCCGGCGCGATTTTCGGACATGCCCGTCACGTGTGACGGGCATGGATAGACACGCCGCGACGCCGGTTGTGTGCCATGACGGAGACACCGCCATGCGTGCGGGAGGCGAGGTTATTTCCGCGGCGAAGGAGGCGCCGGTGGCACGGCGGCGGGTTTGGCGGGTACGGCGGGCTGGGCAGGCACGGCGGGCGTAGCCGGCTGCGCGGGAGGTTTGGCAGGAACGGCCGGAATCGCCGGAGTGGCCGGGGTAGCCGATGGAACGGCGCCGCCCACAACGATCTTGTCGCGGTTTTTCGCGATGAGAGCGGCTTTGATGCCTTTGACGCGCGCCAGATCATCCACGGATTTGAACGCGCCGTTTGTTTCACGGTCTTTGACGATGGCTTCGGCCTTGGCCTTGCCTATTCCGCTCAAGGTGGTGGCGATTTGCTCGGCGGTTGCGGAGTTGATATCGACGGGTTCCGCCATCGCGGCCGCCTGGGCCAATGCCAGCACCAATCCCAATAAAAGCCTTTTGAAAATAGTCATCGTGATTCCTTCCTTCCATATGATTGAGTGAAATAACAGCCTTTTGATGCAAAGGCCGAATTCACCATAATCAACTGGCCCCGATATTTCAACCGCGGACGCGAGCGGCGGTCACTCGTCACGACGCCCGGTCATTCCCCCGCCGGCAGAACTCCCACAATTCCCCGGCAGGCAGGGGCGGGCTGATGAAATAGCCCTGTGCCTCGTGGCAGTTGCATTCACGCAGGAAGTGCCACTGCTCTTCGGTTTCCACCCCTTCGGCGGTTACCTGGAGGGAAAAACTTTCCGCGAGCGCGATGACGGCCTTGGCGATGGCGATGTCCTGAT
Source organism: Methylococcus sp. EFPC2 (assembly GCF_016925495.1). Classification (NCBI taxonomy): domain Bacteria; kingdom Pseudomonadati; phylum Pseudomonadota; class Gammaproteobacteria; order Methylococcales; family Methylococcaceae; genus Methylococcus; species Methylococcus sp. EFPC2. The sequence continues at coordinate 2,461,250 of NZ_CP070491.1, read as the reverse complement.
GGTCGCGGGGAATGTCGGAAATGAAGGAACGGTCGATCTTCAGCTTGTCCACCGGGAACCGCTTGAGATAACCGAGCGACGAATACCCGGTGCCGAAATCGTCGATGGCCAGCCTGACGCCCAGGGATTTCAGTTCGTCCAGGATGCGCACCGAATCCGCAGCCGTTTCCATGAGGGTGCTCTCGGTGATTTCCAGTTCCAGGCGGTCTCCCGGCAGACCGGTGGATTGCAGGACTTCGGCCACGTTTTCCACCAGACCATGGCGAAACTGGCGTGCGGAGACATTGACCGCCACCTTGAGCGACAGTCCCGCCGAGGCCCACTCCTGGGTTTGCCGGCAGGCCTGATGCATGGCCCACAGGCCCAGTCGTTCTATCAGGCCGGTTTCTTCGGCCAGCGGAATGAACTTGGCTGGCGGCATGAGTCCGGCGACGGGATGGCGCCAGCGCAGCAAAGCTTCCACGCCCACGATTTGGTTGTCGCTCAGGCGGGTCAGAGGCTGGTAATGAAGTTCGAATTCACCCCGTTCGAGCGCCTGATGCATCTGGTTTTCCAGAGTGAATCGCTCGGCGCTGGCTGCCGTCATGGTGTGGTCGAAGAACTGGTAACCGTTTTTGCCCAGATTCTTGACGCGGTACATGGCCATTTCGGCGTATTGCAGCAGGGCCGTGACATCGATGCCGTCACGCGGATACAGGCTGATGCCGATGCTCACGCTGACCGTTATCTCATGGCCGGCCAGGGCGACCGGTCGGCTCATGGCCGCCAGTATCTTCTGTGCCACCAGGCCGGGATCCACCGTTTCTCCGCCCTGGCTCGACAGGATGAGGCCGAATTCGTCGCCCCCCATGCGGGCCAATATGTCCTGGCTGCGCACCGTTTGGCGCAAGCGTTCCGCCACTTCGGCCAATAGCTTGTCGCCTGCCGTCGGGCCCAGGGTATCGTTGACATGTTTGAAGCGGTCCAGGTCGAGCAGAAGTATCGCCACCTGCCGGTCTTCCTGCCGGGCTTGCTGGATGCCGTGTTGCAGATGGGCCTGGAACAGCAGCCGGTTGGGCAGGCCGGTCAAGGCGTCGTGCTGGGTGAGAAAGGCCAGTCTTTCCTCGGATTGCTTGACCTGGCTGATGTCGGCGTATACGCCCACGTAGTGTGCGACTACGCCATGGCTGTCGGTTACCGCTCGGATGGTCAGCCATTGCGGAAAAATTTCACCGTCCTTGCGCCTGTTCCACATTTCGCCGCTCCAGATGCCCGATTCGTCGAGCACTTGCCGGACAGCCTTATAAAATGCCTGATCGTGGCGCCCGGACTTGAGCAAGGCCGGCGTCTGACCGAGGATTTCATCCAGGGCGTAGCCGCTGATGCGGCTGAAGGCATCGTTGCTGTCGATGATGCGGTAAGAGGCGTCGGTCACCAGTACGCCTTCGTTGGTGCTGGCGTAGACCGCTTCGGCTTGGCGCAATCGCTCTTCCATTTTCTTGCGCGCGCGGTCGTCGTGCAGCAATAAGACGGTGCCGACGATTCGGTCGTCGTCGGCGTGGATGCGATTCCCGCTGATGCGCACCGGTATGGATGAGCCTTCGGCCTGGACGAGATCCAAGTCGCCTTCCATTTCCAGACGCCCTTCGGCTTCGAGCCGGTAAAGCAGCCGCTCGGTCCAGGGCCTGCCGGCCACGGCCTGGCGCAGAGGCAAGACCTGGACCGCGTCCTTGCCCAGCAGTTCCGATGCGGGCCGGCCTATCAGCTGTTCGGCGGCCGCATTGACCTGAAATACGCGGCCTTCCAGATCGTAAGCCAGCACGCCCTCGCTGAGGGACAGCAGGGCGGCATTCAGCCTCGCCTGCTCCTTGAGCCGGGATTCGGCGCTGCGCTTGTAGAACGCCATGCTCAATACGGCCAGCAGTTCCCGCTGTTCGACGGGTTTGATGATATAGCCCAGGGGCTCGGTGATCTTGGCGCGTTCGAGGAAGTCCGGTGCGGTGTAGGCGGTAAGGTAAATCACCGGGATGTCGAAGCGGCGCCGTATGGTTTCGGCGGCGGCGATGCCGTCCACGGGACCTTCCAGGACGATGTCCATCAGCACCAGATCGGGCTTAAGATCGGCGGCGAGCCGGACCGCTTCGCCCCCGCGCCCGGTGATGCCAACGCAGGCGTAGCCCAGTGACTCCAGCTTGTGGCGCAGATGCTCGGCCAGCATGGGGTCGTCGTCGACGATCAGGATGCGTTTGGTTTCCATACAGTCTCGCGGTACGGGTAGGACGGGCTAGGCGCCGCCGTTCGGTTCAATGTCGTCGCCCAGCTTTTTGGCCCGGCGCAGGGCGCGGTCGGCGGTTTGCAGCAGCATGTCCATGCTGGTACACGCGGGGAACTCCGCCAGCCCTGCGCTAAAAGTGGCGCCGAAGTTTCCGTGTTCTCCGTCCGGAAGCGAATGCCGCAGTGCAGCAAAAGCGGCGCGTGTATTCTCTATCACCGTGCGGGCGGCGTCGACGGGCGTTTCGGGCATCAGGATGGCGATGCGGCCGCCGTCGTAGCGTCCCGCGATATCCGTACGCCTTAACCTAGTCCGCAACACCCGTGCCAGGGTACTCAGCACACGGTCCCCGACCAAGTGGCCGTGCGCGTCGTTGATCTGCGCGCAAGCGTCCAGTTCTGCAAAGCCCAGGCTGAGGGTGAGACCGTGGCGCTGGGCACGGGCCACTTCCCGCTCCAGAAGGTCCATGTAGGTGGCGTGGTTGAGCAGTCCGGTCAGCCGGTCCTTGTACATCAGGGCGTCGTAGCGGCGGGCGCGCAGGGCGTGGGCTTCGACCGTGGCGACCAAGTGTTCGGCGTCCATCGGTTCGCTCAGGAAATCGTCGCCCCCCATGCGCACGGCGTCGAGACGCCGCTTCGCGTCCGGCTCCGCCGAGTGGAACACAATGGCGACGCCGGCGAAATGCGCATGCTGACGTATCACATGGGCCAGTTCCATGCCGCTGCAGCCCGGCAACCGGACATCGAGCAGGATCAGCTCCGGCTTGAATTCCGCCGCGGCGCTCAGGATGTCCAGCGGGTCGGCGAGTATCCGTGTTTCCATTTTTGCGCGTATCAGTATCAGCGCGTGGTGATAGGCGGCGTATTCGTCGTCATCGACGATCAGCACCCGGTAAGGGGCGGCGGGGCTGCGGTCGGTCAATTCGTGCAGCCGATCCGGCAGACTGTCGAGATCGGCGGGGTCGACCAGGCAGGCCGCGCCGCCGGCCCGGGCCGCGGCCAGGCGCGCGCGGATGTCGTCGCTCCGGGCGAGAAAGATGACGGGTGGCGGGTGGTGGGCGAGCGCTTCATGCCATTCCCGTAATGCCCGGATGCCGGCGCCGTCGTTGGCATTCGGGCCGATGCCGGCCAGGATGGCGATGGGCGCCGTACGACCGAGATTGGGGCCGATGCCCTCGGCCGGGATGCGCTGCGTATCGTATCCGTAGGGTTCCAGCCGTTGCGCCAGGCGGGCGCATGTGTCCGGTTCCAGGTCCACCAGCCAGACGACCGCTTCCCTGGGTATCCCGGGCCGCACCGGGACGGTCGGCGAAGCCGGGACCTTATCCGGAAAGGGGGGGCGGTCTTGGGCGGTCACTCCCAGTTCGCGGATGGCGTGTTCGATGGCCTCGCGCTGGCTTTCCGCTGCGGGCTGCGCGGGTGTCAGCCGGTTGAAGCAGGTCTCGAGCCGTCGTGCCGTAGCCGATATCGCCGGATAGCCGAAGGTGGCTCCGGAACCCGCCAGGGTATGAGCCTGGCGGGCCAGTTCTGACAAACGTTCGGGGGTGGGGTCGGCCAGCCAGCGCAGCCATTCCACTTTCAGCGCCTCGATTTTACCGGGGAGGCTGAGCGCGTAGTTTTCGTGTAGCGCCCGCAAACCGGCTTCGACGTCGCGGGTCCTTGCTTCCGATGGCACGGTAAGCCTCCAGTGCAAATTGGGTCAGTCGGCATCGCGCTGCAGGCGATCCCAGGTGGCTTGTACGGTGGTGGCCAGGGTCATGGGGTCGAAAGGCTTGGCGATCACGTCCGCGACGCCGAGCGACAAGAAATGACGGATTTCCGCGGGTTGCACCTTAGCCGTCATGAACACGACCGGCGTGGCCGCCAAATCCGGCAGGCGGCGGAGTTCCGCCAGCGTGCTCGGTCCGTCCATGCCCGGCATCATCACATCCAGCACGATCAGGTCGGGGCGGTAGGCGGCCGCCTCGCGCAGCGCTTCATGTCCGTCGCCACACACCTTAACATCGTAGCCGCCGAGCATTTCCAGGGCCATCCGGGCGACCGTCTGTATATCCGGCTCGTCCTCGACATAAAGTATTTTCCTGAGTTCTGTCATGGCGAGTCACCATTTCCGTTGGCCAACAGTGCGCGTATGGTTTCGATCAGGTGCAGGCTCTCGGTCCTGCTCTTGACCAATTGGGCGCCGACCCGCTCGCGCAGTTCGTCTTGCGGTTCCCTGGCGGAAAAGATTACCACAGGCGTGGGCGGCAGCATGCCGCTCAAGCGGGGAAGCAGGTCCAGGCCGGAACCGTCCGGCAGGCCGATGTCGAGGATCACTAGATCGAAATGGCGGCGATCCAGCGCCGCTTCGGCCTCCGCCAGGGTTGCGGCCGGCTCGACCTCGGCGAATTCGCGCAGTTGGGCGGCGACGACTTCCTGGAGGTCGGCGTCGTCTTCGACGTGCAGCACCGCCGCTTTCTGTCCGGCCCGCCTTTTCACGCCTCCCCGCACCGCTTCGATCAGGCGCCGCTCGTCGATGGGCTTGCTCAGCCAGTCGGCCACCGCCACGGCGTTGCCGCTGATTTCGCGTCTCGCCTGGTCGGCGATCGCCGAAACCACGATCACCGGCAAACGGGCCGTGTGTTCCCCGCGGCGCAGCTCGTCCAGCAGGCTGAGCCCGCTGAGCCCGGGCAACAGCAGGTCGAGGGTCATCGCGGCATAAACTTCCGTGGCCAAGCGCTTCCGGGCTTCCTCGGCGTCATGGGCAATGACGGCCGCATAGCCGTTTTTCTCCAGCATCAGGCGCAGCAATTGGGCGATATCGGGATCGTCCTCGACCACCAGAATATTCGGGCCTGGCGCCTGGGTGGTGGCCGCCGCCGGTTCGGGGCTGTCCAGCCGGGGCAGATCCACGTGAAAGCGCGTGCCATGGCCGGCTTCGGTTTCATACCCCAAGCGGCCGCCGAAATGCTCGACGATGGCCTTGCTGATGGCCAGACCCAGACCGGTGCCGCCTTTACGGCGGCTGTCGGTGGAGTCAGCTTGGGCGAACTTTTCGAACAGGCGGGGCCGGAAACTCTCCGGTATGCCGGGGCCGGTGTCCACGACCGAAATCCGCACGTTTTCGGCGGTCGCCTGCACGGCGACTTGCACCCGGCCGCCGGGTGGGGAGAACTTGACGGCATTGGAGAGCAGATTGGTCATGACCTGCATGAAGCGGTCGTTGTCGGCCATGACGTGGAGCTCGGATGTGCCGTTCTCGACCAACTCGATATTTACGTCGGCCTGCCGGGCATACAGCCGGTTGGTTTCTATGGCCTGCCGTATCAGCGGCATCAGCGCTTGGGAACGCAGTTGGAAGTTCATTTTCCCCGATTCGATCTTCTCCATGTCCAGTATGTCGTTGATCAGGCGTACCAGGCGCTCGCAATTGTTGGCGGCGATGTCGAGCAGCTTGCGCACGGGTTCCGCCAATGGCCCCATGGCGCCGCCCGCGATCAGGCCGAGCGAGCCTCGGATGGCGGTCAATGGCGTGCGCAGTTCGTGGCTGACGGTGGAGACGAATTCGGATTTAAGCCGTTCGACCCGCTTGCGTTCGGCGATGTCGCGGACGATGCCGATGAACAGGCGTTCGTCTTCGTCCACCGCGACTTCGCTGACCGCCAGTTCCAGCGGAAAGATTTCTCCGTCGCGCCGGCGTCCCTCGACCTCGACTATGCGGCCGATGATCCCATGTTCGCCGGTATCGAGATAATGTCTAAGCATTTCCTGGTGCCGGCTGCGATGTGATTCGGCCATCAGACTAAACACCGGTTGGCCGAGCAATTCGTGCGCCGCATAGCCGAAGATGTTTTCGGCGGCCGGATTGAGCGACCGTATGATGCCGTTCTGGTCGGCGGCGATGATGCCGTCCAGGGCGGTATCCAGTATGTTGCGCAAACGCCCTTCGCTCAGTTGCAGATCGTGCAGGGTCGTTTTCAGGGATTCCCGCGAGCGCTGCAGTTCGCCGGTGCGTGTCTGCACCTCCTGTTCGATCAGCCGGCTGCGTTCGACGATTTGCCGCATATAGGCGGCGAGCAGGGCGGTCGTAGCCAGTCCCGCCAGCAACACCACCCAGGATAACCAGAAGCTGAGGTCGTCGTAGGGCGTGCGCTGCGACCGCAGGTGGAGGGTCAGGTGCCGGTCGGCTAGGCGCAGGGTGAGCAGGCTTTCGGCGGGAGGGATCAGGCGGGTCCATGGGTTCTCGTCCGCCCGCGCATTTTTGCGGTACAGCAGGCGTTTGCCGGGCGAATCGAGATCGGAATCGTAAAACGCGAGGTCCATGGGCTTCAAGTCGGCGGTGGCCCGCTCGATCAGGGTTTCGATGCGGAACACGCCGATCACGAACCCCGTGCACGCCGCATGGCGCTGTTCCGCGGTGGCGGTCGGTTGGCCCGGCGCATACAGCGGGTGTATGGCCAGGAAGCCATAGCGATCGTTATTTTCCTGCATGGGGACGAGCGGCGGCGAGGCGACCATCTTCCCGCTGTCCCGCGCGGCGTCGAGCGCGGCGCGGCGCGAGGGCAGGGAGCCCAGGTCGGCGCCCAGCAAGCCTTCGTTCCCCGCCGCCGGCTCCAGGAAAACGATGGGAAAGAGTTCGCTGTCCAGCCAGTCTTCCTCGTCGGTCCCGAAAGGGTTCACGCGAAATCCGGGCAATTCGGCCCGCACGGCCAGTTCGAAGTCGCGGACCTGGTCACGCGGGACGCGGGGCACCCATTCCGCGGCGACCAATCCGGGCGAATGAGCGATTGCGGCTTGGGCGAAGGAGGCGAATTCACTCCGATCCACCCGATCCGAAGCGTTGAACAGGGCGGCCAGCGCCCAGACGCTGCCCAGGCTCTGGTCCAGTTCCTGGTAAAGCGCGGCTTCATACTGGTGGACCAAACGATCGAATTCCGACTGCCGCAGCTGGGCATCCCAGCGCCAGACAAGCAGGAAAGCGAGCAGGGAAATCGACAGGCCAGCGAGTTTCAGCCGGGTGATCGTCGCGGGATGGGGTTTGCGAGGTGAGGAATCGTTCGGGCCATTCATGGTGATAGTCGCGTTCGATGCACAGGCTTAAACCGGCCCCAGACTATGCGAGCCCGCGGCGCTCTTCCGGTCGCTGCGTTTCCAAGCGGGAACGCAGCGACCGGGCACCCACAGCCTACCCGAAAGCGGATAATATATGCCGGCTGTCCCCTATCCGCCGCCGCCATGGTCTCCGATCTCGTTTGACATTACGCCGCAATTACCCGCAAGGTCCGCAGACCTGAGCGGACCTTGATTTGTTCCAACTGTGAAAATCAGCCCAAAAACCTACGAAGGTATGAACGCATGAAAAAAGTCGTAAGAAAAGCGGTATTTCCGGTTGCCGGCCTGGGAACGCGCTTCCTGCCCGCCACCAAGGCGAATCCGAAAGAAATGCTGCCGGTGGTCGACAAGCCCTTGATCCAGTATGCCGTGGAAGAGGCGGTGGCTGCCGGCATCGAGGTGATGGTATTCATCACCGGCCGCAGCAAGCGGGCCATTTCCGACCATTTCGACAAGGCCTATGAGCTGGAAAACGAGCTGAGCCTCAAGGGCAAGACCGAAACGCTGAAAATCGTACAGAACATCGTGCCGCCGCACGTCACCTGCGTGCACATCCGCCAGTCCGAAGCCCTGGGGCTGGGCCACGCCGTGGGTCGCGCCCGGGCGGTCATCGGCGACGAACCTTTTGCCGTCCTCCTGGCCGACGACATGATAGACGACGACGCGACCGGCTGCCTCAACCAGATGATCAAGGTCTTCGACGAGTGGCAGTGTTCGGTGTTGGGCGTAGAGCGCGTCGACCCGTCGGAAACGCAAAGCTATGGCATCGTCCGTTCCAACTCCATAGGCAGCAGCCTGGGGCGGGTGGAAGAAATCGTCGAGAAGCCGGCCCCCGAGAAAGCGCCTTCCAATCTGGCGGTGGTCGGACGTTACATCCTCACCCCGGCCATTTTCGACAGGCTCGAAAACGTCACCAAGGGTGCGGGCGGTGAAATCCAGCTCACCGATGCCATCGCGGCCCTGCTCAAGAACGAGCCGGTGCTGTCTTACGAGTTCCACGGCCGCCGTTACGACTGCGGTTCCAAGCTGGGCTATCTGATCGCCACGGTGGAACAGGGGTTGAAGCATCCGGAACTCAAGGCGAGCTTCCGCGAATATCTGCGTACGCTAGACCTCGAATAATTCGGAGCTGACGGAAAAGTCCCATCATGAAAATGAGCCCTCAGGACTTCCTGGACTGGGAGTCCAAACGCATCACCTTGCTGGGCATGTCCGGCGTGGGTAAAACCACGCTGGCCGACAAGCTGCCCAAGCAGCGCTGGTTTCACTATTCCGGCGACTATCGCATCGGCACCCGCTACCTGGGCGAGCCTATCGACGACAACATCAAGCGCCAGGCCATGGAGATCCCCTTCCTGCGCGATTTGCTGCGCTCGGACTCCATCTATATCCGCAGCAACATCACTGTGGACAACCTGACGCCCGTCTCGACCTTCCTGGGCAAGCTCGGCGATCCGGCTAGGGGTGGCTTGAGCCTCAAGGAGTTCAAGCGCCGCCAGTCCCTGCATCATACGGCGGAGATCGCCGCGATGCGCGACGTGCCGGATTTCATCGCCAAGGCGTCCGACATCTACGACTACAAGCACTTCATCAACGATGCCGGCGGCAGCGTGTGCGAATTGGACGACCCGGAGACCCTGGAGATCCTGGCGGAGCACACCCTCATCGTTTATATCCGCACCAGTCCCGAGTTGGAGCAGATACTGATCGAGCGTGCGGCCCGCGATCCCAAGCCCTTGTATTACCGCGAGGAATTTCTCGACGAACAATTGGCCGTCTACATGGCCGAGCGGGGGCTGGACGACATCGAGCGCATCGCTCCCGACGATTTCGTGACCTGGGTTTTTCCACGCTTGTTCCGCGCGCGCCTGCCGCGCTACCAGGCCATCGCCGACCAATATGGTTACACGGTGGACGTGCAGGATGTGGCGCAGGTGAACGACGAACAGGATTTCCTGCAATTGCTGGCGCGCGCGCTGGCCGCCTGAAGCATTCCGGAGGTAGTTGAACGAGATGGCCCTGGTCGCCCACACGCCTTTACCCACTTACGACCGTTTGCGCGAGGAGGGGCAGGAGATCCTGACGGTCGAACGCGCCCGCCACCAGGACATCCGCGAGATGCATATCGGGCTGCTGAACATGATGCCCGACGCGGCCTTGGCCGCGACCGAGCGCCAGTTCTTCCGGCTGGTGGGCGCGGCCAATCCCATCGTGCAGTTCCACATGCATCCCTTCACGATCGAAGGGCTGCCGCGCAGCCCGGAGGCGGCGGACTATATCGCCACCTATTACGAGAGCTTCGAGCAGATCAAGCGCGACGGCCTGGACGGCCTGATCGTCAGCGGCGCCAACGTGAGCCACCCCCATCTGAGCGACGAGGCCTTCTGGGAGCCGCTGGGCGAGGTGTTCGATTGGGCCAAGGACAACGTCAGCTCCACGCTGTGTTCCTGTCTGGCCACGCACGCCCTGATCCAGCGCGGTTACGGTATACAGCGCACGCACTTGGGCGGCAAGCGCTGGGGCGTCTACTCGCATCGCGTGGTCGAGCCGCGTCATCCTCTGGTCGCCGACATCAACACCCGCTTCGACGTGCCGCATTCGCGCTTCAACGAAATCTTCCGCGAAGATATGGAGGCGGTGGGGCTCAAGGTGCTGGTGGAAAGCGAGGAGGCCGGGGTGCACCTGGCGGTCAGCCCGGATTTGTTCCGCGTGGTGTTCTTCCAGGGCCATCCCGAATACGACACCATCAGCCTGCTGAAGGAATACAAGCGGGAGGTGATGCGTTATTTCAACGACGAACGCGAGGATTATCCGCCCCTGCCGGAACATTATTTCAATCTGGGCGTGTGCGGCGTGCTCCTGAGCGAATACGCGCAACGCCTGCGCAGCGCCAAGCGTGCCGGCCGGCCGGCGCCGGAGTTTCCCGAGTCGCTGATACTGCCGCATCTGGACAATACCTGGCGCGATACCGCCAAAGCCTTGTTCAACAACTGGCTGGGCAAGATCTACCAAATCACCGATCAGGACCGGCGCAAGCCCTTCATGGACCGGATCGATCCGGACAATCCGCTGGGTTTGTCGCTCTGAGTTCGCCGGGGAGATCACCATGCCCGAAGATCGATGGGTCGAAATCGAAACCAAACTGGCCTACCAGGAAGACGCCGTCGTCGCGCTGAACGACGTCGTTTGCCGGCAGCAAAAGCAGATCGACCAACTGGAGGAAACCTGCCGCCTGCTCATCGAGCGTCTGCGCCAGCTTTCGGAAGGCCTGGGCCCCGTTCAGGCCGCAGAGGAGCGGCCTCCGCATTATTGACCGGCTCAACCGCCCATCGTCCGGAAAGGATCGTGATCGGAGATCTTACGGAAGAGGGAGATTAAGCAGGCCTGTGCGCCGTTGGCGCGCAATCCGCCGCGCCGGAACGTCCGCTGATCGCTCCATGGTCGGCTCTCAATCGCGGAGTATGGGCGTAAGTTGCGACGCACGCACCTTCCAGCCATCCGCCGTATGCAGCCAATAGTGGATGTAGCGATACCGTCCGCCGAACTCGAACGCGCCTAGCCGACCCCGGAGCGTCATCACGCCGATTTCCAGCGCCGTACCGGCTGTCACCGTCACGGAAATATCCGAAACTCCATGTTCATACAGATGGAAGTCGTCCCTGCGATAACGGCCCACGGCGATCTCCTTGTCGATCAGCGCTCCGGACGGGTCCACTCCGACATAATCGTCCGCGATGTAGCGCTCAAGGGCATCGGCGTCCTTGCGCAGTTCGATCTCCACGATCTTGTCGCTCAGGTCTATCAGGTGTTGTTCTGCCGTAGTCATGGGTCTTCCGCTTGTCCTCAGCCATGATGCCTGGCGCCTGATTCCGGCGGCTGCGCATCGTCAGGCCGGATAAGGAAAGCCTTTGGCCAGCAGGTCCTGCAGTATCCGGTCGTGGCCGTAGAGGTCGTCGAAGAACATGACCCGGCCGGATTCGTCCGCCAGCACGGTGGAATAGAAGATGTAGACCGGCAGGGCGGTTTTCAGGGTGACGGTCTTGGTCTTGTCGCCCTTCATCGTTTCTTCTATGCGCTCCATGGGCCATTCGCCCTGTTCGCGCAGCACCCAGTCGGCCAGCCCCTGGGGATTTTCCACCCGGATGCAGCCGTGGCTGAAATCGCGCCGCGCCTTCTTGAACAGACCCTGTGTAGGCGTGCTGTGCAGATAGACGTTGTTGTTGTTCGGGAAGGCGAATTTCACCAGCCCCAGGGCGTTCTTCGGTCCCGGTTTCTGGCGCAGCTTGAGCGCCCCGGTGGAGAGCATTTCGACGTTACCCAGGCTGGGCTCGTAGACCGGCGAGTTGGGCGCGAAGTTGGCGACGATCTCCAGGTTGTTGCGTCCCAGATAACCGGGGTTGCGCAGGATTTGCGGCACGAATTCCTTGGCCGTGATCTTGTAGGGCACATTCCAGTAAGGGCGGAAGTTCACATAGGTCATGTCGGCATGAAAGACGGGCGTGTTGCGGCCGTCGATGGCCTCGCCGACGATCACGTTCATCTCTATGTCCGGTTTATCGTGGTTGTGGTTGAAGCCGAATAACTGGAACGACGGAATGTTGACGATGAGGTAGCGGCCATCGATGCGTTCCGGCAGCCAGCGCAGGCGCTCCAGTCCGAGCTGGATCTGCTGCAGCCGTTCGCTCAAGGGGAAATTCAGTTGCGCGAGCGTACCTTTGCCGATTACTCCGTCCGCGCCCAGGCCATGACGGAGTTGAAAGCGCTTGACCCCTTCGGCCAGTTCCGCATCGTAGGTTTCCGACGTGTGTTTGCTTTCCGGCAGATCGCCCAGCAGGACGAGCAGCCGCCGCAAGGCCGGCACATCGGGATGGCGGTCGCCCGGTTTGAACTTGGCGGGCAGGTTGATCTGGATGTTGGGGGCATTCTTGGCCAGGGTCTGGTAGTGGCTCAAGGCGGCCTTCAGATGTTCGTAGAGCTTCAGCTTGGGTTCCAGGCCGGAGAATATTTCTTCCGGGCTGGAACTGTCGGCGATGCGTTTGATCAGTGCGGGCAGGTCCTGTTTCTTGGGCTCGATGTCCAGGCCGAAATTGACGTGGCGGGGATTGATGCGGCCCAGATAAAGATTGGACGCATAGCGCATGACGGAAAGACTGAGCGCGACATCGAAGGAAGCCACGTTCTGCGGGTGTGGCTTGGTGTCCGGCGCGAAGTCGTGCGCCCAGTGGCGCAGCGTTTCGGCATCGTAATCGGCCGGGTCGAATCCTTGGGCGCGCGCGCCATCCAGGGCGGTCAGTACACTGGCAACCTGGGGGATAGCCTGACCGTCGCGGGTCCAGATGGGATGGTAAGCCGACTGCTGGTAGAGCTGTTCGAGCGCGGGCTGATAATCGGTGAATTTGCCCCAGCGCAGCTTGGGATGGACGCCTTCTTTCACCAGCGCCTGCAGACTCGCGGCCAGGGGGTCGCCTGCAATGGCGTCATCCGCATGGGCAGGGATGTGAGTGAAGAACAGGGAAACGATGAGGGCGCTGAGCCAGCGCAGATGCCAGGTGGTCGAGAGTCGTGCCGTCATGTAAACCTTGCTCGATAAAAATATGAGGGCCCTTTGTAGCCGGCTTTCCGGCCGAGGGCAAGGCCGAGTCTCGGTCGATCTGCGGGGCGACCGCCGGTATCCCGCTGCTCGATCGCTCTCGCTCCATCCTGCCCGTGTCCGGATCGGGAGGGAGATGAAAAAACGTGGCCTGACGTTCGATTGGATCAGTCGTTCTTCCGGTGCACGCCGAGGGTTTGCTCCGCATTCGATAGAGCGGTCAGTCAGGCTCGTGCCGCCGAATGTCGCCCCGCTCGGCGGCAGGGCTTAGGACCTTTATTGATCGGCTGCCACCCAGCCCAATAAGGCGTTGGCGCCGGCCGCATGGTTGTTGCCGGCTCGAGTGCCTTCGTTGGAATAGAAATTCGCCTTGGTGGTGATCTGGTAGGTGCAGAAATATCCCGCGCCCTGGGCGGGTGAGCAGCCCAGTTTCTCGAAATCGACGATCTTCAGCGACACACCGCTGAGCGCATTTTCCACCACGACCTCGCCCGGAGCGCCCTGGGTGCCACCCCGCTGCACCATGGTGCGCTCGATGGCCGACTTCATCTCGCTCTCGGATGGCTCGGGATAAGCGGCGTCCGCCTGGCCGGGGGCTGCCAGCCAGAGCAGGCAAAGCCCCGCTTGCAGGCTCGTCGAAAAAATATTTTTGTGCATACGCAACATTGCATCATCCTCTCGTGAAAATGGAGCTTCAGATCGCGATTAGCGGTAACAGCGCCCAGCCTTGTCCATAAACTGGGGGTGCCGGGCGGCCAGCGTGCCGAGATGGGCCTGGCTGAATTCCGCGGCGAGGCGGCTGCGCTCTTCCAGGGTAAGGTCCGATCTTCCCGCCGCGCTCGCCAGGCAGTCGCAAAACGCATCGGTTTCTACGGCGGGCGAGTGGAAATGCGCCAGGCAACCGTCTTTGAGCGCCTGAGCCAGATCGGTGGCATCGAGCGCTCGAATATCGCCGGCCAAGGCGAGCAGGGCGGGAAACCCGAATAGCGGTGCAGCTAAGGATTTCACCTTCATCATTTGAAAAATGAAGCCACCGCGCCTACTGCGCCCAGCGCGATGAGGCCCAACAGGGCAAGATAGACCTGCGACAAGGCCAGCCTGACGAGCCGATAAATCAACGATACCACGAGGCTCGCCGCCAGGCCGCTGAGCAGGGCGCAAACCCAGACGGCCGAGGTTTCGGTGATTCCCAAAGGCTTGGCGATGGCGAGGCCGGCGATCAATCCGATTAGCCAAGCCAGATTCTTCAGCCAGGACGGGGTGCCGGGCTTCGTATCGGGCTGCTGTTGTGTCTGCCGGAGGGTCGCTTCGTTTTTCGCCTCCGTTTCGTTTTGGGCTGCATCAGCAGCGGCGGCTTTCGCCGCCGCGCCCATCGCACCCGCGACGGTGTTGCTCCAATTCATGCCGCTGGATCTTGCTTCCAGATAATCGCCTATCGGATCGGTGTTCTTGTCGTTCATAACTGGGGCTCCGCGTTTGGTTATCGGCTATACGCGCGCTTCAAAGCTTACGCCGGCACGGCTTTATGGGCAGTCCCCTTCCGAGCCTATCAGGGGCAGCGTTTGAAGCAGAAGAGGACATCAAGAAAATGAAAAAATGCGATTTGAAGGCTTGCATGGTCTGAAACGCATCGTGTAATTGCGGTATGACCGATCGGAGCCCGTGTCGAGCCCGCGCTCCGATTGGCAGGCTTTACCAGTTGTTACGGCGATTGGGGACAGAGGAATATCAATCGGTCAGTCTTTTGAGTTCCTGAGGCGTAGTCAAATTCACCAGGTATGGCGATCATGTCATTACCGAGCAGGTTTAAATCCCCGAAGCTCTCTTTAAATGACTTACGCACTTGTCCGGTTTTAAAATCCCGAGCATAAACGATTCCATCCTTGATAAATAATCCGGAGGTGCCGTGCAAAAATGGGGCGTGCCCCATCATGCCGCCCCAGTCACCGATATTGACCTGTTTGCCCGTCGTTGAATCGATGGGAGTGATCGACGGGCCACCACTATTATCGAGCAAAGTTACATTGTGGGAGGCGTCGACGATCGCATGATGGCTGTCACCCAATATAAGGCCTTCGCCAGCAGCCAGCGGAACTTTGTTTCGAGTCGTGGTATTGTAATAACCCAAAGAGTTCCTTATTACTCCTCCCTTTACATGCGGTGCTAGGTTGGTTGTTAAGTCAAATACGTCAGCTGTTAGCTGCCCGACCGTGTTAGCAAGGCCTCCCCGATTCTTCCATATTATTTTTATCTGCGATCCTTTGAGCTGAAGGTAGTAATTAATTAACCTATATTGTGGGCTCTCGCGTTCGAAACCACGCATATAAATATAGATGTCATCACCATCCAGCTTGACGCCGGCGCCGAATACGAATGGACTGGAAATAATATCGCCATATAGTTGCCCAGTCTCGTCGACGATACTCCAGACCTTTCCACTCAGCATGTTCATGTCATAAGTCTCCCGGCGATTGCCGCCGAGGTCAAACAAGTAAGCCTTGTTGTTGCCAGGGGAGCCAACCAAAACATGGTGATCGTCCATATCAACGGATCTCCCGAAGTGGGTGGCAGCACTTGGGTTATTTGCCAGTTCGGGATCAGAGATTATGGCCAGGGTTTTCTCGGTGTCGGTATCGTAAATATGTATTCCGGAAGAGGATGCTATCGCAATTTTTCGGCCATGCACGGCCACCACCCGGCCGCCCGGCACGAGGTCGTCGATATGGTTCGTGTGCATGGCCGTGGCAAGCGGTGTACAGGCATCCAGTACTCTGGCGTGATAAAGGTCATTTCCCTGGGCGTCCTTCAGACATTGACCTGTCGCGGGGTCGGTCGCGCACTGGCTGTCACCCATGGGTTTATCGACAAGGGTTACATTGGCGTTTTCCAATAAGGCCTCCCGGATCGCTTTCGCTTCTGGCTGTCCTCCTATGGGTATGCGGCCGTTGGTCAAGGGTGAAATTGCCGTGAGCAACCCCGCTGTGCCGGCGACAAAAGGGGCGGAAAACGAGGTGCCGGAGTTGATGCCGTAGTTTGGGGCGCCGGATGTATCGAATGCGATCGGAAAATAAATATTTTCGCCGGGAGCGGCGATATCGACGGTGCTTCCGAAATTGCTGAAAGCAGAAAGATTTTTTCCGGAAATGTTCGTTGACGTCACCGTCAAGACATTCGGTTTTTCTATGCCTGCAGGCAGAGTATATGAGTCCGCGTCCGCACCTTGGTTTCCCGCGGCTACCACAAATAAGAAATCTCTATCATACTCAAAAATGCGCTCCCAAACTTTTCGCAAATTGTCGAAGGTCGACTGAGATACACA